>NZ_JBSZKT010000004.1:0-394957 GCF_055690525.1 Streptosporangium sp. H13245 | reverse complement strand
GCCTACGCCGCGATCGGGGCGCGGGGCAAGTACTGCGCGCCGATGGCGATCAGCCGGATCACCGACCGCGACGGTGAGGTGACCACCTACAGGCCCAAGTGCCGCCAGGCGATGGACGCCGAGGTCGCCGACGCGGCGGCCGATGTGTTGTCGGGGGTGTTCACCAAGGGCACCATGCGCAACGTGGGCGGCATCGGCCGCGACGCGGCAGGCAAAACCGGCACCACCGACAGCTCCGCCACGGCGTGGTTCGCCGGGTTCACCCCCGACCTGGCCGGAGCGGTCAGCATCGGCGACCCACGCGGCTCGCAGGACTACAAGCTGAACAGTGTCACGATCGGCGGCCGGTACTACCCCTCGGTGTTCGGTGCCAGCATTCCGGGCCCGATCTGGAAGGACACGATGCTGGCGGCACTGAGGAACGTCGAGCCGACGCCCTTCACCCCGCTTGACACCGAACGGTTCGGCGGGTGCGGCCAGAGCTGCCAGCCCGCGCCGCCCCAGCGTGACGACACCGCGGACGAGGGCGGCGTCGAGGTCAACGGTCCCGACGATCCCGGCGGCTTCGACAATCAGGACGGGAACGGCGGCTTCGGCGGTCGCGGCGGGAACGGCGGCGGCCGGAACACGCCCTTCGGCCAGGGTGACGGCTGACGGGGAGCCAGGGCGGGAAGGGGGGTTTCGGCGGGGAAGGTGGCCGAAACACCCTCTTCGGTCGGGGCCATGGCTGACGAGAGGCCAGGCGGGAACGGTGGCGGTCTTCGGCGGGGTGACGGCTGACGAGGGGGCCAGGGCGGGAATGGTGCGGCTGGAACACTCTCTTCGGTCGGAGTGATGGCTGACGAGGGGGCCAGGGCGGGAACGGTGGCGGCTGGAACACCCCTTCGGCCAAGGTGACGGCTGAAGGGGAGCCAGGGGGGAACAGGCCCTTCGGGTCAGGGGGACGCCATGGCCGGGTGCCCCCGTCGTGCCTCACGCCGTCGAGGCCAACCGATGAGCGGTACGCAGACCACGCTTCTCGGTTGGCTCTCGACGGGGGCGTTCTCCGCGGGGGTCATGTCCTGCCGGGGGTGATCCCGTACCGCCGGAGCCGTTCGGCCTCGCCGGTGCGGCCGAGGCGTTTCAGCAGGTCGACCGCCTGCCGCAGGGCGCCGGGCAGGCCCAGTTCGGCGGCGCGCAGGTGGGCGAGGACCGCTCTTTCCGGGTGGCCGGTCTCGCGCAGCAGGACGGCGGTCCAGGTCAGGGCGGCGGTGTCGCCCGCCTCGGTACGGGCGTCCAGCCAGGTGATCGCCTCCTCCGTCCGGCCTGTCTCGTACATCAGGTCGACCGCGTGGTCCAGGGCGTGGGTGTCGCCGGTCTCGGCGCGGGCCCTGAGCCAGGCGACCGCCTCCCCGGAACGGTCCATCTGGTACAGCAGGGTGGTGAACCGCCCGAGAGCCTCGGTGTCGCCGGTCTCGGCGCGGGCTCGCAGCCAGGAGACGGCCTCCTCGGCCCGGCCCGTCTCCTGGAGCAGTTCGACCGTCTTCCACAGGGCGTCGGCGTCGCCGGTCTCGGCGCGGGTCGTGAGCCAGGTGATCGCCTCCTCGGTGCGGCCCGCTCGCTGGAGCAGCTCGATCATCCGCCACCCGGCGTCGGTGTCCCCCGACTCGGCGGCGCGCCGGTACGCGGCCAGGGCCTCCTCGGTCCGGCCCGTCTCCTGGAGCAGTTCGACCATCCGCCAGCCGTCGCCGGTGTGCCCGGTCTCGGCGGCGTGCCGGTACGCGGCCAGGGCCTCCTCCGAGCGGCCCTCCCGGTGCAGCAGGGCGGCCATCGGCCAGTGCGACCCGGCGTTTCCCGCTTCGGCGGCGCGCCGGTGGGCGGCGATCGCCTCCGCGGTCCGCCCGGCCCTCTCCAGGAGGTGGGGGAGCAGATCGAGGGCGAGCCGGTCGCCGGTCTCGGCGCGGGCGTACAGCCAGGTGATCGCCTCGCCGAACCGGTTCGACTCCCGCAGCAGTTCGACCGCCTCTTCGAGGGCGAGGCGGTCGCCGGTCTCCGCCCGGGTTCTCAGGGCGGTGATCGCCTTCCCCGTCTGTCCTGTCCGCCGGAGGAGGCCGATCGACCGCCAGTAGGCGTAGGTGTCGCCGGTCTCGGCGCGGGTGCTCAGCCAGGTGATCGCCTCCTCGGTGTGTCCCGTCTCCCTGAGCAGGTCGATCATCTTGGAGATCGCGCGATGGTCGCCGGTCTCGGCGCGGGCGCTCAGCCAGGTGATCGCCTCGCCGAACCGGTTCGACTCCCGCAGCAGCTCGACCGCCTCCCACAGGGCGTAGGTGTCGCCGTTCCCGGCGCGGATCCGCAGCCAGGTGATCGCCTCCTCGGTCCGTCCCATCTCCCGCAGCAGGGCGACGGCCTGCTTGAGGACGTGGCCGTCGCCGGTTCTCGCGGCACGGCGGCAGGCGACGACCGCCGCATTCGGGTGGCCGGTCCTGTACAGCAGGGACGCCAGCCACTCCGGGGCGTCGACGTTCCCGGTCTTCGCGGCGCGACGGTAGGCGGTGAGGGCCTCCTCGTGGTGCCCCGCCCGGTCGAGGAGGGCCGCGGTCCAGACGGGGAGGCCGGAATCGCCGAACCAGTCGTGGGCCCGCAGCCAGGCGAGCGCCTCCCCTGGCCTTCCCTCGGCCACGAGCAGGGCGACCGCCTCCCTCGGGGCATCGGTGTTCCCCGCCTCCGCGGCGCGCCGGTAGGTGGCGATCGCCCTCTCACGGTGTCCGGCCTCGTCGAGGAGGGCGGCGGTCCAGCCGAGGGTCCGGGGGTCGTCCTGCCCGCCGTGCACCCGCAGCCAGGTGAGTGCCTCGGCGGTACGTCCCACCTTTCTGAGCAGGGCGATCGCCTCTCGCGGGGCGTCGGGGTCACCGGCCGTGGCGGCGGCTCCGTACAGCAGGAGGGCGTGGTGGTAGAGACTGCGGGCCCGCGCCTGGGCGGCGAGGCGCGGCCGCTCCTCGGGGTCGGCGTGGGAGACCAGCGCGTCCCACAGGGCCGCGGGGATGGGGCGCGTCCGGCGCTCGGCGCGGCCGAGCTGTTCCAGGTGGTCCGCCAGCCGGTAGCGGGGGGACGGGGACGGCTCGTCGTGGCGGGGGCCGACGCGGGAGAGAGGGCCGTGAGCACCGCAGGCGTAGGCCAGGGCCCGTTCGAACCAGTCCCGGGGCAGGGCGCCGTACTCGTAGCCGGTCAGGCAGTCGAACGCGGCGGTCTTCAGGAGGGCGTGGGGGAGGGTGGGGCCGTGCCCCGCGCGCCGGGCGTCCATGGCGGCCTCGATCACGGCCTTGGCCGGGGCGGGCGCGTTGCGGTAGCGCTCCACCATGCCGGGCACGCCGGTCAGGTACTGGGTGATCCGGCCGTCGCGGGCCCCCGCGTACGCGCGCTCCAGGCGTGGATCGCCGCGCGCCGCGTCGCGCACCGCCTCCAGGAGGGGGCCGGTGAAACGGTCGGGGACGTGGATGGCCGCGCCGCTCATCAGCGCCCGCGCCTGGGTACGGGGGTCGTCGCCGCCCGCGACGGGAGCCGAGGTGAGGGCGGCCCAGTACTCGGGCCACAGGGTGCCCAGGACCAGCACCGGGCCGCGTTCCGGGTCGCTCACCAGGGCCCGCAACCCGGCGGCGACGCGCTCGCCCAGGCCGCCCGCGGGGGTGAGCAGGTAGGACTGTGACTCGTCGAGCCACACGACGGTCCGCGGCGCGAGGGAGCCCAGGGCCACGGCGGTCGCCTCGGGAGGGCCGGGATCGGCCGGGTGCCACAGCCGCCACCCGCCGGGCAGGAGCCGGACGGCCTCCCAGCAGGCCCGGGTCTTGCCGGTGGACGAGTCACCGACCAGCATCGCGACCGCGCTGTGCCCGGCCACCGCCCGTCGTACGACGGTGGCCAGGTGGTCGTCGTGGGGGCGCGGCACGTAGGCGGGCAGGCCGGTCATTCCGGCGGCCTCCGCGCCCGCGTCGATCGCCCGGTGCACCCCCAGCGGGAACGGGTCGGTCAGAGAGCGGATCGGCGACCCGGTCGGCGAGCTCAGGCGGGCCTTCTCTTGGATGATCAGGAGCGGTCGCCGCCGCACGTGGCCGCTGCTCTCATCGCCGTTTTTCATCTCTTTTCGCCACTCATCGCAACATCATCGCTCGCCGCGCAGCATACGAAAGGTTGAAATCAACAATAATAAGGTGACAAATATGCTTCTGTCGTAAGCCGTGGCTCGATTTCCGGCTGGCCGGGATGCGCTGGAGAAATGTGCCCTGATGACGATCATCGATCAGGAAAGTGCACTTTTCGCTATTTTAGCCGATAATAGGTATTCAGACGTTTTTAACGTAGATTCAGGAGATATTTTCGGTCCTGACGTACGAGTTCAGGGGCCCCGCCCTCCGTCGACGGATCGCCGGACGGGGGCGGTCAGGCGAGCTTGTCCAGCCGGGCGATGTCGTCCTCGGTCAGCCGCAGACCGGCCGCGGCGACGTTCTCCTCCAGGTGGGCGGTGGAGGAGGTCCCGGGGATGGCGAAGGTGACCGGGGAGCGGGACAGCAGCCAGGCGAGTACGACCTGGGCGCGGCTCGCGCCGTGCCGACCGGCGACATCGTCCAGGGTGAGCTCCTGCTCCCGGGTGGGTGCCATGCCGGGCGGAGCCTGTGACGTGTCCAGGCCGGGCCTCAGCATCCCCGCGGAGAGGGGGAAGTACGGGACGAAGGCGATCCCGTGCTCCTCGCAGGCGGCGAGGACGTCGGAGCCGCCCCGGTCGAGAAGATGGAAGCGGTTCTGCACCGCGGCCACGGTGTCCAGCTCGCGAGCCTCGGCCAGCTGGGCGGTGGTGACCCCGCTGAGCCCGAGGTTCCGGATGAGACCACGCCTTCGCAGCTCGACGAGCGTGGCGAAGGATTCCGCGAAGGGCGTGTCGTCGGGAAAGAGCAGGCCGTCGCCGCCGACCCGCAGGTAGACCAGGTCGAGGCGTGCCCTGCCGAGCCGGGAGAGGTTCTCCTCGACCTGGTCGCGCAGTTCGGCCGGTGCGGCGGCGGGGTTCCATCCGCGCCATTCGTCGCGGACCACCCCGACCTTGGTGGCGATCACCAGATTGTCGGGGTAAGGGTGGAGTGCCGCGCGGATGAGGTCGTTGGCCACGTGTGGTCCGTAGAAGTCACTGGTGTCGATGTGGGTGACACCGAGTTCGACCGCCCGGCGCAGAACGGCACGGGCCGCCGCCGGGTCTGCCGGTGGTCCCCAGGCCCCGGCGCCCGGCAGCTGCATGGCTCCGAAGCCGAGGCGGCTGACGGCGGGCCCGTCGCCGAGCGGGAGGAGGCCGCCGGGAGCGGCGTGGTCGCTGGTCATGTGTGGTCTCCCTTTACGGGGTCCGGCGCGCGGGTGGCGAGCCGGACGCGGATGGAGGCGACGGTGATGCCGGGAGGATGCCGTTCGAGCTTGCCGCGGTTGGCCAGGTCGTGAACGCCCTGGCGGGTGATGCCGAGCATGCCCGCGGCCACGGACACGGAGACGGCGACGGCGGTGGGATGCCCCGCCCTCCGGAGCACGGCCTGGCCGAAGGGGGTGCCCCACCACCCGGCCGGTGGATCGAACGGGGCGTCTCCCGGGTACAGGGCGCTCACCAGGCGGATCGCGGTGTGCGTCGCGGCCTGGTCGTCCTGGCCCAGCAGTGTCTCGGCCCAGGCGCGGGCCTCCGCCGCCAGCCGGTCCCGCATCAGGTCCGCCGTGCCGAAAAGGATGTCGAGCGGATCGAGCAGGCGGCTGCCGACGACCCTCTCCAGATCGTCCGCGAGCGCGTCACGCGCCTCCGTCCAGGTGTCCATGCTTCCTCCCCTACTTGACGTTGGGCGTCAAGCGCTGGTGATCAGCATCAACTACTTGATGCTGAACGTCAAGTAGTTTCCATGGGGTCGCGAAGGCGCTCGGCCGTCGTATCGAGCGGGATTTCGATGAGATCGGCCATCGCTTGATCCGGGACGTACGGGCACGTCGGCCGTCCGTCACCGTTCGTGCTCCCGTGTCCCGCTGTCCTGGCGGGTCGCTCGAATCGTGGGTGCGGGCCGGTGCGCCCGGAGGGTTTTCGGTCCGGGCGGCCTCGGTCAGGCGGAGCCGGAGACGGAGACGAACCCGGAACCGGGACGGTAGTTGGGAGACTGGTGCCGGAAGTAGGCGTTGTAGACCTGGCAGTAGTGACCACCGCGGGCCAGCAGCGTGGTGTGGTCGCCCTCCTCGACGATCCGGCCGTGGTCCAGCACGATGATGCGGTCGACGTGCTCGATCGTGGACAGCCGGTGCGCGATGACGATGGAGGTGCGCTCGGCCAGCACCCGGTCCAGGCCCTCCTGGATCTGGGCCTCGGTCAGCGGGTCGACACTGGCGGTGGCCTCGTCCAGGACCACGATCGCCGGATCCTGGATGAGCAGGCGGGCCAGCGCGACGAGCTGGCGCTGGCCCATGGACAGGGCGCGGCCGTGCTCGCCGACGTCGGTCCGCAGGCCGTCGGGCAGGGCGTCGACCCAGTCGCCCCCGCCGACCGCCGCGGCGGCGGCGAGCACCTCCTCGTCGCCCGCCTCCGGCCTCGGGTAGCGGATGTTGTCGGCGACGGTGCCGCTGAACAGGAACGGAACCTGCGGGACCGCGCCGATCTGCCGCCGGTATCCGGCCAGGTCCAGCGTACGGACGTCACGGCCGTCGATCGTCAACCGGCCGTCCTGGAACTCGTAGAACCGGGTGATCAGCTTGCTGAGCGTCGACTTGCCCGCACCGGTGTGGCCGACCAGCGCGACACTCTCGCCCGCCTCGACGGTGAGGTTGAAGTCGCGAAGGACGGTGCTTCCGGCTTCGTAGCCGAACCTGACGTCGCGGAACTCGATGCGGCCCGCCAGCCTGCCGACCGGCTGGGAATCGGTCTGCACGACCCGGGGTGGCGCGTCGATCAGGGCGAAGACCCGCTCCGACGCGGACAGGCCCTGCTGGAACTGGGACCAGAACGCGGCGATGGAGGTGAGCGGGAACCAGAAGAGCGAGACGCCCTGGAGGAAGAGGAACCAGTCGCCGCCGGACAGGCGCCCGCCGAGCACGGCGGTGCCGCCCAGCTGGACGAGCGCGACCGTGGCCAGCCCGGCGACGAGGAAGAGCACGGGGAAGATGCCGGAGAAGACGAACCCCTGCCTGAGCGTCACCTGGTAGCTCTGCCGGTTGATGGGGAGGAACTCGTCGTAGATCCGCTGCTCCTGGCGGAAGTTCTTGGCGACGGCGATCCCGCCCATGGTCTCCTGCAGGGTGGCGTTCACCCGGCTCAGCGAGCGCTGCGCCCTGCGGGTGCTGCTCCGGGCGACCCGCCGGAAGAGCAGGGCGACGCCCACCACGATCGGCGCCACGAGCAGGGTCAGCAGGGCGAGTTCGACGCTGCGCAGGAAGAGCAGGATCGTGACGAAGCCCACCATCAGCACCTGGCTGATCAGGTCCATCGTCAGGGTGGAGACGGTGGCGAAGTCATCGGTGTCGGAGGTGACCCGGCTGACGATCTTGCCCGACGGGGTCTCGTCGTAGAACGACAGGTCACGCTTGAGCACGGCGTCGAACGCGTCCTCGCGGAGGTGCAGGACGACGTCGCCGGTGACCTTCGCGCTGTACCACTGGCGGACGAAGTTGAACAGCCAGCCGAGCACCCCGGCGAGCAGCAGGCCGGCGGTGAGCTGCCAGCCCACGCCGGTGATCGTGCCGTCCTCGATCCCGTCCACACCCCAGCTGACCAGCAACGGCATGATCGCCTGGCTCACCGAGAACAGCACGATCATGACCGCGACCAGGATCATCGACCCCAGCTTCGGCCGGAAATAGGACAGGATCCGGCGGAGGAGGTCACGGTCGCTGTAGGTGCGGTCGTAGTCTTCGGCGTCGAGGCCGTCCATGACGAAGCCCATCAGCCCCGCGCTCCCTGCTCGCCCGTGAGGACCACGGCCGGGTCGGTGGTGTCGCCGGACACGGCGCCGTCGGCCGTGTCGGCTGTGTCGGTCGCGTCGATCTCGTCGTAGTGGGAGAAGATCCGCCGGTAGAGGCGGCTCCTGGCGAGCAGCTCGTCGTGTGTGCCGTAGTCGACCAGCTCGCCCCGGCGAAGCAGCAGGACCTTGTCCGCCCAGCGGATCTGGGAGAGCCGGTGGGTGATCAGAAGGGTGGTGCGCCCGTCGAGGACGCGGCCGATGGCCCGCTGGATCCTGTCTTCCGTGGCGGAGTCGATCGCACTCGTCGAGTCGTCGAGCACGAGGATCGCCGGATCCGTCAGCAGCGCCCGCGCGATGGCCAGGCGCTGGCGCTGGCCGCCGGAGAGGGTGATGCCGCGCTCACCGATGACCGTGTCGTAGCCGTCGTCGAGCTCGCCGATGAACTCGGCGGCCTGGGCCTCCTCCGCGGCCCGGACGACGGCGTCCCGCTCCACCCGCTGGCCCAGGCCGAAGGCGATGTTCTCGGCCACCGACCGGGAGAAGAGCACGATGTCCTGCTCGATGGTGGAGATCTGGGAGCGCAGCGAGTCGAGGTCCCACTCGCGGACGTCCACGCCGTCGACCAGGATCCGCCCCTCGGTGACGTCGTAGATCCGGGGGACCAGCTTCGCCAGGGTGCTCTTGCCCGAACCGGTCTCGCCGACGATCGCCACGGTCTCACCGGGCCGTACGGCGAACGTCACCCCGCGCAGCACCGGGTCGCCCTCCCCGTAGCCGAACGTCACGTTCTCGAAGACGATCGCCCCGCCGATCGGCGCGGTGTGGCCGTCGGCGCGCTGCCCGAGCTCGGTCTCGGTGTTCATGATGCTCAGGATCCGGCGGGAGGACACGACGCCGATCTGGACCAGCGAGAAGGTGAAGATCGAGATGTTGGTCGGGAAGCCCATCATGCTCACCAGGCCCATGAAGGCGACCAGCTCACCGATCGTGATGGCACCCGTTGCCTGGAGGTGGAGGCCGTGCCAGAGCGCCCCGGCCATCGCGAAGGCGAAGAGCAGGGTCGGCAGGTAGCGGGCCTGGACCAGGCCGTTGTGGGCGAAGGAGTCGCGGTAGCGCCGCGCGCGGGTCCGGAACCGTCGCCGCTCCTGGTCCTCCTGCGCGGTCACCTTGATCACCTCGATGCCGCGGACGGCCTCGTTCAGCCCGGCGTTGAGATCGCCGAACTGCTCCCGCATGCGGGTCGCCACGGGATTGAGCCGTCCCATGTAGTGGCGGAGCGCGACGACGAAGGTGATCGCGAAGACGCCGGGCACCAGCAGCAGCCGAGGATCGATCGCGGTGATGAAGACCAGGGGAACCAGGCCGGTCAGGCCGGAGTCGACGATCAGGTCGATCCCCGGGCTGATCATGATGGAGAGCTGCCGGATGTCGTTGGCCGCCCGCGCCATCAGGTCGCCGACCCGCTGCCTGTTGTGGAAGGTCTGGCTCTTGCCGAGCAGGCTGACGTAGAGCTCGTCCCTGGCGTCCCGCTCCAGCCGCTTGGCCAGGACCTCGCTGGCCATGCGCGCGACGAGGTCGAAGGCGCCGCGCGCCACGACGACCGCGAGCAGCCCCAGCGCGATCGCGCCCAGTGCCCGCGCCCCGCCGCCGCCCTCGCCCAGCACGGCGTCGAACGCCTCGCCGGTGAGCCCGGGGACCGTGGCGTTGAGCACGACCATGATCAGTGACGAGCCGAGGAACCCGGTCAGCTGGACCGGATGGCGGCGGACATGGGACCAGAGCCAGCGCACCGGACCCCGTCTGTCGTACGGGCGGCCGGAGACGGAGAACTCCGAACTGCTGGTGGCCACAGGCTCGCTCCCGAGCAGATCGAGGGTGAAGGTCGAAACTGTTTTCTATCACCGGGCACCGACGGTTTCCCACCGCATTTTCTGGCCCCGCCCGCCCGGGTCCGCCCGGCCCTGCCCCTCCCGGTCCAGCTCAGCCCCGCCCCGCCCGGTGAGGAAGCCGGAGGAGAACTCAGGGGAGAGAGGCGCACGCGCCTGATACCGGGATGCCTGACACGGAAACCGGCGTGTACCCTGCGCGGGGAACTGTGGAGGGAAATCGTCGTGGGGCACGTTGAGGTTGGTCATCTGACGTACGTTCTGCCGGATGGGCGGCCGTTGCTGGACGACGTGTCCTTCCGGGTCGGCGAGGGGGTCAAGGCGGCGCTCGTCGGGCCCAACGGGGCGGGCAAGACGACCCTGATGCGGCTGATCGCGGGCGACCTGCAGCCCGTCGACGGGAGCGTCGCCAGCTCCGGCGGCCTGGGCATCATGCGGCAGTTCATCGGCAGCATCCGCGACGGCAGGACCGTGCACGACCTGCTGGTCAGCGTCGCCCCGCAGCGCGTACGGGAGGCGGCCGGGCGGCTCGACGCCGCCGAGCTCGTGATGATGGAGCGCGAGGACGAGAAGGCGCAGATGCGCTACGCGCAGGCCATCACCGACTACACCGACGCGGGCGGCTACGACATCGAGGTGCTCTGGGACACCTGCGCCATGGCCGCCCTCGGCATGCCGTACGACGACTGCAAGTACCGCGAGGTCAACACGCTGTCGGGCGGTGAGCAGAAGCGGCTGGTGCTGGAGGCGCTGCTGCGGGGGCCCGACCAGACGCTGCTGCTCGACGAGCCGGACAACTACCTGGACGTGCCGGGCAAGCTCTGGCTGGAGCGGGCGCTGCGCGAGACGGCCAAGACGGTGCTGCTGGTCAGCCACGACAGGGAGCTGCTGGCCAACGCGGCCGACCGGATCATCACCGTCGAGTCCGGCAACATCTGGGTCCACGGCGGGGGCTTCCGCTCGTACGCCCAGGCGCGCAGGGAGCGCAACGAGCGCCTCGACGAGCTGAAGAAGCGCTGGGACGAGGAGCACGCCAAGATCAAGCGCCTGGTCCTCATGCTGAAGCAGAAGGCCAAGTACATGGACACCATGGCCGCCGCCTACCACTCGGCCCAGACGCGGCTGCGCAGGTTCGAGGAGGCCGGGCCGCCGGAGGCGGCGCCCAAGGAGCAGTTCATCAGCATGCGGCTCAAGGGCGGCCGGACCGCCAAGCGGGCGGTGATCTGCGAGCAACTGGAGCTCACCGGCCTGATGAAGCCGTTCGACCTGGAGATCTGGTACGGCGAGCGGGTCGCGGTGCTGGGTTCCAACGGGTCGGGCAAGTCACACTTCCTGCGCCTGGTCGCCGGGGAGGAGGTCAGGCACACCGGCGTGGCCAGGCTCGGCGCCCGGGTCGTCCCCGGCCACTTCGCCCAGACGCACGCCCGCCCCGAGCTCATCGGCCGGACGCCCTGCGAGATCGTCATGACCGAGCACGCCCGGCTCAAGAACGAGGCCATGAAGGTGCTGTCCCGCTACGAGCTGGCCGGGACCATCGCCGAGCAGCGCTTCGAGACGCTGTCCGGCGGTCAGCAGGCCCGGTTGCAGATCCTGCTGCTCGAACTGTCGGGCACCACCCTGCTGCTGCTGGACGAGCCGACCGACAACCTCGACCTGGCCAGCGCCGAGGCTCTCCAGGAGGGGCTGGACGCCTTCGACGGGACCGTGGTCGCCGTCACCCACGACCGCTGGTTCGCCGATGACTTCGACCGGTATCTGGTCTTCGGCGCAGATGGAAAGGTCTACGAATCATCCGAACCGGTATGGGATGAGGCCAGGGTGGTCCGGCAGAGGTAAAGACTCGGGCCGTTTCCGGCGCGCTTAGGTGGGCGGGGGACCGTCACCGGTTATCACGGCTAGGTGACGCACAGCACCCGAATCGTCGGCGCCCTCGCCCTCCTCCTGCTTGTCGGATGCGCCGGATGCACCGACGACGACGAGGAGACGAAGCAGGCCGCCGCGCTCCAGCCGATCGCGGTCAGGGAGCAGGCCTCGTCCATCATCAAGGGCGATGATGGGTATGTGGTGAATTGGGCAGGAGTGCTGGCCAACACCAACCCGTGGCACTTCGGCGAGCACGTCGTGGCCACCGTGGTGGCCAAGAACTCCGAGGGCAAGGAGGTCGTCCGGCTGGAACAGCCGCTGGACGCCGTGCCCCCCGCCGGGACGCTCCCCTTCACCGGCCAGGTGGTGACCCAGGACAAACCCGCCAACGTGAGCATCGCGTACCGCCCGGCGCGCTGGCACCAGGCGGGCCGGATCGTCTCGGCCTTCCAGCCCTTCCCGGTACGGGAGGTGCTGACCGACCGCACGGCGGACGGCGACTATCTCGTCACCGGCTACGTCGGCACCCCGTACGTGATACCGGCCCGCAGCCTGGCCGTCACCGCGCTCCTGCGCGACAAGCGGGGCAAGCTGCTCGGCGGCGGGAGCACGTTCGTGGACAACGTCCAGGCGGGCCAGAAGCGCCGGTTCATCCTGCAGATCAAGAGCGTCCAGGACACCCGCGACATCGCCTCCGCCGAGGTGACCGCGCGCACCTGGGGATCGAGCAGCCGTCCCTTCGAGCAGCTCGCCCTCGGTGGTTCGCTGCCCCTGAACACGGTCAAGCCGAAGATGCCCCCGTTCGCCAAGGACCGGGGCAGGCAGACCCCCCTCGCGGGCGCCGTCTCCCCGTGATCGCGTGATCTCCTGGTCGCCCGCCGGTGGCCTGATGTCCGTGACCGGGGGCCTTTCCCTCGACGCACCAATATGCACGATTAATTCTGCTAAATGGATATTCATCAATATTTATGATTGCTATTGGCGTCGAGTTTTTTACTCGATTCGTTGACGTGGCGAAGACAGTCGAAGTCACCGCCCGCGAACTGCTGCATTTACGCTTACTCAGCGTTTACCTTCGATTACATGGCTGACAGTGTCCTGGTCGCGGCGTTGCGCGCGAGGAGTCCCGGAGCCCTCGCCGATCTCTACGACACATACGCGGAAAGCGTCTACCGATACTGCCGTTCAATGCTCACCACCCCCGGCGCCGCCGAGTCGGCGCTCCTCGGCACCTTCATCGCCGCCGAGGCCCATGTTCACGCGCTCGCCGACTCCCGTCGGCTGGAGGCGTGGCTGTACGCACTCGCTCGGGGGGAGTGCGTACGGCGTCATCTCGCCGGGGAGCCGGAGGCGCGGGTCCCCGCCCCGGTGGTCACCGCCGGAGGCGACGCGGACCTGCGGGTGATGGCGTGGAACGCCACCCGGAGCCTGTCGCCCGACGACCGGGAGGTCCTCGACCTCAGTTGCAGGCACGGCTTCGGGCCCATCGACCTCGGCGCGGTCCTGGGCGTCACCCCCAAGGTCGCGGGCGCGCTGTACGAGTCGGCGAGGGAGCGCCTGCGCGACGTCGTCACCGCCGAGGTCCTCGTCCGCAAGGGGCCCTACGACTGCGCGAGCCGGGCCCGCATGCTGACCGGCTTCAGCGGCGAGTTCACGCCGGAGGCGCGCGAGCGGGTCATCCGCCACGTGAACCGCTGCGACACCTGCGCCCCGCACCGGGTCAGGCAGGTCTCCGCGGCCAAGGTCTTCGACCTGCTCCCCCTGGTCGCGCTGCCACCCGCGCTGCGCGCGTGGGTGATGAGTCACTTCACCGACCCCGAGCAGGTCCCCTACCGGCGCGACGTCGCCCACCGGGCCGGTCCCCTCGACAGCACCGGGTTCCCCGTCGGCAGCGCCCGCGAGAGCCGTCGCCGACCCTACGCGCTGGCCGGTGCGGCAGCGGCGGTCGCCGCGGCGACGGCGCTGGTCCTGGTCCTCGCCCAGACGATGGTCGAGCCGGGAGGCGCGGGTTCCGGTGTCGCGTCGGACACGTTCCCGGCGGTGGCGGAGCCTCCGGACTCCCGGAGGCCGGGTGAGCCCAAAAGGGAGGGCGGGCCCGTGACGCCGGAGCCCGTCGGGGAGGGGGTGGCCGTCGAGCGGATCGGTTCGCTCGGGGCGACGGAGCCGGTCGGCGCCATCGGACCCGGCCTTGGGAGCGACCGGCCGGGAGGGCCGGGCCCGATCGGCCGCGAGGCGGCGGACCCGCCCCGGCGGGCAGGCGACGAACCCTCCGGCGAAGGCCCGGCGGGTCCGGTCGATGAAGGACCGTCAGGACCGGTTGGTGAAAGGTCGCCCGGCGAAGGTCCGGCGGGTCCGGCAGGTCCAGCGGGTCCGGTTGGTCCGGTTGGTCCGGTTGGCGAAGGACCGGCCGACCGTCCGGCCGCTCCGGCGGAGAACCCGGCCCGGCCCTCCCCGCCCGTGACACCAGGACCTTCCGGGTTCGGTACGCCGGACAGGCACCCGTCCCGCGATCACCACGGACACTCCTCCCGCCACTGCCGGACCCTCCACCGACCGGCGAACCCGGTGCCCCCTCGGCTGCCCCCGGGTTCCCCGCAGGCGGACCCGGCACCTCCGCGGGCGAACCCGAGACCTCCCGGAGACGCGACGGGCCCGGGAAGAGGGCACGCGGCCCCCCGGCCTCCGTACGCGGCCCCCCGGCCCCCTCAGGCGAACCCCCGGCCTCCGCACGCCGATCCGCGAGGCCCGCGTGCCGACCCCGGCCACCCGGGGCCCGGTCCGGGACGGGTCCCCGACGGTTCCCGGCCCGCCTCCACCGGTCCGGGGCGGACCTCGGACGGCCCGGAACGCGTCCCGGCCAGCAGGAGCCACGGACGGACCCCGGACGGCGCCTCGGACGACGCGAGCCGGGGCCGTGTTCCGGACCACGCGGGTCAGGGCCGCACTCCGGACGGCGCGGGCCGGGAAAGGTCCCCGGACGGCTCGGGGCAGGGGCGTTCCCCGGGAGGCTCCCCGTCGGTTTCCATCGCCGCGACCCCCGCCGCCAACCCCGTCGCTAACCCCGTCGCGCCCCCCGCCACGTCCCCCTCGCGGCCGGAGCCGCCCGCCCTCCCCGGGCCGCCCGCCACACCGGTCTGACCGATCTGCGCCGTTCCCCCAGGCCCGTTTGCTTCCCCTGGTTTCCGGCCCGCCCGGCTCTCGGCCCGCTCCGCGTACCTTCGCCAAGCGGGCCGTACGGATGTCCGGGGAGAAACCCGCCGCGTCCCCGCCGTACGGGGGCCTGGTCGTGGGGTTCGGGGGTCGGGACCCTCGTCGGCGGGGGTATTGTGGCGGGCGGTGAACACGGGGCGTGAGTGACATGTGTGCGGAGAGTGACGAGCGGGAATGTTGAGGTAGGCCGCCGCCTGGCACGCGGCGACGCGCCGCGTTGTGCGGTGAGACCGCGACACGCGGTATCCGAGGGGACTCCGGGGGGAGACGCATGCATTCAGTCAGACGGCGCCGCCATGCCGCCGCGGTGGCGGGCCTCGCCTGTTGCCTGATCGCCGGGCCGGGGCTCCCCGCCGGTGCCGTTCCCGGTCGGCCGGGACCGGCCGACGACGCCTTACCGGGCGGCGTTTCCGGCCCGTCGGCCGGTGAGGTCGCCGACGCGCGGGCCCTGGCCCGCGAGCGCGCAGAGAGGCTCGGCGCGACCACGGTCCAGGTCGCCGAGGCGCAGGCCAGGCTGGAGGAGCTGGTCGCCCAGGCGGAGCGGCTCGTCGAGTCGTACAACGGGGAGCTGGTCAGGACGGCCCGCGCCAAGGGGCTCGCCGAGCAGGCGGCAGAGCGGGCCGAGACGGCGGGTTCCGAGGTCGCGGAGGCCCGGGAGGCGGTGGCCGCGATCACCGCGCAGAGCTACGGCGGGCTGGACATCGCCCAGCCCATGATGGCCATGATGGCCGACAACGGCGGTCCCACGGACGACGGCTACCTGCGCCGGGCCAGCATCCTGGCGCACATGGGCGGGGGGCAGGCGGAGACGCTCAAGCAGTTGCGGGACGCCCAGGAGGTCTTCGCCATCCTGCGGGCGCAGGCGGACGACGCCTACGCCGGGCAGCAGGAGGCGCAGGCGAGGGCCGAGGAGGCGAAGCTCGCCGCCGAGGAGGCCGTCGACGAGCAGGTCGACGAGACCCGGCGGATCAAGGAGGAGCAGGCCCGGCTGGAGAGGCTGGCCGACGAGGCGCGCAGCGGCGCCGACCTGCTCGCGAGGCGGCGCGAGGCGGCCCTGGAACAGGCCAGGATCGCCAGGGAGGACGCCGAGCGCGCCCGGTACCAGGCCGCCGCGGCGCGCCGCGAGGCGGCGCGGACGGCGGTGGCCTCGGGAGAGGACGCGTCGCGCTGGGCGCTCAACGTGACGGCCGGATCCGCCAAGGGCGACATCGCCGCCGACTGGGCGCTCACCCAGCTGGACAAGCCGTACGTGTGGGCGGCCGACGGACCGGCCGCCTACGACTGCTCGGGGCTGACCATGCGGGCCTGGGAACGGGTCGGGATCGCCATGGACCACTGGACCGGCACCCAGTGGACCGCGGGCCCGCACGTGCGGCTCAGCGAGCTTCAGCGGGGCGACCTGCTCTTCTACGGGCAGGTCACGCAGAACCCCGGCGACATCCACCATGTGGGGATCTACATCGGCCGGGGGCTGATGGTGCACGCCCCGCAGACGGGGGACGTGGTCAGGGTCGCGCCGATGTGGCGTAGCGATCTTGTCGGCGCGACCCGTCCCGCGTGATGACCGGCCAGAGGGTGGCCGATCAGAGACCGGGCGGCAACCCGGTCAAGGATCAGTGCTTTCCGTGGGTATCGTCCTTGGCGCGCTTGATGGAGCGGACGATCTCCTCCTCGGCCTCCACCCTGCCGACCCAGTTGGCACCCTCGACCGACTTACCGGGCTCCAGATCCTTGTAGACCTCGAAGAAGTGCTGGATCTCCAGGCGGTCGAACTCCGGCACGTGGTGGATGTCGCGGATGTGTTCCATCCGGGGGTCGGTCGCGGGGACGCACAGGACCTTGTCGTCGCCGCCCTTCTCGTCGGTCATACGGAACATGCCGACCGCCCGGCACTTGATCAGGCAGCCGGGGAAGGTCGGCTCCTGGAGCAGCACCAGGGCGTCGAGTGGGTCACCGTCCTCGCCGAGCGTGTCTTCGATGAAGCCGTAGTCGGCGGGGTACTGCGTGGAGGTGAAGAGCATGCGGTCGAGCCTGATGCGGCCTGACTCGTGGTCCACCTCGTACTTGTTCCGTTGCCCCTTGGGAATCTCAACGAGAACGTCGAACTCCACCGCGGTTCCTCCACTCAGGCCCCCGGGCACCCCCGGTTGGGCGTTAATGTCTCGTAGGCGTTTTATGCCTTTTGGATACGGATGATGAGAGGACGGCGACGGTAATGCGGCGTGAGCGTTGGGTGGCCTTGGTCACTCTCGTCCTGCTGCAGATTTTCGTCGTCGCGGCCGGGGCACACCTGCTCACCAGCGGTGTGCTGGTCGAGGGTGAGCCCGAGACGGTCGTCACGTCGGCCGAGCCGCCCCCCGTCCCGGTCATCACCGCGGGTCCGGTGCTGGCCGCGGGGGGGAACGGCCCTCTCCCCGCCAAGGGTACTTTGACGGAGCGGCTGACCGAGGCGTTGGGTGACCCCGCGCTGGGGGTGAGTGTCGGGGCCGCGGTCCTCGACGCGGAGACAGGCGCCCTGCTGTTCGGCAGCGGCGAGGCCGCGGGCATCACCCCCGCCTCCACCACCAAGGTCGTCACCTCGGTCGCCTCGATGGCCTCGCTGGGACCCGACGCCAGGCTGAGCACCCGCGTGGTACGGGGATCCTCACCCGGTTCGATCATCCTCGTCGGGGGCGGTGACCCCACCCTGGCGGGCCCCAGGACGGCGGGGAGCCCGGTCTATCCCCGGCCCGCCTCGCTCGCCACCCTCGCCTCGCGTACCGCCAGGGCGCTGAAGGAGGCCGGGGTGTCCAAGGTGACGGTCGCCTACGACGACTCCCTCTACACGGGACCGCGTACCGCCGCGACGTGGAAGCCCGGCTACGTCCCCGAGGGCAGCGTCGCCCCCGTCACGGCGCTCATGATCGACGAGGGCAGGGCCTCGCGGGGAAGTGACCAGAGGGTCTCCGATCCCTCCCGCGTGGCGCACGGCGCGTTCGTGGCGCTGCTGTCGAAGTACGGGGTCACGGTCTCCAGGTCCGCCAGGCGGGCCAAGGCCCCGGCCGGCGCGCAGGAGCTCGCCCGGGTCGACTCCGCGCCGGTCTACGCCCTGGTCGAGCGGGCCCTCACCCTCAGCGACAACGACCTGTCGGAGGCGCTGGCCAGGCACGTGGCGATCAAGGAGGGGGAACCGGCCTCCTTCGACGGCGGCGCCTCGGCCATCGGCAAGGTGCTGACCAGGCTCGGCGCGGCGAAGGGCGTGCGGGTGTTCGACGGCAGCGGGCTGTCGCCGAAGAACCGCATCGCCCCCGAGGCGCTCGCCCGCCTGGTCGCGGTGGCGGCCTCCCCGGCCAATCCCGCCCTGCACCCGATCATCAGCGGCATGCCGGTCGCGGGCTTCAGCGGCACCCTCGGGCACAGGTTCGGCAAGCTCCGCTCCGCCTACGGGCTGATCCGCGCCAAGACGGGCACCCTCGACGGGGTCAACACCCTGGCGGGCACGACCACCACGCGGGGCGGACGCCTGGTGACCTTCGCCTTCATGGCGGACAAGGTCCCGCCGGGCTGGGGCAAGGCGGAGGCGGCCCTCGACAGGCTCGCCGCCACGGTCGCCGCCGGTTGATCAAGGGTTCCGGGTGCGCGACTCGGGAGGAGAGCACGTACGGTGGACGGTATGCAGGTGATCGACTGGGATCTTGCCGTAGCGACCGGAACGCGCCTGGTGCGCCCCGGACCGCAAGTGAGCCGAGAGGAGGCCCGGCAGGCCGTCGCCGATTTACGGCGGCTCTCGCGCGAGGCCGAGGGGCATGTCCGCGAGTTCACCCGAATCGACACCGAGACCGCGCCGCAGCCCGCGACCATCGTCGACAGGCCCGGCTGGATCAAGGCCAACGTCGACGGGTTCCGGGTGGTGCTGGAGCCGCTCACCGAGCGGATGGCCGCCCGGGGCAACCAGACACCGGCGATCGTGAGCGCCGTGGGCTCGCGCGTCACCGGAGTCGAGGTGGGCGCGGTGCTGGCCTTCCTCGCCTCCCGCGTCCTGGGGCAGTACGAGCTGTTCCTGCCGCCCGACCCGACCGGCCAGGCGCCCACCGGACGCCTCACCCTGGTCGCGCCCAACATCGTCAACGCCGAGCAGGAACTCAACGTCAACCCGCGTGACTTCCGCCTCTGGGTCTGCCTGCACGAGGAGACCCACCGGGTGCAGTTCACCGGCGTCCCCTGGCTGCGCGAGTACGTCAGGGCGCAGACGACCGACTTCCTGCTCGCCTCCGACATCGACCTGCCCGCGCTGCTCGAACGGCTCCGCTCGGCCGCGGGCACGTTCACGGACGTGGTCAGGGGCGGTGACGGCAACCTGATCGACGCGATCCAGACGCCCGAGCAGAAGGTGATCCTCGACCGGCTCACCGCGGTGATGACCCTGGTCGAGGGGCACGGCGACTACGTCATGGACGCGGTCGGCCCCTCGGTGGTCCCCTCGGTCGCCGACATCCGCGCCAAGTTCCACCACCGCCGCGAGGGCGGCTCCCGTCTCGACCGCACGATCCGCAGGCTGCTCGGCCTCGACCTCAAGATGAGGCAGTACGCCGAGGGCTCGGCCTTCGTCCGCACGGTCGTGGGACGGGTGGGCATCGACGGCTTCAACAGGGTCTGGACCTCGCCGGAGACGCTCCCCTCCCAGGAGGAGATCGCCAAGCCCGAGCGCTGGATCGCCAGGGTGATCGGCACCCCGGCCATCCCCGAGGCCAGCGGCACCGTCGGCTGACCGGCGAGGCGGCCCGGCCGACACCGGGCCGCCTCACCGTCCCGCGTCCGGTCGCTTCGCCGTCCCGTGTCCGGTTGATACCGGGGCGTCCGGCCGTTTCGGCCTGATTGGGATACCGGCTCGCTTCGCCGTCCCGCGCCCAGGTCGACATCGGGCCGTTTCGCCGTCCTGTGTCCGATCGACACGGGGGCGTTCGACCGCTTCGGCCTGATGGGACACCGGGCCGCTTCGCCGTTCCATGCCCGGTCGACATCGGGCCGTTCCGCCATCCCGTGCCCGATCGACTGGGCCGCCCCGCCGGTCTCCGGTGAGGTGGTTGCGCCGCCGTCCCGTTCGAGGCCGGACAATGGCGGGCATGGGTCCGCATCCCGCCGTCG
This sequence comes from Streptosporangium sp. H13245, assembly GCF_055690525.1. Lineage (NCBI taxonomy): Bacteria > Bacillati > Actinomycetota > Actinomycetes > Streptosporangiales > Streptosporangiaceae > Streptosporangium > Streptosporangium sp. H13245. The sequence continues at coordinate 374,937 of NZ_JBSZKT010000004.1, read as the reverse complement.
CCGACGTCCGTCGCGCCGTACGGCTCACGCTGGGCGACCTGGAGCCTGGCGCTCTCGTGCTGGCCGCGTGCAGCGGCGGCGCCGACTCCCTGGCCCTGGCCGCCGCGCTGGGCTTCACGGCACCCCGTGCCGGGCTCCGCGCCGGGCTGCTCACCGTCGACCACGGCCTGCAGGAGGGGTCCGGCGACCGCGCGGGTGACATCGTGCGGCTCGCGCCCGGCCTGGGGCTCGACCTCGCCGAGGCGCTGCCCATCTCCGTCGGCACCTCGGGCGGGCCCGAGGCGGCGGCCAGGCAGGCCAGGTACGCGGCCCTGTCCGAGGCCGCCGGGCGTCTCGGGGCGGCGGCCGTGCTGCTCGGGCACACCAGGGACGACCAGGCCGAGACCGTGCTGCTCGGGCTGGCCAGGGGGAGCGGCACCCGGTCGCTGGCCGGGATGCCCGCGCGGACCGGGATCTACCGGCGGCCACTGCTGGGACTCGGCCGCGCGACGACCGTGGCGGCCTGCGCGGCGCTCGGCCTGAACCCGTGGGACGACCCGCACAACGTCGACCCGAGATACACCCGGGTCCGGGTCCGCGAGCGGCTGCTGCCCGCCCTGGAGGACGAGCTCGGCCCCGGCGTCGCCGAGGCACTCGCCAGGACCGCGTCCCTGTGCCGCGACGACGCCGACGCGCTCGACGCCTGGGCCGGGGAGGTCTACACCCGCGTCGCCGTACGGGATTGCGCTCTTAGCGATATGACGACGGTGACGGTGGCCGTACGGGACCTGGAGGATCTTCCCGCCGCCGTGCGGCGGAGGGTGTTGCGGCGGGCGGCGATCGAGGCGGGGGCGCCACCGGGCACGCTCGCGGCCTCGCACGTCCTCCAGGTCGACCGTCTGGTCACGGCGTGGCGGGGACAGCGGCGCGTAGAGGTGCCCGGGGGGGTTGGCGCGGTTCGGCGGTATGACACCCTGATACTCGCCAGACAGCCAGCCAGCCCCGTTTCGTAAGGAAAATCCCAGGTGGACGCAGCCGACATGGGCCGGGACCTCTCGAAGGTCCTCATCCCCGAGGAAGAGCTCCAAGCCAAGATCAAGGAGCTCGCGAGCCGGATAGACGAGGACTACGCGGGCAAGGACCTGCTGATCGTGGGCGTGCTCAAGGGCGCGGTCATGGTGATGGCGGACCTGGCGAGGGCGTTGCACCTGCCCGTGCAGATGGACTGGATGGCCGTCTCGTCCTACGGGGCGGGCACCAGGTCGTCGGGCGTCGTGCGCGTGCTCAAGGACCTCGACACCGACATCGCCGGACGTCACGTGCTGGTCGTCGAGGACATCATCGACTCCGGCCTGACCCTGTCGTGGCTGGTCCACAACCTGAAGTCGCGCAACCCCGCCTCGGTGGAGATCTGCGCCGCGCTGCGCAAGCCGGACGCGATCAAGGTGCCGATCGACGTGAAGTACGTGGGTTTCGACATCCCCAACGAGTTCGTGATCGGTTACGGCCTCGACTACGCCGAGCGCTATCGCAACCTTCCCTTCATCGGGACTCTCGCCCCCCACGTATACGGAGCGGGCTGAAAAGTACGCCCTGCGCGAAGTAAGTCATTCACAAACGCGACATTGCCCATAGCGGCGGGGAACACGGACCTACCTGACGTACGTTGGTAGGGCAAAGCCGGTCTGTCCGCGCGGTGACCCCGTGCGCCACGCCGGTGTACCTTCGGACAACCGAAGAGGTGGCCTCGCGTCGTCTCTGGGTAGTCAGTTGGAGCGGTTAGGGATACCGCGAACCCCGGGTTCGCCCGGGGTTGCCAGGCTCTGGTCAGGAAGGGACGGGCCCGCCGGGGTTCCGCATCGGATGGATCTCAAGCGATTTACACGTGGGCCACTGCTGTGGATCCTGGGCATCGTCGTTCTGCTCCTTCTCGTCACCACGATGTGGGGCGGTGAGGGCAACTTCGAGAGAGCCGACACCTCAAAGATCGTCAGCTGGATCGACGAGGGCAAGGTCTCCAACGCCAAGATCATCGACAAGGACCAGCGCATCGAGGTCACTCTGACCGACAAGAAGCGCTACTACTCCTCGTGGGTGACGGGCCAGGGCGTCCAGCTCGCCGACAAGCTCCAGGCGGCCGAGGACGCCAACAAGCTGCCCGGCGGATACAACGTCGACGTGCCCAAGGAGAACTTCCTTCTCGGGCTCCTGGTGAGCTTCCTGCCGATCGTCTTCATCGTGCTGATCTTCTTGTTCATCATGAACCAGATGCAGGGCGGCGGCTCCCGGGTGATGAACTTCGGCAAGTCGAAGGCGAAACTCATCACCAAGGACACCCCGAAGACCACCTTCGCCGACGTCGCGGGTGCCGACGAGGCCATCGAGGAGCTCCAGGAGATCAAGGAGTTCCTTCAGGCCCCGGCCAAGTTCCAGGCGATCGGCGCCAAGATCCCCAAGGGCGTCCTGCTCTACGGCCCGCCCGGAACCGGCAAGACCCTGCTCGCCAGGGCCGTCGCCGGTGAGGCCGGGGTGCCGTTCTACTCCATCTCCGGTTCCGACTTCGTCGAGATGTTCGTCGGTGTCGGCGCCTCCCGGGTCCGCGACCTGTTCGAGCAGGCCAAGGCGAACGCTCCGGCGATCATCTTCATCGACGAGATCGACGCGGTGGGCCGCCACCGCGGCGCCGGTCTCGGCGGCGGTCACGACGAGCGCGAGCAGACGCTGAACCAGCTCCTCGTCGAGATGGACGGCTTCGACGTCAAGGGCGGCGTGATCCTGATCGCCGCGACCAACCGGCCCGACATCCTCGACCCGGCGCTGCTGCGCCCCGGTCGTTTCGACCGCCAGGTCACCGTCGATCGCCCCGACCTGGAGGGCCGCAAGGGCATCCTCAAGGTGCACGGCCGGGGCAAGCCCTTCGGCGAGGGCGTCGACCTCGACATCATCGCCCGCAGGACGCCCGGTTTCACCGGTGCCGACCTGGCCAACGTGATCAACGAGGCCGCGCTGCTCACCGCGCGGGCCGACCAGAAGCTGATCACGATGGAGCTGCTCGAAGAGTCCATCGACCGCGTGATGGCCGGTCCCGAGCGCAAGTCGCGCGTCATGTCGGACCAGGAAAAGAAGATCATCGCGTACCACGAGGGCGGGCACGCCCTGGTCGCGCACGCGCTGCCCAACTCCGACCCGGTCCACAAGATCACGATCCTGTCCCGCGGACGCGCCCTCGGCTACACGATGACGCTGCCGATGGAGGACAAGTTCCTCGCGACCCGCTCGGAGATGCTGGACCAGCTCGCGATGCTCCTCGGCGGCCGTACGGCGGAGGAGCTCGTCTTCCACGAGCCCACCACCGGCGCCTCCAACGACATCGAGAAGGCCACCTCCATCGCCCGCCGCATGGTCACCGAGTACGGCATGAGCGAGCAGCTCGGCGCCCGCAAGTTCGGCAGCGGCAACGGCGAGGTCTTCCTCGGCCGCGAGATGGGTCACGAGCGCGACTACTCCGAGAAGATCGCCTCCACGATCGACGAGGAGGTCCGCCGCCTCATCGAGTCCGGCCACGACCAGGCCTGGGAGATCCTCGTCGAATACCGCGACGTGCTCGACAACCTGGTGCTGGAGCTGATGGAGAAGGAGACTCTCTCCCGCGACCAGGTCCTGCAGATCTTCGCCCCGGTCGTCGTCAAGGAGAAGAGGCCCTCCTACTCGGGTTACGGCAAGCGGCTGCCCTCCAACCGCCCGCCGATCCTGTCCCGCAAGGAGCAGTCCGGCAACGGCGCGCTCTCCGGCGGGGAGCAGGCCGGTGGCAACGGCGCACTGCCCGCGGGCACGGGTCACCCCGACGTCTCGCCCAAGGACGTGAACTGAGCGTGGCGGGTGTCAAGCCGCTCCAGGTCGACACGGTCCGGCTGGAGAACGCGGTCCGCGAGATCCTCATCGCCATCGGCGAGGATCCCGACCGCGACGGCCTCCAGGCCACCCCGGCCCGGGTCGCCCGCGCCTACGCGGAGCAGTTCGCCGGGCTGGGGCAGGCTCCCGAGGACGTCCTGACCACGGTCTTCGACGTCGACCACGACGAGATGGTGCTCGTCCGCGACATCGAGGTCTACTCGACCTGCGAGCACCACCTCGTGCCGTTCCACGGCGTCGCCCACGTCGGCTACATCCCGAACGCGAAGGGGCAGGTCACCGGCCTGTCCAAGCTCGCCCGCCTCGTCGACGTGTACGCCAGGCGCCCCCAGGTGCAGGAGCGGATGACCTCCCAGATCGCCGACGCGCTCATGAACGTGCTGGAGCCTCGTGGGGTCATCGTCGTGATCGAGTGCGAGCACCTCTGCATGACCATGAGGGGTGTCCGCAAGCCCGGTGCCAAGACGATCACCTCGGCCGTGCGCGGAGACTTCCGCAACAGTGACAAGACCCGCGCCGAGGCGATGGCCCTCATCATCCGCTGATCTTCTTCTCGCGTGCCTTCGAGAGCCCGTACGGGCCTCCGATGCCCCGTCCGGACCACCTCATCGGCGGTCCTGGCGGGGTTTTCGCGTCACGGAGGGTGGCGCCCTGCCCGCGACCGGGTTTCTGGCGGGGGGCCGTGACGGGGCCTCCGGCAGGCCCGGCCGGGGGCCGCGACGGGACCCGCAGTGGGACCCGTGACCGGGAAGGGCTGTGGCGCGGGGAAAGTCCCCCGAGGTGACCTTGGTCGGGCTACTATCGCCACACCCGGCAGGGCCGGGAGCCCCGGCCGCGTTCCCCCCGGTTCCCCGGTCGCGGCGGACACGCCCGAGGGTCCCGCGGAGCCGCCGACTCCGAGTGGAGGAGCACGCATGTCAGCCAGACGTCCCCGGCGGGACACCGGCCGAAGGCCGTCCGCCCTGTGACGGGTGTGCGGATTCGTTATGGCACAAGCCGGACCCACGAGACGGGCGTACGGTGCACAACGCCTAGGCTTGTCGCCATGACTACGTGGAGTGTGCCCGGGTTGCCGGACGCGGGCCGGTGCCTCGTGATGGGCGTGGTCAACGTGACTCCCGACTCCTTCTCCGACGGCGGCAGGTGGTTCGACCCGGCGGTCGCCGTACGGCACGGCCTGGATCTGGTCGAGCAGGGCGCCGACATCGTCGACGTGGGCGGCGAGTCCACCAGGCCCGGTGCCGCGCGGGTGCCGCTGGAGGAGGAGCTGGCCAGGGTCGAGCCGGTCATCAGGGAGCTGAGCCGCGAGGGCGTCACCGTCAGCGTCGACAGCATGCGGGCCGAGGTCGCCCAGATGGCCGTGGAGGCCGGGGCGAAACTGGTCAACGACGTCAGCGGAGGGCTGGCCGACCCGGCGATGCCGAGGGTCGTGGCCGCCTCCGGGGTGCCGTACGTGGTGATGCACTGGCGGGGGCACAGCCACGCCATGGACCGCAGGGCCGTGTACGGCGACGTGGTGACCGAGGTGCGCGAGGAGCTCGCCAAGCGGGTCGCCTCCGTGCTGGCCGAAGGGGTGGCCGAGGAGCAGATCGTGCTCGACCCCGGGCTGGGCTTCTCCAAGAACCCCGAACACAACTGGGCGCTGATCGCGGGCATCGACAAGCTCGGGGAGCTGGGATACCCGCTGCTCGTCGGGGCCTCGCGAAAACGCTTCCTGGGTCGCCTCCTGGCCGACCCGGACGGCGCGCCGCGCCCTTTCAGTCGTAGTGACGACGCCACGCTCGCCGTGACCGCGCTCGCCGCGCAGGCGGGGGCCTGGTGTGTACGCGTGCACGACGTCCGCCCGAACGCGGACGCCGTCCGTGTGGCTGCCGCAGTTCAGGGAGCGAGATCATGAGCGTCGACACCACCGCCGTCGAGACGGTCAACCAGGCGTTCTACACCGCCATCGAGGACGCCGACCTCGACCGGATGACCGAGATCTGGGCCGAGGACATCGAAGGCGAGCAGGTGAGCTGCGTCCACCCCGGCTGGCCGATCGTGAACGGCCGGCAGGAGGTGCTGCGCTCCTGGGCGCTCATCATGGCCAACACGCCCTACATCCAGTTCGTGCTGACCGACGTCCGCGTCATGGTCCTGGGCGACGTCGCCATCCTCACCTGTGAGGAGAACATCCTCACCGCGGGCGACGAAGGTGATTCCAGCTTCGCGGCGGGCAAGGTGGTCGCGAGCAACACCTTCGTGCGGACGTCGGCGGGGTGGCGGCTCTGGCTGCACCACGGTTCACCCGTGCTGCAGGGTGACGACGAGGACGAGGAGGAGGAAGCCGCGTGAGCGAGCGCACCGGTGAACGGTCAGGCGGGGGCGGCGACTTCCCAGGCGACTTTCCCGCGGTCGGCGGGTGGTCCGGGGGGAGCGGTGGATCCGTGGCGAACGGCCGATCCGGTGGGAGTGGCGGTTCCGCGGTGGATGGCCGGTCCGGTGTGCGTGACGATTCCGCGGTGGATGGGCGGTCCGGTGGGAGTGGCGGATCCGTGGCGAACGGCCGGTCCGGTGGGCGTGACGATTACGTGGTGAACGAAGGACGGGCCGGTGGCGTGCCCCGGGCCGGTGACGGACCCCGTATCCACGCCGAGACGCCCCTGCGGATCGACGACGCCGTCAGCGACCTGATCGGCGATCCGGCCGACGAGCCCGTCGGCGGCCCGGCCGGGGACCCGCTGGGAAACCCGGCCCCCGGCTACGCGGCGTACGGCTCGTCACCGGGCACGGCCGGTCGGACGGTCGCCGACCGGATCAGCCTGAAGGGGCTACGGGTGCACGGGCGGCACGGCGTGCTGACGGCGGAGCGGGAGCTCGGCCAGGAGTTCGTCGTCGACGTCACCCTGTTCCTCGACACGGCACCGGCGGCGGCCGGGGACGACCTCACCAGGACCGTCCACTACGGCGAGCTCGCCGAGGACCTGGCGGAGGTCGTACGGGGCGAGCCGGTCGACCTGATCGAGACCCTGGCCCAGCGCCTGGCCGACGTCTGCCTGGCCCGCGAGCTCGTCCAGGTGGCGGAGGTGAGCGTGCACAAGCCCGCCGCGCCGATCCCGCTGCCGTTCGACGACGTGATCGTGACGATCACCCGGGGCCGGGCATGAGGGTGGTCCTGGCGCTCGGCAGCAACCTGGGCGACCGGTTCGACACCCTGCGGGGCGCCCTCGACGCCCTCTTCGAGAAGCCGGATCTCACGTTCGTCGCGGTGTCGCCGATCTACGAGACCGACCCGGTCGGCGGTCCCGAGCAGGGCGCCTATCTCAACGCGGTGGTGATCGCCAAGAGCGCGCTGGAACCTCGGGCGCTCCTCGATCGTGCTCAAGGTGTGGAGAACGCCTTCGGCAGGGTCCGGGTGGAGCGCTGGGGAGCGCGCACGCTGGACGTCGATCTGATCACCGTGGGGGACGTCGTCATGGACGACCCGGACCTCACCCTTCCGCACCCCAGGGCGCACGAGCGCGCGTTCGTGCTGGTCCCTTGGGTACGGGCCGACCCCGGCGCCGTCCTCTCCGGGCGCCGGGTGGCCGACCTGCTGGCCGGTCTCGACCAGGGCTACGTACGGCCGCGTCCCGACCTGACCCTCCAGAGGCCCGCGTGAAGCCAACCCGTCCCGGCGTGCTCGTCGGGATCTTCCTCGTGCTCGGGATCCTCACCTGGGCGCTCCTCAAACCGCTCTACTCGGATCTGCCGACCGTGCCGTGGACGGCGATCCCGACGGTGCTGCTGCTGGCGATCGGCGAGTTCTACAGCGGGTGGATGACGAAGGCCAGGATCGAGCGCAAGCCCGACACCAAGCCCGTCGAGCCCTTGGCCGTGGCCCGCCTGGCCGCCCTGGCCAAGGCCTCCGCGTACGGCGGGGCGGTCTTCGGCGGGATCTTCGCCGGGTTCACCCTCTACACGGTGGAGCTGCTGGAGCAGGAGGTCCCCCGCCGCGACTTCTTCATCACCGGCGGGTCGGCGCTGGTGTGCGTGCTGCTGATCTGCTCGGCCCTGTACCTGGAGCACTGCTGCAAGGTGCCCAAGGACTCCGCGGACGACGACCGCTGAGGATCGCCGGGGCACCGCGCCGGTTTCGTTCCCCTGCCATCCGTCGCCGAGGCGCGTGCGCCCGATGTCCGGTCGGCTCGACGTCCACGGCTCCCGGCCGCCATCCGTCGCCGAGGTGCCGTCGCGCTAGCGTCGGCGCCTCGCCGTCCACTGGCGTCCGAAGAGCATGATGACCGGAAGCGTGCAGACCAGCGCCCCGGCGACGGCCAGGGGGCGCTCCAGCCACCAGAACAGGTCCGGCCGTACCCTCTCGCCCGGCCCGCCGCCCGCCAGCCACCAGGTCAGCGCCACCCAGATCGCCATGCCGGTCGTGTGGAACAGGAACAGCGGGAGCGCGAACCGGTTGACCATCTCGTTCACGCGCTGCCACCTGGGGCGTTCGAGCAGGCGTTCCATGGAGGGCCTCAGCACCTCCACCAGGCCGATCTGGAAGATCAGCAGCGCCACGATGACGAAGGTGGGCGGCGCCATGTTGGACAGCTTGTCGCCGGGGACGCCCACCATCGAGCCCGGGTAGATGCCCGAATAGACCAGGCCGAAGAGGGCGAACAGCCCGGTCCACAGGATGGCGACGTCGAAGCGGCGGGGAAGCGCCACCACCCTGTCGTAGAAGAATCCGGCCTGGTGGGCCAGCCCCCAGACGATGATCATGTTGAGCCAGCCCGCGGCCTCGTACCCGTAGCGCAGCCGCAGCACGTCGACGACGAGCGCCGCTCCCGCCAGCCAGATCAGGGCCAGTACGTCGTAGTGCCGGTGCAGCCAGAGCGAGATCGGCAGCAGGGCGATCAGCACGAGGTAGACGCCGATGAACCAGAGCGGGCTGATGACGAGCAGGACCACGCGGTCCATCCACTCGATCCCGAACGCCCACGTCACGATCACGCCGAACACGATCCAGGTCCCGGCCAGCGCGAGCGCGGGGATCGCGAGGCTCCGGATGCGCCGCCACACGAAGGTGCCGATGCCGACCCCGCGCTCGCGGGCCCGGTTCCACGACAGCAGGTGGACGTGTCCGCCCACGTAGAAGAAGAGCGGCAGCACCTGCAGCAGCCAGGTCAGGATCCACAGCCCCGAGGTGAAGCCCAGCGGGCTCGTCGGCGAGGGGCCGTCAGGCCCCCACTGCAGGATCGTGAACGCCCAGTGCCAGACGACCACGACGATCAGGCTGAAGGCGCGCAGCCAGTCGACGTACCGGTCCCGCCGCGGCCCGCCCGCGACCGCGGGAGCCCCGGGCGGCACGGAATCCGAGGGCGCGGCGACTCCGGAAGAGGGTGCGACGGCTCCGGAAGAGGGTGCGACGGCTCCGGAAGGGGTTTCGGGGGTTTCCAGGGATGGCGGCGTCGAAGGGGAAGGCGGCGTCGAAGGGGTCGCCCTCTCCTGCTCCCCACCGGGTTCGATCATGCGGTTCCAACCGTGCCTTACTTGTCGATGTCGCCGACGACGAAGAACATCGAGCCCAGGATGGCCACCATGTCCGAGACCAGGTGGCCGGGGAGCATCTCCCGCAGCACCTGGACGTTGTTGAAGGAGGCCGAGCGGAGCTTCATCCGCCACGGCGTCTTCTCCCCGCGCGAGACCAGGTAGTAGCCGTTGAGGCCGAGCGGGCTCTCCGTCCAGGCGTAGGTGTGGCCCTCGGGCACCTTCAGCACCTTGGGCAGGCGCTGGTTGACCGGCCCCGGGGGCAGGTCGAGGAGCCGTTCCACGCAGGCGTCGGCCAGGTCGAGGGAGACCTTCACCTGCTCCAGCAGCACCTCGAACCGGGCGTGGCAGTCTCCGGCCGACCGGGTGACGACCTTCACCGGCAGCTCGCCGTAGGCGAGGTACGGCTCGTCCCTGCGCAGGTCGACGTCGACGCCGGAGGCGCGGGCGATCGGGCCGCTCACGCCGTACTGCATGATCGTCTCGCGGTCGAGGACGCCCACCCCGCGCGTGCGGGCGAGGAAGATCTCGTTCCCGGTGACCAGGTTCTCGATGTCGGGCAGCCGCCGCCGTACGTCGGCCACGGCCTGGGCGACCCGGCCCGTCCACCCCTCGGGGATCTCCTCCTTGAGGCCGCCGACCCGGTTGAACATGTAGTGCATGCGCCCGCCGGAGATCTCCTCCATCACGGCCTGGAGGGTCTCGCGCTCCCGGAACGCGTAGAAGACCGGGGTGATCGCGCCCAGCTCCAGCGGATAGGACCCGAGGAACATCAGGTGGCTGAGCACCCGGTTGAGCTCGGCCATCAGCGTGCGCGTCCAGACCGCCCTGACCGGCACCTCCATGCCGAGCATCCGCTCCACCGCGAGCACGACGCCCAGCTCGTTGGCGAACGCCGACAGCCAGTCGTGCCGGTTGGCCAGCACGATGATCTGCCGGTAGTCGCGCACCTCGAAGAGCTTCTCGGCCCCCCGGTGCATGTAGCCCACGATCGGCTCGGCCGCGCTGATCCGTTCGCCGTCCAGCGTGAGGCGCAGCCGCAGCACGCCGTGCGTGGACGGGTGCTGCGGCCCGATGTTGAGGATCATGTCCTCGGTCGCGAGCTCCTTGCCGTACGCCCCCCGCACGGCCTCGGCGCCCGCGCCCATCCCCACGCTCAGCTCACGGGGCGCGCCTTCAGTCATAGGGCCATGCTGTCACGTCAGCCGCGCGAGGCAAGATCCCGCAGGGCGCCGATCAGCCGGTCGACGTGCTCGGAGGTCGTACCGATGCCGATGGAGGCGCGGACGGCGGAGGCGGTGACGTCGTCGCAGCCGCCGTCCTTGGCGCCCAGCAGGTGCCGTACGAAGGGGTGGGCGCAGAACTTGCCGTCGCGGACGCCGATGCCGTAGTCGCCGGACAGGGCCTCGGCGACCTCGCGGGCGGTGAAGCCGTCCACCACGAAGGAGACGATGCCGACGCGCGGGTGGTCCGGGCCCCACAGGGACAGCTCGTGGACGCCGGGGATCGAGGCGAGGCCCGCGCGCAGGCGCCCGAGGAGGCGCTCCTCCTCGCGGACCAGCGGGGTCCAGCCGGTGGCGGTCAGGGCGTCGCAGGCCGCGGCGAGCGCGACGGCGCCCAGCACGTTCGGGGTCCCCGCCTCGTGGCGGGCCTCGGGGTCGTCGTGCCACTCGGTGCCGTCGTCGTTCACGGCCTTCACCGCGCCGCCGCCCCGCAGGTACGGCTCGGCCTCCGCCAGCCAGTCGGAACGGCCGATCAGCGCGCCGGTGCCGAACGGCGCGTAGAGCTTGTGGCCGGAGAAGACCACGTAGTCCAGGTCGAGCGCCGTCAGGTTGAGGCGGCGGTGCGGGACGAGCTGCGCGGCGTCGACGAGGACGCGGGCCCCGTGGCGGTGGGCGATGTGGGCCAGCGCGGCGATCGGCCAGAGCTCCCCGGTGACGTTGGAGGCGGCGGTCACGACGAGCAGCTTGGGGCCGTCGATCGAGGCGAGGGCGTCGTCGGCGGCGCGGACGGCCTCGCCGGGGAAGGCGGGGGCCGCGAGCCGCACGACCCGCTCCCAGGGCAGCAGCGAGGCGTGGTGCTCGGTGTCGAAGACCACGGCGGTGGTGCCCTCGGGCAGGCTGCGGGCGAGCAGGTTGGTCGCGTCCGTGGTGTTGCGGGTGAAGATCACCGAGTCGTCGGGACGGGCGCCGACGAAGGCGCGCACCGTGTGCCTGGCCTGCTCGTAGCGGGCCGTGGTCAGCTGGGACGCGTACCCGGCGCCGCGGTGGACGCTGGAGTAGGCCGGGAGCGCGGCGGCGACGGCGGCGCTCACCGGCTCCAGACAGGGGGCGCTCGCGGCGTAGTCGAGGTTGGCGTAGCGGACGAGCCTGCCGCCCCTGACCGGGACCTCCAGGTCCGAGCCGAGCACGGTCGGGATCGGCCGGTCACCGGACACGTGGCTCTCGGGGACGGTCACCGGGTCGGCGGCGGGGGTCGCGGGGGTGCTGAAGATCGTCAGGGTGGACACGCCATGGCTCCTTCGAGGTCATCGGACCCCAACCCATGGCATAGGTGCCTGGAGCCCGCGCTTGCCCGGCACACCTCGTGCCGGACCAGGTCCTCACCCGGGGCACCCCGCCGCGGACGCGAGGGTTGCCGGCCAGCGAGCCGGGGCTTGTCACTGGCACTCATGACCTACGGGGGAACTATAACCGACGCCCCGCGGTGCCCCGCAAGTCCGAAACGTGATCAACCCGATATCGGGCCGGGGCGGGCACTTCCGGGAGCGTCCGGCGAATTCACAGCGAAGTGTGATGACGGGGAAGGAACTCAGAGCGTTCCCCGGTCGTCCTGGCAGTCAGCCGAAGAAGCGTTCGGGCAGTTGGCCGACGGTGTGTTCAAGCGCCGACCGACGAAGGAGAAAGCAATGGACTGGGTGACCAGCCCGGAGATATGGATAGGGTTCTTCACCCTTGTCGCCCTGGAGATCGTCCTGGGAATCGACAACATCATCTTCATCTCGATCCTGGTGGGCAAGCTCCCGCCCGAACAGCGCGACAAGGCCCGCAAGCTCGGCCTTGCCGTAGCCCTGATCAGCCGCCTCCTGCTGCTGCTGGCGCTGTCGTGGGTGGTGAGACTCACGGAGCCGATGTTCGAGGTCTTCGGCCAGGGGATATCGGGGCGCGACCTGATCCTGATACTCGGCGGCCTGTTCCTGCTGGGTAAGAGCGTCCACGAGATGCACGGCAGCCTGGAGGGAGATTCCCACCACTCCGAGGGCAAGGTCGCCTCGTCCTTCACCTCGGTGATCATCCAGATCATGATCCTCGACGTCGTCTTCTCGCTCGACTCGGTGATCACCGCGGTCGGCATGGTCGACGAGCTGGGCGTCATGATCGCGGCCGTCATCGTCTCGGTCATCGTGATGCTGGTCGCCTCCGGGCCGATCAGCCGCTTCGTGGACCGGCACCCGAGCATCAAGATGCTCGCCCTGTCCTTCCTGGTGCTGATCGGCGTCGTGCTCATCGCCGAGGGGTTCGAGCAGCACATCTCCAAGGGCTACATCTACTTCGCGATGGCGTTCTCGCTGCTGGTGGAGCTGCTGAACATCCGGATGCGCGGCAAGGCGAAGCGGAAGCCGGTCGAGCTGCGCGCCCGCTACGAGGCCGGGGACCAGCCCGGCCCGGAAACCCCGGCGGGCCGGGCGGACGGGCCGGTCGAGGAGAGGAGGCCGGACGAACGGGCAGGCTCCTAGCGCGGGGTCCACATCCACGGCGTCTCCACGGGAAGCCGGTTCCTGAGACAGGATCCGCGTCCACGGCGTCACCTGCGCGATAGCCCAGGGGAAGCCGGGATCCATGGCGTTACCAGCGCGATGGTCCAGAGAAAGCCGAACGGGCAGGCTCCTGGCGCGGGATTACGATGCTTACGTGCGCTTTGATCCCTGGAATCCGGAATTCGTCGCCCATCCCTACGACGTCTACGACGAGCTGAGGCGGGAGCGGCCGGTCAGTTTCTTCGAGCCGACCGGCCAGTGGCTGGTGGCCAGGCACGCCGACGTCAACGCGTTGTTGCGGGACCGCAGGCTCGGCCGCTCCTACCTGCACGTGGCCTCGCACCGGGAGTTCGGCAGGCCGGACGACCCCGGGTTCCAGGACCCGTTCTGGCGGGTGATCAGGGCGGGGATGCTCGACGTCGAGCCGCCGGTGCACACCAGGCTCCGGCGGCTGGTCTCGAAGGCGTTCACCCCCCGCATGGTCCAGGCGCTCCGTCCCAAGGTCGCCCGCATGGCCGCGGAGCTGGTGGACGTCTTCGTCGAGCGCGGCGGAGGAGACCTGATCGCCGAGGTCGCCGAGCCGCTCCCGGTCACCGTGATCGCCGAGATGCTCGGGGTCCCCGAGGCTGACCGGCACTTGCTGCGGCCCTGGTCGGCCGACATCTGCGGCATGTACGAGCTCCAGCCGTCGGTCGAGGCCCAGCGCACGGCGGTACGGGCGGCCGAGGAGTTCTCCGCCTATCTCGTCGAGCTGGCCCGCGCCCGCAGGGCCGACCCCGGTGACGACCTGATCAGCGCGCTCGCCCTGGTGGCCGACGAGGGCGACCGGCTCACCGAGGAGGAGCTGGTCGGCACCTGCGTGCTGCTGCTCAACGCCGGGCACGAGGCCACCGTCAACGTCACCGGCAACGGCTGGTGGTCGCTGTTCCGCAACCCGGCCGAGCTGGAGCGGCTCCGCGCCGACCATACCCTGCTGCCCACGGCGGTCGAGGAGCTGATGCGCTGGGACACCCCGCTGCAGATGTTCGAACGCTGGGTGCTGGAGGACATCTCGGTGGGCGGGGTCGACATCCCGCGCGGCACCGAGGTGGCACTGCTGTTCGGCTCGGCCAACCGCGACCCCGAGGTCTTCGCCGACCCCGGCCGCCTGGACGTGGGCCGGGCCGACAACCCGCACATCTCCTTCGGCGCCGGTATCCACTTCTGCCTCGGGGCGCCGCTGGCCAGGGTCGAGCTGATCGAGTCGTTCGGCGCCCTGCTGCGCAAGGCGCCGAAGATGGAACTCGTCACCGAGCCCTCCTGGGGACCGGGCTACGTCATCCGGGGCCTGGAGTCCCTCCAGATACGAGTCTGAGAACCGGCCAAACCGACCGACCGGCCAAACCGACCGACCGGCCCGACCGGTCAAATCTGACCGGCCAAAGCGGGCAAAGCGGGTGACGCCACGCACGGCGGGGCGACGGCAGCGTCTCGTCAGGCTTTCGCCGGGTCTAGCCAGGTCTCGCCGGGTCCCGTCAGGTCAGGGACGGCTCTGCGACAGCCAGCCGAACCCGCCGAGGCCGCCCGAGGCGATGAGCTCCGCCTCCTCCGAGGCCCGCGTGAGGGCGTGCAGGTAGCCGCGCGGGTCCTTCCTGGCCTGCTCGACCGGCGGGCGGCTCCCGGTGACGCCGAGGGCGCGCAACGCCTCCCGCTGCGTGGTCAGCGCCGTCGTGACGGCACCGGCGCTCTCGCCGGAGGCCGCGCAGGCGTCGAGCGCCACGTGGGCGGTGATGTCGCACGAGCCGTCGGGCACGGGCGCGACCATCGCCCCGTCGCGGTATCCGGCCAGCGTGCCGTACGGCGGCCGGTCGTCCAGGGTGTGGGTGTAGTCGATCGCGATCGCCCGGCCGCGAGCCAGCCGCACGACCACCGACGCCCAGGCCCTGTCGCGCGGCCTGCCGATCTCGGCCCGCTCGCCCGGGGACCGCATCCGCCACCAGCGGGCCAGCCACGCGAGATCCGCCTCGGAGGGACTGCCGCCGAGCCGCTCCTCACCGTTCGTGACGTTGACCAGGACCAGCCGGGGCCCGTCGGCCGTCTGCTCCGCGATGTCGACGGGGATGTTGTCGAGCCACTCGTTGGCGATCACCAGCCCGTGGATCCCGTCCGGCGCGGCCCGCGCCCAGACGATCTCCTCGGGCAGCGCCGGGGGCCGGGGGGCCAGGTCGACCGCGGTCACCCGCAGCCTCGGCCGGAGCGCGGGCGGCGCCGCGGCGAGCACACCGGACGCCAGCCCGCCCTCACCGGCACCGATGTCGACCAGGTCGAGCACCTCGGGGCGGCCCAGGGCCTCGTCGATCGCGGCCAGCTCGCGCAGCACGGCCTCGGCGAAGACGGGGGAGGCGCCGACCGAGGTCCGGAAATGACTGGAGGGGCGCTCCCGGAGATAGAAGCCGCTCTCGCCGTAGAGCGCGTGCTCCATGGCGGCACGCCAGGTGAGCCACACGCTCTCAGACGCTACCCGCCGGGGCGGGGGAACGAGATCGACTCGCGCTGACGCTTCGAGTGAATGCATGACTACATCCTGTCACCGATTTGCGCGATCATTGTCGACGCCACGTCGGCGTGCCGACGTTCGAACCGCCGTGCGGGCCGGGTCCGCGGGCTCTCCCGAGTCCCGTACGCTCCCGGTGCCGGAGACCCCGTCTCCGCTACCGAACCCGCGTCTTGACGCGGTTGCGAGAGCGTGGCCCGTTACGCTGGTCAATCGGGCATGGAGCCCCACATGGTCGAAGGACGGGACGTCATGGACGCAGTCGATCGCCCGGCACGGCTGGCCGTCGGAGTGGTTGGAGCGGGCAGGGTCGGTTCTGCGCTCGGCGCCGCGCTCGTCAGGGCGGGGCACCGGGTGGTCGCGACGAGCGGCGTCTCCGACGCCTCCAGGGAACGGGCGGTCGAGCGGCTCGGGCTCGTCCCCACCCGGCCCGAGGACGTGGTGGCCGGTGCGGACCTCATCCTGCTGACGGTCCCCGACGACGTGCTGCCCGGCCTGGTCTCCGGTCTGGTCGAGACCGGCGCTGAGCTGCGCGGCAAGCTGGTGGCGCACACCAGCGGCGCGTACGGCCTGGCCGTGCTGAATCCGGCGATCAAGGCGGGGGCGCTGCCGCTGGCGCTGCACCCCGTGATGACCTTCACCGGCCGCGACGACGACCTGCGCCGCCTCACCGGGATCTCGTACGGGGTGACCGCCCCCGACGCGCTCCGCCCGGTGGCCGAGGCCCTCGTCATCGAGATGGAGGGCGAACCGGTCTGGATCGCCGACGAGGACCGGCCGCTCTACCACGCGGCCCTGGCGGGGGCGGCCAACCACATGGTGACGCTCATCGCGGAGTCCTCCGAGCTGCTGGGGAGGATCGGCGTCGAGCAGCCCGGCCGGATGCTCGGCCCGCTGCTCGGCGCGGCCCTGGAGAACGTGCTGAGGCTCGGCATCGCGGGGCTGACCGGCCCGGTGGTACGCGGTGACGCGGGGACCGTCCGCAGGCACGTGGACGCGCTGATCCTCGCCGCTCCCGAGGCGGCGGACGCCTACGTGGCGCTCGCCAGGCTCACCGCCGACCGGGCGCTGGCGGCCGGGCTGCTCAAGCCCGAGGCCGCCGAGCGCCTCCTGGACGCCCTGGGCGGCAACATATGGACCTGAACCAAGATCGCCGAGATCGTCCCCCGGGCGGCAACATATGGACCTGACGACCCCCGACCCGGTGCCCGGCCCGGCGGGCCGATCCGGTTAGCTGATCCGGTGAGCCGAAATCCACCGGGCGAGAAGGGAACCGGCGTATACCGGCGGACACCGACGAACGTCATTCCTCTCCGGCCCGGGAGCCGGAGCACCCCCGGGAGGTTCCAGTGATCGTGGCGGACGACCGCGCAGGGCTGCTCAAGGCCCGCGAGACCCTGGGGATCGGCGCGGGCGGGAGCACGCTGGCGCTCGTGCCGACCATGGGCGCGCTGCACGAGGGGCACCGCTCGCTCATCCGGCTGGCCCGCGAGAGGGCCGCGCACGTGGCGGTGAGCATCTTCGTGAACCCGCTCCAGTTCGGGCCCGCCGAGGACTACTCCCGCTATCCCCGTACGTTCGACGCCGACCTCGAAGTCTGCGCGGCCGAGGGGGTGGGCGTGGTGTTCGCCCCCTCGGCCGAGGAGATGTACCCGCCGGGCAGGCAGGTCGGCGTGTCCGCGGGCGCGATGGGCGCGGTCGTCGAGGGGGAGTTCAGGCCCGGCCACCTCGACGGCGTGCTGACCGTGGTGCTGAAGCTGTTCAACCTGGTCCAGCCGGACGTGGCGGTGTTCGGGCAGAAGGACGCCCAGCAGCTCGCGACGATCCGCCGGATGGCCGCCGACCTGAACCTGCCGGTCTCGATCGTCGGGGGACCCACGGTCCGTGAGCCCGACGGCCTGGCGCTGTCCAGCCGCAACCGCTACCTGTCGCCGGACGACCGGGTGGCGGCCCTGGCCCTGTCCCGCGCGCTGGAGGCCGGAGCCGGGCGGCGCGTGCCCTCCGAGATCCGCGGGGCCGCGCTCGCCGTCCTGGAGGCCGAGCCGTCGCTGGCGCTGGACTACCTGGTCCTGGTCGACCCCGCGACCTTCGCGGAGGTCGGCGACGACCACGCGGGCGAGGCGATCCTCGCGGTGGCCGCGCGGGTGGGGTCCACCAGGCTGATCGACAACGTCACGCTCGCCGTTCGCTGATCCGGGCCCGGTGAGCCGTCGCGTTCCCACGGCACGGCGGCACGGCGGTACGTCCAATCGACGGTCTTCCCTGTCCACATAAGGTGCCGAGCTGCCGTGATTTCATGGTTCGGGTGAAATGTCCCACCCCGGGGAACAGCCGCTTTCGAGGTGGCGTTATCGTCACACTGACGAAATGAACGGCCTCTAATGAACCCCGCGAGGAGGCGGCTATGAGCATCCCGGCCATTCCCCAGAGGTTGACCGCTCCCGCTCCGGGCTGGACGGTACGGGCGGACGTGGTCGTGGTGGGCTCCGGCGTCGCCGGCCTCACCCTGGCCCTGCGGTACGCCACCCTCGACCCCGGGGCGAAGGTCCTGGTCGTCACCAAGGACGTCCTGTCGTCGGGCTCGACCCGCTGGGCCCAGGGTGGCATCGCCGCCGTGCTCGACCCAAGGGACACCCCCGGGGAGCACCTCTCCGACACGCTCGTCGCCGGGGTGGGCCTCTGCGACGAGGAGGCCGTCAGGATCCTGGTCACCGAGGGGCCCGACGCGCTGCGCGGCCTGATCGCGGTGGGCGCCCGGTTCGACACCGACGCCTCGGGGGCCCTCCAGCTCACCAGGGAGGGCGGCCACCGGCGCGACCGCATCGTGCACGCGGGCGGCGACGCCACCGGGGCCGAGGTGCAGAGGGCGCTCGTCCAGGCCGTCGTGGAGGCGGGGATCGAGGTGATCGAGCACGCGCTCGTCCTCGACCTCCTCAAGGACGCCGAGGGCCGTACGGCAGGGGTGACCCTGCACGTCATGGGCGAGGGCGAGCGCGACGGGGTGGGCGCGGTCACGGCGGGGGCCGTGGTGCTGGCCACCGGCGGCATGGGCCAGGTCTACGCCGCCACCACCAACCCCGTCGTCTCCACCGGGGACGGGGTGGCGCTCGCGCTGCGCGCGGGCGCCGTCGTCAGGGACCTGGAGTTCGTCCAGTTCCACCCGACCGTCCTCTGGCTCGGCGAGCACTCCACCGGCCAGCAGCCGCTGATCTCCGAGGCCGTCAGGGGCGAGGGGGCCGTGCTGGTCGACGCGGACGGCACCCGGTTCATGGAGGACGTCCACGAGCTCGCCGACCTCGCCCCCCGCGACGTCGTGGCCAAGGCCATCATGCGGCGGACGCGCGTCACGGGCACCGACCACGTCTACCTCGACGCCCGCCACTTCGGCGAGGAGAAGTGGCGCACCCGCTTCCCGACGATCCACGCGGTCTGCCTGGAGCACGGCATCGACCCGGTCACCCAGCTCATCCCCGTCGCCCCCGCCGCCCACTACGCCAGCGGCGGCGTCCGTGCCGACCTGCGCGGCCGTACCAGCGTGCCCGGCCTGTACGCGTGCGGCGAGGTCGCGTGCACCGGCGTGCACGGCGCCAACCGGCTCGCCTCCAACTCCCTGCTCGAAGGCCTGGTCTTCGCCGGGCGCATCGCCGCCGACATCCACGCGGTACGGGCCGCCCGTGGCGCGGGGCGGCCGGTCGCGGGTGAGCCCGCCCCCGACGACCGCCCCACCGGCCTGATCGACCCCAGGGCCCGGAGCAGGATCCAGGCGCACATGAGCCGGGGGGCGAGCGTGCTGCGCGGCCAGGAGTCCCTGGGAGAGGTCACCAGGGCCCTGCTGAACCTCAGGTGGACCCCGGTGGAGGTCGAGCCGTGCACCGAGTCCTGGGAGACCACGAACCTGCTGACGGTCGCCTCCGCGCTCGTGACGGCCGCCCGCGAACGCCAGG
This sequence comes from Streptosporangium sp. H13245, assembly GCF_055690525.1. Lineage (NCBI taxonomy): Bacteria > Bacillati > Actinomycetota > Actinomycetes > Streptosporangiales > Streptosporangiaceae > Streptosporangium > Streptosporangium sp. H13245. The sequence goes on along the minus strand of NZ_JBSZKT010000004.1, from coordinate 355,304 downwards.
AGACCCGGGGGTCACACTGGCGTGAGGACTTTCCCGAGCGAAACGACGACCGGTGGCTGGGCCACCTCGACACCACTCTGACCGCGGAGGGACCGGCCATGACATACGTACCGCACGGGCGGCGCGTGACCGCGCTGCCACCCCAGGTGGAGAACGACCTCGTCGAGGCGGGCCTGGACCCGGGAGCGGTGACCGCGATCCTGGAGGCCGCCGCGGCCGAGGACCTTCAGGAGGGGGGCGACGTCACCAGCGTCGCCACCATCCCCGCGGACCAGGCCGCGACCGCCGACGTGGTGGCCCGCGCGGACGGCGTGGTCGCGGGGCTGGCCGTGGCCGAGGGCGCGTTCTCCCACCTCAGCCAGGGCCGCCTGGTGGCCGAGCGCAGGGTCAAGGACGGCGAGCGCGTCGCCAGGGGCGACGTGCTGATGACCGTCACCGGCCCCACCCGGGACCTGCTGACCGCCGAGCGCACCGCGCTCAACCTGCTCACCCACCTGTCCGGCGTCGCGACCCTGACCGGCGAGTGGGTCCGGGCCGTCGAGGGGACCGGGGCCAGGATCAGGGACAGCCGCAAGACGCTGCCGGGGCTGCGCGCCCTGGAGAAGTACGCCGTCCGGTGCGGCGGCGGTACCAATCACCGCATGTCGCTTTCGGACGCCGCGCTGATCAAGGACAATCACGTGGTGGCCTCCGGCGGGGTCGCCGAGGCGTTCCGGGCGGTCCGTGACGCCTACCCCGGCCTGCCGATCGAGGTCGAGGTCGACCGGATCGACCAGATCGAACCGGTGCTGGCCGAGGGAGCGGAGGAGATCCTGTTGGACAATTTCACCGTCGAGGAGCTGACGCTGGCCGTACGGCTGGTGGCCGGCCGGGCGCGGCTGGAGTCCAGCGGGGGGCTGACCCTCCAGGTCGCTCGCGATGTGGCCGAAACAGGTGTTGACTACCTTGCCGTGGGCGCGCTCACGCACTCGGCGCCGGCGCTGGACATCGCCTTGGACCTTCGGGGGAATTGATGCTGCTTGCCATCGACGTCGGCAACACCCACACCGTTCTCGGCCTCTTCGAGGGCGAGGACGTCATCGAGCACTGGCGGATCTCCACGGAGGCCCGGCGCACGGCGGACGAGATCGCCGTCGTGCTCCAGGGGCTGCTCGGGCAGTCGCCGCTGCTCAAGGGCGCCGACGTCAACGGCATCGTGATCTGCTCCACCGTCCCCTCGGTGCTCAACGAGATGCGCGAGATGTGCCGCCGCTACTACGGCGACGTGAACGCGGTGATCGTCGAGCCGGGCGTCCGCACCGGGGTGCCGGTCAGGATGGACAACCCGAAGGAGGTCGGCAGCGACCGCATCGTCAACGCGCTGGCGGCCATCCAGCTGTACGGCGGGCCGTGCGTCATCGTCGACTTCGGCACCGCGACCTCCTTCGACGCCGTCTCCGCCAAGGGGGAGTACGTCGGCGCGGTGACCGCCCCCGGCATCGAGATCTCGGTGGACGCGCTCGCCGCGGCGGGGGCGCAGCTGCACAAGGTGGAGCTGATCCGTCCCCGCTCCGTGATCGCCAAGAACACCGTCGAGGCGCTCCAGGCCGGCATCATCTACGGCTTCGCCGGCCAGGTGGACGGGATCGTCGAGCGGATGGCGGCGGAGCTCGCCGACGACCCCGACGACGTCACCGTGGTCGCCACCGGCAGCGCGGCGCCGCTCGTGGTGAGCGAGGCCCGCTCGATCGACATGCACGAGCCCTGGCTCACGCTGATCGGCCTGCGCCTGATCTACCACCGCAACACCGTCTGAGGACGTCGCGGCACCGGTCGCGGCGCCGGGAGGTCGACGAACTCGCGAAGTTTGTCACGTCGGTACCCTTTGGGACTGTGACCGATGATGTGACGAATCCCGCCGATGATCTGCCCGAGCAGATGCGCGTACGCAGAGAGAAGCTCGACCGTCTTCGTTCCGAGGACGTCGACCCCTACCCGGTGAACTTCCCGCGCACCGCGATCAACGCCGAGATCCGTCAGAAACACATCGATCTTCCCGCTGACACCGCGACGGGCGACAGGGTGGGCGTCACCGGCCGCGTGATGCTGTCCAGGACCGGTGGCAAGCTCTGCTTCGCCACCCTCCGCGACGGCTCCGGCGACCTCCAGGTCATGATCTCCCTGGACCGGGTGGGCGAGGAGTCCCTGGCCGCGTGGAAGCGCGATGTCGACCTCGGCGACCACGTGGGCGTCGAGGGCGAGGTCGTCACCTCCCGCAGGGGCGAGCTGTCCGTCCTCGCCGACCGCTGGGCGATCACCTCGAAGTGCCTGCGCCCGCTGCCGGAGAAGCACGCCGGGCTCACCGACCCCGAGGCGCGGGTCCGCCAGCGCTACGTCGACCTCATCGTCAACGACGAGGCCAGGAAGACGGCCCACACCCGCAGCGCGGTGGTCCGGGCCGTCCGCGACTTCTGGCACGAGGAGGGCTACCTGGAGGTCGAGACGCCGATGCTCCAGCCGATCCACGGCGGAGCCACGGCCAGGCCCTTCAGGACCCACATCAACGCGTACGACATGGGGCTCTACCTTCGCATCGCGATCGAGCTCTATCTCAAGCGGCTGGTGGTCGGCGGCCTGGAGAAGGTCTTCGAGATCAACCGCAACTTCCGCAACGAGGGCGCGGACTCCACCCACAACCCCGAGTTCACGATGCTGGAGGCGTACGGCACGTATCTCGACTACAACGACATCGCCGACCTGACCCAGCGGATGATCCAGAAGGCCGTGGTGGCCGCCCTCGGCCACTCCGTGGTCGTCCACCAGGGCCAGGAGATCGACCTCGGCCTGGCGAAGTGGCCGAGGATCACCCTGTACGGGTCGGTCTCCGAGGCGCTGGGCGAGGAGGTCACCACCGAGACGCCCCTGGAGCACGTCCGAGGGCTCGCCGACGCGCGGGGGATCCACTGGGACGCCAAGTGGGGCCAGGGCAAGCTGGTCCAGGAGATCTTCGAGGCCCTCGTCGAGCACACGCTCGTCCAGCCCACGTTCGTCATGGACTATCCGCTGGAGACCTCCCCGCTGGCCCGCAACCACCGGGACAACCCGCTCCTCACCGAGAAGTGGGACCTGATCGGCTTCGGCACCGAGCTGGGCACCGGCTACTCGGAGCTGAACGACCCGGTCGAGCAGCGCCGCCGCCTCACCGAGCAGTCCATGCTCGCCGCGGGCGGCGACGTCGAGGCCATGCAGCTTGACGAGGACTTCCTCACGGCCCTGGAATATGCGATGCCGCCCACCGGCGGCATGGGGCTCGGCATCGACCGCCTCGTCATGGCCTTCACCGGCAGGAACATCCGCGAGACCATCCTGTTCCCATTGGTCAAGCCGACCACCTGAGCCCGGCACGGAGGGACCCTCCCCTTCGTACGGCGCCACGGCCATCACGGCCGTGGGGACCGGTGTCGCCTCCGGGCCGGGGCCCGGCCGGGGCGACCCGGAGGCGGGCCGAGGCCCGGTCCGTGGCGCGTCGAGGGCGAGCGTCCCGGCCGCGCTTTCGCGGGCGGCACCCTCTTGCGCTGGGACGCCGCTAGGTCCGGTGAGCGTCCCGGCCGCACCGGGCGGCGCCTCTCGCGATCCCGCGCGGTTTTCGAGGAGCCGTACGGCCGGGGCACGGCGGGGCGGTTCGTCGATCGTCTCCGGGCCGTTCCCCTGAGGAGGCGGCTCGGGGCGGCGTGGCGGAGCGGCGCCGGGCCCCACCCCCGCGGATCCGCGGGGGTGGGGGTCCCCGTACGGCGTGCGGGGGGAGGCGGGGCGGGCAGGGCGAAACCGGTGGGCCGGAAACGGTCGTCGCGCCCGGGGTTCCCCGCAATGGCGGACGCCTTTTCGTGTGGTGCGGAAATCCATTTACAGCACGTCCAATATCGCTCGGCACCCCATCGCTGCCGCGCGATACTTCGCGAATGCCGCAAAGCTGCTCCCTTGACCCTCATATTTCCGTGTTTTCCGCGGGGTGCCGTCAAGGCGCTGAGTGACCGTGGTCGCCCGAAGAGTATCTGGAAGAGATCGGTTTTTCCGAGAAATGCGGGCGGGCCGGATCCCCGAGGGGCCGGCTCCGGCACGCCCGGTGGTTCCGGCGAAACCTTGTTCTGCCGGGGCTTCGATCGCCGCAGCCAGGGGGGGCTTGCCGGCTCGTGCCTGGGCTTGATCATGACATAGCCGCAAAGGCACTGACATATCATGAGTACTTCATGTAGCGCCTACTATGTCAATACTGGACGCACGTTATGAAGAGCGGAACTTGACGACCTTTGAACAAGGCGTTTACCGTTCCTGGCGGACGGTATTCATTTCCGGCGTCTCGCACCCGGTTTCCAGAGTGGGGGGAGTGACTCTTGATGGCATATCCAGAAGTGGATTCACGCCATGGCGACAGCCCCCTGGGCATGAGCGATATCGGTCTCAGCGACGACGACCTCGTGCTGCTGGCTGAGCTCGCCAAAGGTGTCACGGTCGATCGGGTGGGCCGTCGCCTCGACATCAGCGGGCGGACCGTCAGGCGCAGGCTGAGAGGCATCTGCGACCGCATCGGTGTCGCCACGGCGATCGAGGCCGTGGCCTGGGCCGCCCGCCGCCGCCTGATCTGACACACCGCCGCGTGTCCGGCAGGTCGGGCCGGACACGCGTGCGGTCCAGGCGCCGTTCAACCGGCGACGCCTCCGGGTGCGTTCAGCCGACGACGCGAACGCTTTCGAGCGCGTCCAGCCGGTGACCCCTCCGGATGCGTTCAGCCGGTGACCCCTCCGAGCACGTTCAGCCGACGACGCGGACATTTCCGGATCAGCCTGCGATGCGGACGCCTCCGGCGAAGGGCCGGTTGTCGATCGTGGCGATGTGGACGACGTCACCCGTCTGGGGCGCGTGGATCATCAGGCCCGCGCCGATGTAGATCCCGACGTGGTGCAGGTCGCTGTAGAAGAAGACCAGATCGCCGGGACGCAGCTCGTCCCTGCCGACGTGGGTGCCCGCGGTCCACTGGTCGCCGGTGTAGTGCGGCAGGCTGATGCCGACCTTCTGGTAGGCCCACATGACCAGCCCGGAGCAGTCGAAGGAGTTGGGACCCTCGGCGCCCCAGACGTACGGCTTGAGCTGCTGGGTGAGCGCCCAGCGGGTGGCCTCCGCGGCCTTGCCGCTGCCCACGATGGGCACGTTGGTCCGCACCCGGGCGCCCCTGTTGCTGACGGCCCTGCTGCGCACCTCGCTGAACAGGTTGCTCTCGACCCGCGCGACCAGCCGCTCGATCCTGGTCCGGTTGCCGTCGATCTCCGCCAGGAGCTTCTTGACCTCGGAGGTCCTCGCCTTGGCCCCGGCCTGCGCCCGCTCGGCGGCCTCGATCGCGCGGGCCACCTGGGCGACCTCCTCGCTCTGCTGCTGCTGGAGCGCGTAGTTGGTGGTCGCCTGGTCGAGGAAGGTGTCGGGGTCCGTCGCCTGCGTGAAGGCGAGCCCGGAGTTCAGGCCGCCCGACATGTAGGTGCTCTGCGCCAGGAGGGTGGCCTTGGTGCGGCGGGACGCCAGCTCGGACTCGCTCGACGCGAGGGTCTTCTTGGCGCTCTCCGCGGCCCGCTGGGCCTGCTTGAGCTTGACCCGCTCGCCGTTGTACCGCTCGGCGAGGGTGCCGATCTCCTCGTGCAGCTTCTCGGCCTGCTTGGCCAGCTGCTGGAGGCTGGGCTCGGGGTCGGCGGTGGCCGACATCAGCGGCGTGCCGAGGGTGAGGGTGGCGAATGCCAGGCCGATCACCGCCATGCGGCGGCGCAGCCCTCGCGGCGCGCGTTCTCGACAGCGGGCGTCGTCGCCCGCGTGCTTTCCTCCGCGGTCGCGCGTGCGCTTCACCAACAGGCTCCTCTCCTCGGCCGCCTACCGGGTTAGCTGACGGGTTCGGGCCGGAGGCAGCCCTACCGGGTGCGCCGGTGGCACTCGGATTCACCCCGGAGGACTGTGGTGGGTCCCCGGTTCCCCCTCGGCGGGGGATTCGGCGGGTCAGGCTTTTTACGTCTCTGACATCGAGCACGGAGATTAGTGCACCCGTGGTTCCTGCTCAACCAGAACTGCGAATTCAGTAGAGGTTTCGCAACTGAAATGTCACGGAAAGATCACATGGCAATATGATCAACATGGCCATTACGCTGGCTTTACCGCCCAGGTGACGGGTGTGGCGAAGGTCTTCCCAGGTCCGGGACCGTGCCAAAGGTGAATCTCGGCACATGGGAGGCACCGTGCGCTCGGTGTGGTAAAGCGATCACCAAGGGTCACGTGGGGGCTGTGGGCTGCGAGTTAAGGATGAGCCGTAATTGAAGAGCGGCGAGGGACGTACGCTGAACGGTCATGGAGCAGCTTGCTGAGCATTCTCCCGTACCGGCTCGTGCCCCCGGCGAAGGGGAGCGGCGCGCCGAATCCGAGGGAGCCTCGCCCGTGCCCGGCGCGGGCCCCGAGATCACGGTCCGCCGCGCCCGCACCCCGGACGTCCGCGCCATCAGGCGGCTCGTCGACACCTACGGCGGCGTCGGCCCGCGCCTGCTGGAGAAGGCCACCGTCACCCTGTACGAGGACGTCCAGGAGTTCTGGGTCGCCACCGACGCGGAGGGCGCGGTCATCGGCTGCGGGGCGCTCCACGTCCTCTGGGAGGACCTGGCCGAGATCCGCACCGTCGCCGTCGATCCGGACCGCAGGGGAATGGGGATCGGCCACCGGATCGTCTCCGCGCTCATTCGCACGGCCGTCGAACTGGGCCTGCGCCGGGTCTTCTGCCTGACCTTCGAGCTCGACTTCTTCGCCCGGCACGGATTCCGGGAAATCCAGGGCACTCCCGTCGCCCCCGCGGTCTACGCCGAGCTTCTCGCCTCCTACGACGAGGGTGTGGCGGAGTTCCTCGACCTGGAGCACGTCAAGCCCAACACCCTGGGAAACTCCCGGATGCTGCTGCACCTGACACGTGAGCCCGACTCCGATGACTTTGGAGCTGACTGATCGGAAAGGTGACTGTCGATACCTATGTCGATACCTTGTGCAGCAGCAAGCATGTGCGTCTGACATTTGCCACATGCGCAGTCTAAGTGAGGTGACGCGGTGAGCACCGGACAGCCGCCGTATCCACAGGATGATCCCGACCGCGATCGCACACCGTCGGGGCACCCGGATTACGGACAGCACAACGCGGGTCGAGCCGCTGGCGAACTCGACCCCGACGTGACAGTTGTGGGATATCGGTCGGAGGCCTCACAGCCGAACACCGGCCCAGGACAGAGCCAGCCCGGTTACGGCCAGCAGGGCTACGGACAGCAGGGCTACGGACAGCAGGGCTACGGCCAGCAGCCCGGTTACGGGCAGCAGCAGGGCTACGGCCAGCAGTCCGACTACGGACAGCAGCAGGGCTACGGTCAGCAGGGCGGGACCGGCGCGTACGGACAGCAGGGTGGGACGGGCGCGTACGGTCAGCAGCCCGGCTACGGCCAGCAGGCGTCCCACGAGCAGTCCGGCTACGGGCAGGGTTACGGCCAGCAGGGCGGGACCGGCGCGTACGGACAGCAGCCCGGCTACGGCCAGCAGGCGTCCCACGAGCAGCCCGGCTACGGGCAGCAGTCTCAGCCCGGTTACGGCCAGCAGCCCGACTACGGTCAGCAGCAGGGCTACGGCCAGCAGCCGGGTTACGGCCAGCAGCAGCCCGGCTACGGCCAGCAGTCCCAGCCCGGTTACGGCCAGCAGCCCGACTACGGTCAGCAGCCAGGGTACGGCCAGCAGCAGGGCTACGGTCAGCAGCCCGACTACGGGCAGCAGCAGGGCTACGGCCAGCAGCAGCCCGCGTACGGGCAGCAGGGCTACGGCCAGCCGTACGGCGGTCCCCCCGGGGCGCCCGCCCCGCTCGCCGAGTGGTGGCAGCGCCTGGTGGCGAGGATCGTCGACGGGGTCATCCTGGCGATCCCGCTGTTCATCGTCAACACGGTGATCACCGCGCTGGTCGTGACGGCTCCCACCTTCAACGGCACGACGATCACGGAGGGGGGCGGCTACTTCCTCGCCGCCCTGCTCACCGCCCTGATCACCGCGGCCATCTACGTGGCCTACGAGTTCTTCATGCTCAGCCGGGGCGGGCAGACGGTCGGCAAGATGGTCCTGGGCATCAAGGTCGTTCCGGTCGGCAGCGCCCTGCCGCCCGGCGGGCTCGGTTCCGACGCGGCGGTCAAGCGCGCCGGCGTGCTCTGGGGCCCCTACGGCCTGACCTGGATCCCGTTCCTGGGATTCGTCGCCTACATCTTCTATGTCGTCAACGTCCTGTGGCAGCTGTGGGACAAGCCGCTGCAGCAGGCCCTGCACGACAAGGTGGCCGGGACGGTCGTCGTCAAGATCAAGTAGTTCCCTGAATAACGGGGCCGGCGGTTCAACCGCCGGCCCCGTTTTCGTGCGCGGGCGAGAAAACGGGGGGCCATAGGGGCCCGTAAGGGGCTCGGGTCCGGGGTCACGGAAGCCGCAAAACCATTTGCCGCGCCCTGAGCAACGTGGGGGAACTTATGACCGAGTCTCGGCCCGCTCGCCGGAATATTCGCGTACGGTGCCCACAACGGGCTCACAGGCGCCCGTGGGTCTCCTATGAGGCGTCAATGCCGGATCCACCCCCGTCGGGGGTTCGCGCACTACTCGCCGAATGGTCGGCTCGGCGTGCCTCCGGCATCCTCGGTGACCCCGCGCCGGATTCTCTTCTTCGCCTTCCGTCGCGTGTTCAGGACGGTCGGTGAAGGCCTTCTTACGGATCCGGATCGGGGACGCGTGGTGTTGGCGGGGTTGTCCGAGGGGCCCATCGTCTTTGGTGGTTATACGGTCTACGACTATGTACTCCGTGCCAGAGCGGGTCGTACTCTTGACGAGAAAGTGTTGAAGATCCGTCTTGTTCCATACGCTTGTGTCGCATCGGCTCACACCGGGGTGATGAAGCGAGCGGCTCTCCGTCCGGGCGTTCTGCCGGTGGCGGGCATTCCCGTGATGAACCCGATCGCGGCGATCTCCGGTTCCATGGCACGGTGCCGTTCATCCCGGCGGGCAGGCCCCTCCAGCAGGGGATTCGTCGCCGGGAGGCCGATGGAGGGGCGGCCGGGAACCCGCCGGGCATTGGTATTACGGAGACGGTGATGATCACCTGATCGCCTCGCCGGTTTTTCCTCACGGCTTTACGACTGCAACCGGTAAGGCGGCTGGAGAGAAGCATTAGGCTGGAGAGAGACGGCATGGTCGCCCCTGCCTGACGCGCGTCACCGGCTGGTGGCGCTATGGTCATCTGTGGGCGGTTCCGGACCGATCGGGCGCGCCCGCGCGGCCCGGAGAGTCGCCGCCACATTTCCATGGTCCCCAGAAAGCCACCCACGGTGCGGAGCGAGGACGAATGTACGACGTATTGTCCGCGTTGATACCCCCGGCGGTCGTCGGCGGGGCCTTCATCTTCGGAGTCGTCAAGCTACTTCGGAGTGAAGCCGTCGGCCGGCGCCCGGCAAAACGGCCCGGCCCCGAGTCGCAGAAGAGCTGATCCACAGGAGGCTCGACTGGGAGTCTCGGTTGCCTGTGAGAATCGCCGGGCTCCTGGAATTGCCGCTCTTCGATCGCGGGTATATGTTTAGCTTGCGAATGAAACAATACTCCGCGAAAGGATTGTGTAGATGGCCAAGCAGATCCAGGAGATTCTCATCGACGACCTCGATGGGGGCGAGGCCAATGAGACTGTCGCCTTCGCGATTGACGGCACCAGCTATGAGATTGACCTCAGTGACGTTAACGCGAAGAAGCTCCGCGACTCCCTGTCGCCTTTCGTGCAGAGCGCCCGTCGTTCCGGCGCCCTGGCTCCCCGCCGCCGCCGCGCGGGCGGAGCGCGGGCACTCACGCGAGAGAAGAGCGCCGACATCCGGGCGTGGGCGAAGTCTCACGGCCTTAATGTCAGCGAGCGCGGTCGAATCGCCTCCAAGATCGTCGAGCAGTACGAAGCCGCTCACTAGATCGGCTCAGCGGATCGGGTGAATCATGCGGTTATGGCGGTCACGGTGGGGTCCGGTGGCGGCCATGACCGCATGATGCGTTTGGCGGTTCGACAAACGTCGTTCGCTTGCGGCGTAGCGGGAACATCCCACCCCTCGTAAGTAGTTGGATGGAGGGTGAACGCCCTGCTCTCGGGGAACGTCTTCTGTATAGAGCGGTCGCCGGGTCGGGGCTACCATGCGGGATGACAGGGCTCGGATATCCCGGACCTGCCTGACCGCTCTGTGAGGAGCGACGAGATGTTCGAGAGGTTCACCGACCGCGCACGGCGGGTTGTCGTCCTGGCCCAAGAAGAGGCCCGGATGCTCAACCACAACTACATCGGTACGGAGCACATTCTTCTTGGTTTGATCCATGAAGGTGAAGGCGTTGCCGCCAAGGCTCTGGAGAGCCTCGGCATCAGTCTTGAAGGTGTGCGTCAGCAGGTCGAGGAGATCATCGGCCAAGGTCAGTCTGCGCCGTCGGGGCACATTCCGTTCACCCCGCGTGCCAAGAAGGTCCTTGAGCTGTCGCTCCGCGAGGCCCTGCAGCTGGGACACAACTACATCGGCACCGAGCACATCCTGCTCGGCCTCATCCGTGAGGGCGAGGGCGTCGCCGCCCAGGTGCTGGTGAAGCTGGGAGCCGATCTCAACCGGGTCCGGCAGCAGGTCATCCAGTTGCTCCACGGCTACCAGGGCAAGGAGCCGGCCGCCGCGGGCGGTCCGACCGAGGCCGCACCGTCGACCTCCCTTGTGCTGGACCAGTTCGGCCGCAACCTGACCCAGGCCGCCCGGGAGGGCAAGCTCGACCCGGTCATCGGCCGGGAGAAGGAGATCGAGCGGGTCATGCAGGTCCTGTCCCGCAGGACCAAGAACAACCCGGTCCTGGTGGGCGAGCCCGGCGTCGGCAAGACCGCCGTCGTGGAGGGCCTGTCCCAGAAGATCGTCAAGGGCGAGGTGCCGGAGACGCTGAAGGACAAGCAGCTCTACACCCTCGACCTGGGCGCCCTGGTGGCGGGTTCCCGCTACCGAGGTGACTTCGAGGAGCGGCTGAAGAAGGTCCTCAAGGAGATCCGCACCCGAGGCGACATCATCCTGTTCATCGACGAGCTCCACACGCTCGTCGGCGCGGGCGCCGCCGAGGGCGCGATCGACGCCGCCAGCATCCTGAAGCCGATGCTGGCCCGGGGCGAGCTGCAGACCATCGGGGCCACCACCCTCGACGAGTACCGCAAGCACCTGGAGAAGGACGCGGCGCTAGAGCGGCGCTTCCAGCCGATTCAGGTGGCCGAGCCCAGCCTCAGCCACACGATCGAGATCCTCAAGGGCCTGCGCGACCGTTACGAGGCACACCACCGCGTCTCCATCACGGACGGCGCCCTGGTGGCCGCCGCGCAGCTGGCCGACCGCTACATCAGCGACCGGTTCCTGCCGGACAAGGCGATCGACCTCATCGACGAGGCCGGCTCGCGCATGCGCATCCGCCGCATGACCGCGCCGCCGGACCTCCGCGAGTACGACGAGAAGATCGCCAACGTGCGGCGCGACAAGGAGTCCGCGATCGACGCGCAGGACTTCGAGAAGGCCGCCGCGCTGCGTGACCAGGAGAAGCAGCTCCAGCTCAAGCGCGAGCGCCGCGAGAAGGAGTGGAAGGCCGGCGACATGGACGTCGTCGCCGAGGTCACCGAGGAGCTGATCGCGGAGGTCCTGGCGACCGCCACCGGCATCCCGGTCTTCAAGCTCACCGAGGAGGAGTCCCAGCGACTGCTCCGCATGGAGGACGAGCTGCACAAGCGGATCATCGGCCAGGACGACGCCATCAAGGGTCTGTCCCGCTCGATCCGCCGTACGCGCGCCGGTCTGAAGGACCCGCGCCGTCCGGGTGGCTCGTTCATCTTCGCCGGTCCGTCCGGTGTCGGTAAGACCGAGCTGTCCAAGGCGCTGGCCGAGTTCCTGTTCGGGGACGAGGACGCGCTGATCATGCTGGACATGTCGGAGTTCATGGAGAAGCACACCGTCTCCCGCCTGTTCGGCTCGCCTCCCGGCTATGTCGGGTACGAGGAGGGCGGTCAGCTGACGGAGAAGGTGCGGCGCAAGCCGTTCTCGGTCGTCCTGTTCGACGAGATCGAGAAGGCCCACCCCGACATCTTCAACTCGCTGCTGCAGATCCTGGAAGACGGTCGCCTGACCGACGCCCAGGGCCGGGTGGTCGACTTCAAGAACACCGTCATCATCATGACGACGAACCTCGGCACCCGCGACATCTCCAAGGGTCAGGGAGTCGGCTTCGCGAAGAACAACGACGCCGAGTCCAACTACGACCGGATGAAGTCGAAGGTCCAGGAGGAGCTCAAGCAGCACTTCCGGCCGGAGTTCCTCAACCGTGTCGACGACATCGTGGTCTTCCATCAGCTCACGCCGAAGGAGATCATCCGCATCGTCGACCTGATGCTGGCCCAGGTGGGCCTGCGTCTGAAGGACCGCGACATGGGGATGGAGCTCACGCAGGAGGCCAAGCAGCTGCTGGCCGACCGTGGCTACGACCCGGTGATGGGCGCCCGTCCGCTCCGCCGTACGATCCAGCGCGAGCTGGAGGACACCCTGTCCGAGAAGATCCTGTACGGCGAGCTCCGTCCCGGCCAGATCGTGAAGATCGCGATCGAGGGCGAGGGGGAGAACGCGAAGTTCACCTTCATCGGTGAGAACGCGCCGGTCACCCAGGTTCCCGACTCGGCCGCCGCCATCGCGGAGCCGATCCAGAATTAGGGCCGGCCCGGCATGGCCTGATCAGGCGGAAACAAGCAGACCCCGCCGTGAGGAGACTCACGGCGGGGTCTGCTTATTTGTTACCAAAGACGGTATCTCGCCACGACAGGTAGTACTACACTCTGTAGAGCGAGTTCGGTGAATCTCATCCAGATGATCTCAAAGTAGTACTGGCTGCGGTGAGAGCGGTATCGAGGTCAGCCCAGCGGCGTACCAGCGAATCAGCTCCGGGAGTGACGCGGAGCCGGTGGCCGCGCGGGATGCTTCGGAGGACCGGGTCGAGCTCCCGACAGGGAGAGCTCCGGCTCACGGCGCCGTCGACCGGCGCGGGGCCATCGGGGCCGCTTACACGAAGTACGCCTTGGAGGCACGCATGCGTTTACGGCACGAGGACGGGACACTCGTTCACCTGGCCTACAACGCGGGTGTGCACCCCGCCGAGGACCTGGAGAACCTCATCGCGCACCTGACCCGGTACGCGGTGCCGGTGCGCAAGCGCCTCGGGGTGGAGCGCATGGGGGTCGGCCTCTGGCTCTCCCCGAGTGTCGCCGACCATCTCACCGCCGACAGGATCGAGCTGGTGCGCCTGCGCCGCTCCCTTGAGGAGCGCGGCCTTGAGGTCGTCAGCCTCAACGGCACCGGCGGCAGGAACCAGGAGGTCCCCGGCCCCGACTGGGCCAAGCCCGAGCGCTACCGCTACACGATGGCGCTGGCCAAGATCCTGGCCTTCCTGCTCCCGCAGGACGTCCGTTTCGGAAGCATCTCCACCATCCCCATCGGCTGGCGCCGCGACTGGCCGGCCGACCTGCACTCGATCGCCTCGCGACGGCTGGAGCGCCTCGCCCGCGAGCTGCGCGGGCTGCACAGCGTCACCGGCAAGACGATCAGGGTCGGCTTCGAGCCGTGGCCCGGATGCGTGCTGGAGACCACCAAGCAGGCCCTCGACCGGGTCGGCGGCATCGACTCCGAGCACCTCGGCATCTGCCTGGACGCCTGTTACCTCGCGGGCGGCTCTGAGGAGCCCGGAGCCGCCCTGCGCGGCCTGGCGGACGCCGGGGCCCCGGTGGTGAAGCTCGGCCACGTACACAACCACATGGCCGCCGCCTGTCAGGAGCTGCCCAGCACCCGGCCGGTCCTGGAGGACACCCTCACCGCGATGCTCTCCGGTGCGGTGAACGGCACCGCCCACATCGAGGTGGAGACCCACGACCTGGCCGTGCCCCTGAGGGCGAGGGGCCCCGGCGCCCTGGTCAACATGATCGCCGAGGAGCTCGACTGGGCGCGCACCAGCCTCACCGCCCTCGGCCTGCGCCTCGCCGCCTGACCCTCCTCGCCCGCCGGTCCGCCGGTCTCACGGCGCGGCGGCGGGAGCCCTCCCCGTCGTGTACGGAGGCCTCGACGGGGCGGGCTCCGGCGGGAGGGCCCCGGTTCAGCCGGGGAGGCGGTAGGTGCCGTCGTCGAGGACCTCGGCCAGGCCGTCCGCGACCAGGCCGTCGAGGGCGCGCTCGCGCTGCGGGGCGTCGTCCCAGACCACGTCGAGGGCGTCCTTGGGCACGGCGCCGTAGGACTGGCGCAGCACCGCGAGGAGGCGGCCGCGGCACTGGCGGTCCGTTCCCGCGTACGTCTGGCCCTTGCGCGCCGGGCCGTCGTGGGCCGGTTTGCCCGCCAGGCGCCAGGCGCACAGGTCGCTGATCGGGCAGTCGGCGCAGCGGGCGGCGCGAGCGGTGCAGACCAGGGCGCCCAGTTCCATGACGGCGACCGCCCAGACGGGCGCGCGGTCGGCGTCGGGGAGCAGCGAGGCGGCGAGCCTGCGCTCGGGGGGCGTGGTGGCCTTGGGGGGATACTCCTGGCCGCCCACGGCCCGCGCCAGGACCCGCCGCACGTTGGTGTCGAGCACCGCGTGGCGGCCCTTGAACGCGAAGCTGGCGACCGCGGCGGCGGTGTACTCGCCGACGCCGGGAAGCGCCAGCAGGGCGTCGTGGCCGGTGGGGACCTCCCCGCCGTGCCGGTCGGTGATCGCGCGGGCGCACGCGTGCAGGTTCAGTGCCCGGCGGGGGTAGCCGAGGCGGCCCCAGTGGCGTACGGCCTCGCCGGGGGACTCGCGGGCCAGGGAGGCGGGCGTGGGCCAGCGCTCCATCCACTCGGTCCACACGGGCAGCACCCTGACCACCGGAGTCTGCTGCAGCATGATCTCGCTGACCAGGATCGACCAGGGGGAGGCGCCGGGCGTCCGCCAGGGAAGGTCGCGGGCGTTGCCGGCGTACCAGTCGAGGATGGGTTCGAGTAAGCGGTTCGACTCGGGCACCTTTCGACGATAGTGCGGGATCGGGCGGCCCTGGACGGTCTTCGCCCGTCTTCACCCGCCCCCGGCCCAGCGGCCGGAGGCCGAAACAGGCCGGAAGCGGCGGGTCGCCTCCTGCGGCCCGCCAGGACTAACCATACTGAGCGTATGGATCCCGACACGTTCCGTAGCGATATCGGAGTCGACGTCTACTGGCGGCGCCGGATGGCCGCGCTCGTCGGTGTGCTCGTGGTGGTC
Organism: Streptosporangium sp. H13245; assembly: GCF_055690525.1. Taxonomy (NCBI): domain Bacteria; kingdom Bacillati; phylum Actinomycetota; class Actinomycetes; order Streptosporangiales; family Streptosporangiaceae; genus Streptosporangium; species Streptosporangium sp. H13245. Next base: position 339,971 of record NZ_JBSZKT010000004.1, on the reverse strand, counting down.
GCCGTCGTGGCGTGGGCCTGCTCCTCGACGAGCGGGCCGGACGACGTCAGGGAGAGAGACTCGGCCGCCCGGCAGGAGACACCGGACCCGCTGCTGGCCGTCCTGCCGACCGTGACGGTCATCCCCTCGGCGTCCGCGAGCCCCACGCCCACGCCGGGGGTGACCAGGACGGCCGCCAGCCCCAGGCGGCCGGGCGAGCCCTGCGTCTCCCCGCAGCTCGTGCTGAGCATGGAGGGCCAGGGGACGGTCTACCCGCCGGGCATCCGGCCCCGGTTCGTCCTCACCCTGGTCAACGTCGGCAAGGTGATGTGCACCACCGACGTGGGGCCGCGCGCCATGGAGGTGCGCATCACCTCCGGCGACGACCGCGTGTGGTCGTCCTCCGACTGCGTCAGCGGAGAGGCCACCAACGTCCGCGAGCTCAACCGCGGCATCCCGTACGTCAAGGAGCTGGTGTGGGACCGCCGCAGGTCCGGTGACGACTGCGCCGCCGACCGGGCCGCCGCGCTGCCCGGCACCTACGTCGCGGTGGTCCACGCCCCGGGCCTGAAAAGCCGCAAGGCCGTCTTCCACCTCCGATAGCCGTCTAGGGCCCGGGTGCCCGCCGGGGATCCTCACCCGGCGGGGACCTCGGGTCCGCGCCGGGCGGAACGCCGGGCACCCGGATCCCCGCCGAGGCGGGGATCTCAGACGTAGCGTTCCAGGATGGACGACTCCGCCAGACGGGACAGGCCCTCGCGGATGTGGCGGGCCCTGGCCTCGCCCACCCCGCCCACTTCCTGGAGCTCGCCGATGCTGGCCGCCAGGAGCTTCTGCAGGCTGGCGAAATGGTCGACGAGACGGTCGACCACCGTGTTCGGCAGGCGCGGGACCTTGGCCAGCAGGCGGTAGCCCCTGGGGCTCACCGGGGCCTCCAGGGCGTCGTTGCCCGAGTGGCCGAGGATCTGGGCGACGACCGAGAGGTCGAGCAGCTCGGCGGAGGAGAGCTGGTCGAGCTCGTGCAGCGCCTCGGCGAACTTGCGCGGGCGGCGGCCCGCCGCGGGCAGGTAGTCGCGCACGATCAGCTCGCGGTCGCTCTCCGTACCGGCCACGAGCTCGTCCAGCTGCAGGGAGAGCAGCCTGCCGTCGGTGCCGAGCTCGACCACGTAACCCGCGATCTCCTCGGAGATGCGCCTGACCATCTCCAGCCGCTGGGCGACCACCGCGATGTCACGGACCGTCACCAGGTCCTCGATCTCCAGCGCCGAGAGCGTGCCGGAGACCTCGTCCAGGCGGAGCTTGTAGCGCTCCAGCGTGGCCAGGGCCTGGTTGGACTTGGACAGGATGACCGCCGACTCCTCCACCACGTAGCGGATGCCCTCAAGGTAAAGCGCGATGATCCGCATGGACTTGCTGAGGGAGATGACCGGCAGCGACGTCTGCAGGGCCACGCGCTGGGCGGTGCGGTGCCGGGTGCCGGACTCGTCGGTGGGAATGGACGGATCGGGCATCAGGTGCACGGCCGCGCGCACGATCCTGAGATCGCCGGAGTTGAGGACGATGGCGCCGTCCATCTTGGCCAGCTCGCGCAGCCGCGTCGCGGAGAACTCGACGTCCAGCTCGAAGCCGCCACTGCATATCTCCTCGACCGTGCCGTCATATCCCAGCACGATCAGACCGCCCGTGTGCCCGCGGAGAATGCGCTCCAGCCCGTCGCGCAGCGCGGTGCCCGGTGCGACCGCGGCCAGGACGGCTCTGCGGCGTTCGTCGAGTCCTTTGTAGGTTGCTGCCACATGACCCCCGTGGTCTGCGTATAACGCTCAGCTTACCGGCGAAGGACCCGCGCGGTCCGGAATCGGCGGATGCCACGCGCCGTACGGCACCCGTGACGCGCCGCGTCCCGTACAGCCCGCCCGCGCCGCACCGCCGGGGGCGCGGCTCTCGTACGGCGCCCGGGGCGGCCACGGCGCCAGGGCGGGTCTCAGGTGACGTGGGTGAGGGCATCCCAGACGTTCTCCGCCTCGACGACGTCGAAGCCGGGCGCGAAGGGCGCGCCGCGCCCGGCCACGGGGACCAGGGAGTTGTCGCCGTTGCGCTTCTTGCCCGTGTCGAGGGAGCCCGCGGGGACCAGCGCCCGGGTGAAACCCAGCCGGGCGGCCTCCGACAGGCGGCGCCGCACGTCGCGCACCGGGCGCAGCTCTCCCGCCAGGCCCACCTCGCCGAGCACCACCAGGCCGGAGGGGAGCGCCTTGTCGCCCGCCGCGCTGGCGACCGCCAGCATCACCGACAGGTCGACCGCGGGATCGCTGAGCTTGATCCCCCCGACGGTGGCGGTGAAGACGTCGCACCCGCCCAGCTTGGCGTTGAGCCGCCGCTCCAGCACGGCCAGGACCATCGTCACCCGGTAGGTGTCGAGCCCGGAGGAGGAGCGGCGCGGCTGCTGGGCCTCGGTCCTGGCGACCAGCGCCTGGACCTCGGCCGGCAGCGGCCGGGTGCCCTCCAGGGTGACCGTGACGCACGTGCCGGGCACCGGGTCGGTGCGGTGGGAGACGAACAGGCCGCTGGCGTCGGTGATGCCCTCGATGCCGCTCTCGTGAAGATCGAAGCAGCCGACCTCGTCGACCGGGCCGTACCGGTTCTTGATCGCGCGGACCAGGCGGAGCCTTGAGTGCCGGTCGCCCTCGAAGTGGAGCACGACGTCGACGAGGTGCTCCAGGGTGCGGGGACCGGCGATCGAGCCCTCCTTGGTGACGTGGCCGACCAGCACGGTGGACATGCCGCGCTCCTTGGCGAGCCGCACCAAGTTTCCCGCGACCTCCCTGACCTGGGTCACCCCGCCGGGCACGCCCGTCGCCTGGGTGGAGCCGATCGTCTGCACCGAGTCGACGATGAGCAGGTCGGGCTGGACCTTCTCGACGTGCGAGACCAGCGCGCCCAGGTCGGTCTCGGCGGCGAGGTAGAGGCGGTCCTGGATCGCGCCGATCCGGTCGGCCCTGATCCGCACCTGGGCGGCCGACTCCTCGCCCGTGATGTAGAGGACCGTCTGCTGCCGGGCGATCTTGGCCGCCGCCTCCAGCAGGAGGGTCGACTTGCCGATGCCGGGCTCACCGGCGAGCAGCACGACGGCTCCGGGGACCAGGCCGCCGCCGAGGACCCGGTCGAGCTCGGGGACCCCGGTGCCGCGCGCGTGCGCCACCTCGGCCTTGACCTGGCCGATCGGCACCGCGGGAGCCGACACCGCCCCTGCGGAGGCCACGCGCGCCCCGGCGGGTGCCGTCTCCTCCTCGACCGTGCCCCAGGCCTGGCACTCGCCGCAGCGCCCCACCCACTTGGCCGTCTGCCACCCGCATTCGGCACAGCGGTAGCCACCAGCCTTCTTCGCCATGGCCGCACGCTACCGGCAGGGCCCGACAACTTTCACCCGGTACGGCATGCCGTACCGGGTGAAAGTTGTCGGGAGGGACGGTGTGTCCCGTCAGATGTGGCCTTCGAGGTCGGCCAGGAGCAGGCGCTTGGGCTTGGCGCCCTTGATCTGCTGGACCACCTCGCCGCCCTTGTAGAGGTTGAGCGTCGGCAGCCCGAGGACGCCGTACCTCGCGGTGATCTCGGGGTAGTCGTCGGCGTTGAGCTTGGCGATCGTGACGCGGTCGCCGTACTCTGCCTCGATCTCCGCCAGGACCGGCGCGATCATCTTGCACGGCCCGCACCACTCGGCCCAGAAGTCGACCAGGACGGGCTTGTCGCTCTTGAGCACCTGCTCGTCGAAGTTCTCCGCGGTCAATGTGATCATGATTTTCCCACTTTCCTCAGTACGCATCCTGGGCAGGCCGTGGTCAGCTGCGCCGCGACCTCCGCCCTCCGGGTGAGAAGCGTGCGGATCTCGTCGTCGATCTCCGCCAGCTTGCGCTGGTAGACGGCCACGGACTCCGGGCACGACCCCCCGGAGTCGTGACCGGCCCGCAGGCAGTCGACGAACGGGCGGGCGTCGTCCAGGGTGAAGCCGACGGCGAGCAGCGAGCGGATCTCGGAGACGAGCCTGAGGTCCGCCTCCCCGTACTCCCGGTAGCCGTTGGCCGAGCGCCTGGCCGTGATCAGCCCCTGTTGCTCGTAGTAGCGCAGCGCCCGGGTGCTGACACCCGCCCGCCGCGCCAGCTCACCGATCCGCATCCGGCCCTCCCCATGACACGACGATAGACCTTGACATCAACGTCAAGGTCAAGCCCCGTCGCGTTGTTCCCGGCCCACGGTGTCCGCGAGAGCTCGCCGGGTCCGCGAGAGCCCGCCGCGTCCGCGAGAGCTCGCCGGGTCCGCGAGAGCCCGCCGGGTCCGTGGGGAGGGTCAGAACAGCTTCCAGCGCAGCAGGTTGGGATAGGCGATCTCCAGGCCGGGGGTCTCGGCGATGGCCTGGTCGGCGACCGCGGGGGTGAACTCGATGCGGAGCACCGCCTCCAGGTCGGCGCGGCGCTCGAAGGACATGCGCAGGTCGAGCCTGCTCGTCTGCCAGCCCTGGCGGTTCCAGAAGTTCTCGACCGACCTGGCCGAGTACGCGGGGATGGACTGGCTGAACCAGCGGCCGAAGGCGCCGCGGGTGGTGTCGATGTCGATCACGAAGGCCGCGCCGCCGCGCCGCGTCACCCGGGAGAGCTCGGCCAGGCCCGGCTCGCACCCGGGGCCGAAGAAGTACGCCCAGCGGGCGATGGCCACGTCCACGGAGGCGTCGGGCAGCGGGAGGGCCTGGGCGGTGGCGGCGTGGATCTCGACGTTCCGCAGGGCGTGGCAGCGGCGCCTGGCCAGCGCGACGAGGTCCGCGTGCGGTTCGGCGCCGATCACGCGGGTGGCGGTGGCGGCGAGGGCGGGCAGGTGGTAGCCGGTGCCGCAGCCGATGTCGAGGACCGTCGCCCCGGTCCACGACCGGATGGCCGCCATCGCGGCCTCGGCGCGTCCCTCGGGGTCCACCGCCCGGTTCTCCAGCTCGTAGGTCTGGGGGGCGTTCCAGATGTTGGGGCTGGGGATGGCGCCCCTCAAGAACCTCGGCATGCCCTCACCGTAATGGTGTGATCTCGGACGCGTCGGCGGTGGCGGACAGCACTGCTCTCCGGACCCGCTTAGGCTGGCAAAGGTGAGCGACTTGAGCGAGGGGGCCGGTCGGCCCGGCGGTGTTCGCGAGTGTGCGCTCCGAGCCGGAGACGAGGAAGCGGTATGAGCGTCCGTGTATCCAGCGCGAAGATCGCGCTGTCCACCGCGTCGGTGTATCCCGAACGTACTCCCGACGCGTTCGAGCTGGCCGCGCGCCTGGGGTACGACGGTGTGGAGATCATGGTGGGCGCCGACCCCGTGAGCCAGGACGTCGACGTCCTGGAGCGGTTGTCGGACCACTACCAGCTGCCGATCCTGGCCATCCACGCGCCGTGCCTCCTGGTGACGCAGCGCGTCTGGGGCAAGGACCCGTGGGCCAAACTCCAGCGCGCGCAGCGCGCCGCCGAGCGGGTCGGCGCCCAGACGGTCGTGGTGCACCCCCCGTTCCGCTGGCAGCGCGACTACGCCCGCGACTTCGAGGTCGGCCTGGCCAGGATGCGTGAGGAGACCGACGTGGTCTTCGCGGTGGAGAACATGTTCCCGCTGAAGGCCAGGGGCAACGAGGTCGTCCCCTACTCCCCCGACTGGAACCCGGTCGACCACGACTTCCCGCACGTCACGCTGGACCTGTCGCACACGGCGGTGTCCGGGTCCGACGCCCTGGAGATGTTCACCAAGCTCGGCGACCGGCTCGCCCACCTGCACCTGGCCGACGGCATGGGCGTGCCGAACAAGGACGAGCACCTGGTTCCCGGGCGGGGCGGCCAGCCGTGCGCGCCGATCCTGGAGCGGATGGCGGGCAACGGATACTCCGGGCTGGTCGTGCTGGAGATCAACACGCGCAGGGCGACCAGCCGTTCCGAGCGGATCGACGACCTCGCGGAGGCGCTGGCCTTCGCCCGGCTGCACCTCGCCGCCTCCACCCCCGCATGAGCGAGCCCGCCGTGAACGGGTCCTCGTCAGAGACGTCGGAGACGTCAGAGACATCAGAGACATCAGAGACATCAGAGGCATCGGAGGCGTCGGAGGCCAGGAGGCGTCCGGGGCGCAGGCCGGGTTCGGCCGACACGCGGGGGCAGATCCTCGCGGCGGCGCGCGAGACCTTCGCGGAGAAGGGGTTCGACAAGGCGACCATCCGGGGTATCGCCCGGCAGGCGGGGGTGGATCCCGCGCTGGTCCACCACTACTTCTCCGGCAAGGAGGGGATGTTCGTCGAGGCGATGGAGCTGCCGATCAACCCCGACAACATCCTCGTGGCGATCATGGCGGGGCCCCGCGAGGAGGTGGGCGAGCGGCTGGTCCGGTTCATCCTGACGATCACCTCGGAGGCCGGGGCGCGTCAGCCGCTGCTGGCGCTGATCCGCACCGCGATGACCAACGAGCAGATGGTCGTCACGATCCGCGAGTTCATGACCGGGGCGCTGCTCAGCCGGGTCGCGGAGGCCCTGGACATCCCGCCGGTCCGGGTGGAGGCGGCGTTCGCGCAGATGTTCGGCGTGGTCATGGTCCGCTACGTCCTCAAGCTGGAGCCGATGGCCTCGGTGGGCCGCGAGGAACTGGTGAGACTGCTCACCCCCACGGTCCAGGGCTATCTCGTCCCGTCCCGATAGCCTCGGCCGTCACTTCGATGCCGCCAGGAGGCGTGCAGAGCATTGTTCTGGGAACGGTGTTGACCATAGGGTGACCACGGTCGCCGCGGGTCCCGGTACGAAGGGAAGTTACCCGTCGGTAGGATTTGTGGAGACCCCTTGTCACCGTGGATGACCGGCGGTCGTACGCTGGCAGCCAACGCCGTCTGTGGGAGGACCCGTGCTCTGGGTAGCGATCATCGGGCTGGTCATGACAGCCGTCGCGGTCGCGCTTGCCGCGCGCCGCGTGTTGTTCCTGTACAAGCTCGCCACCGCCGGGCCTCCCGCGCCCGAGCGCGTCGCGTACGCCAGGGCCCACCTGGGTGAGGAGATCAAGGCCCAGCTGGTCGAGGTGTTCGGGCAGCGGAAGCTGCTGAAGTGGACGGCCTCGGGCGTCGCGCACTTCTTCGTCATGTGGGCCTTCTTCATCCTGGCGACCGTCTATCTGGAGGCGTACGGCGCGCTGATCCAGGGGGCCGTCACCGGCACCCCCGACTTCCACATCCCGCTCGTCGGGACGTGGGCGGTCCTGGGCTTCCTGCAGGACTTCATCGCGGTCGCGGCCCTGGTCGGCCTCATCGCCTTCGCGGTCATCAGGATCAAGAACTCGCCGAAGAAGCTGGGGCGCAGGTCCCGCTTCTTCGGGTCGCACCTCGGCGGCGCCTGGCTCGTCCTCTTCATGATCTTCAACGTGATCTGGACGATGCTCCTCTTCCGTGGCGCGGCGGCCAACACCGGCAACCTGCCGTACGCCTCGGGGGCGTTCGCCTCTGACGCGGTCGCCGCCCTGCTGCGCCCGCTGGGACCCTCGGCCAACGAGATGCTCGAACACGTCGGGCTGCTCCTGCACATCGGCGTCATGCTGGTGTTCCTCGTGATCGTGGTGAACTCCAAGCACCTGCACATCTTCACCGCGCCGCTGAACGTGGCGTTCTCCCGGCGTCCCGACGGCAACGGCCCGGCCCAGCCGATGCGGATCGACGGCAAGGTCGTCGACTTCGAGGACGAGGAGCTCGACGGCGACAGGCTCGGCCGGGGCAAGATCGAGGACACCACCTGGAAGGGCTTCCTCGACTTCTACACCTGTACCGAGTGCGGACGCTGCCAGGACCAGTGCCCGGCCTGGAACACCGACAAGCCGTTGTCGCCGAAGATGCTCATCCTTGAGCAGCGCGACCACGCCTTCAAGATCGCCCCGTACCTGACGGCCACCGAGGAGCAGCGCGCGGGCTTCCACGAGGACGTGCTGGCCCTGCTGGACAAGCCGCTGGTCGGCGAGGACGGCGTCATCCACCCCGACGTGCTGTGGTCCTGCACCAACTGCGGCGCCTGCGTCGAGCAGTGCCCGGTCGACATCGAGCACATCGACCACATCCTCGACATGCGCCGCTACCAGGCGATGGTGGAGTCCAACTTCCCGTCCGAGGCCGGGGTCATGGTCAAGAACCTGGAGAACAAGGGCAACCCGTGGGGGATGTCCGAGATGAAGCGGGCCGACTGGATCGAGGAGCTGGCGGGGCGCGAGGTCGATCCGATCGAGGTCCAGCTCATCGACGAGAAGATGCCCGACGACACCGAGTACCTCTTCTGGGTCGGCTGCGCCGGAGCCCTGGAGGACCGGGCCAAGAAGACCACCAAGGCGGTCGCGGAGCTGCTGCACGTCGCGGGGGTCAAGTTCGCGGTGCTCGGCCCGATGGAGGCGTGCACCGGCGACCCGGCCCGCCGCCTGGGCATGGAGTACCTCTTCGACATGCTGGCCAAGCAGAACATCGAGACGCTGAACGAGGCCGGGGTCAAGAAGATCGTCGCGACCTGCCCGCACTGCTTCAACACCCTCGCCAACGAGTATCCCCAGCTCGGTGGCACCTACGAGGTGGTGCACCACACCCAGCTGCTGGCCAAGCTCGTGGACGAGGGGAAGCTGGTCCCGGTCACGCCGATCGAGGAGAAGATCACCTACCACGACCCGTGCTTCCTCGGCCGCCACAACAAGGTCTACTCCCAGCCCCGCGACATCATGGCCAAGGTGCCCGGGGTGAGGACCCAGGAGATGCACCGCCACAAGGACCGGGGCTTCTGCTGCGGCGCCGGTGGCGCGCGGATGTGGATGGAGGAGCGGCTCGGCAAGCGCATCAACACCGAGCGCGTGGACGAGGCGCTGACCACCGAGCCGGACACCATCTCCACGGCGTGCCCGTTCTGCCTGGTCATGCTCGGCGACTCGATCAACGAGAAGAAGAACGCGGGCGAGGCCAAGGAGACGCTGGAGGTCGTCGACGTCTCCCAGCTGCTGATCAAGTCGATCAAGGGGCAGTCCGTCGAGGCGTCCTGAGGCCCGGCCGGTGACCGTCAGGGGGGATATCTTCCCGATGTCCCCTTTGACATATGGTCAAGTCATCGGGAAAAGGATGTCAGGTCCGAAAACCTTTCTCCACATAACGGGAAAATCACGGTAACCTCAACGTCGCGTAGCTCATTCAACGGGGAGGGGGCTTGACGATGCCCGTCGTCGTCAGCGATGCCGAGGTTACCCTGGCCGACGTTCTCTCACTTCGGCTGGCCGTCGACGAGCCTCTGGCCGACGGCACCGAACTGGTCCTGCGTAACCGGGCCACCTCGGTCGAGAGCCGGGTGCCGCTGGGCACCCCGGACGTCCAGATGCGCGAGGCGGAGCTGGCCGTCTCGCTCGCGCCGCTCGAACTCGGTCCCGGCCGCTGGGACACCTACCTGCAACAGGGCACGACGCGCACGCGGCTGCGCAGTGTCGATCCCGGGTTCTCCCTCGACCACCTCGACGAGTACGCGCTGAGCCGCCGTACGCTGGCCTACCGCGCCTACCGGACCCGCAACGGGTTCCTCGCCCTGAAGGTCGACGACGCCCGGCCGGCGGCGGAGGTCCGTTCCGTCTGGTTCAGGGAGGGGCGCTTCGAGGTCACCGGGCTGCTCGCCTTCACCGGCCTCGACGACGACGAGGCGCGGCACGAGGCGAAGCTGGCCCTGCGCCGCAGCCGGCCCGACGCCGAGCTGACCTCCGTTGCAACGGTCCAGGGTGTGCGCTTCCACGCGGCGCTCTCGCTGTGCGACGTGCTCGCCGCCGCCCCCGACCAGACCGGCACCTGGGAACCCTCGCTGGAGGTACGCGGCGTGGCCACGCCGCTCCGGCTGGGCTCCCGGCTGGACGACGTCGACGGCAAGCGCCGCCGCCTGCACTATCCGGCCGCGCAGATCGACGGGGTGCCGATCCGGCCCTGCTACACGGCGGACGACGAGCTCAGGATCGAGGTCGGCGGGTGAGGATCTGCCTGCTCACCCCCTCTGTCTACGGCATGCGCGGTGACGTACGCTCGATCGTCAACCTCGCGGGAGAGCTGGCGGAACGTCACGAGGTCGAGATCATCAGCGTCCGCCGCCACCGGGAGAAACCGTTCTTCCCCGTGGCGTCCGGCGTGACGCTCTCCTGGGTGGTCGACGCCCAGCCGGGGGTCAGGTACCTGCTCCCGAGGGGCCAGATGCGCACCGAGGTCGCCCTCTGGCGGCGGCTGCGCGGGCTGCGGGCCGACGTGCTCATCAGCACCCGGCCCGCCCTGAGCGTCCAGGCCGCCAGGCACGCGCCGCGCGACGTGACGCGGATCGCCCGCGAGTGGGGCCGGCCGCCGGTGCCGGGGCCGATCAGGAAGTTCTACCCGCGCCTGGACGCGGTCGCCGCCGCCACCGAGACGAGCAGGCAGGAGTGGGACCACCTGCTGGGCGGGAACGTGCCGGTCAGCGTGATCCCGGACGCGCTGCCCGCGGGGCCGTGGCCGCGCTCGCGGATGGACAACCGCATCGTCGCCGCGGGAGGGCGCCTGGTGCCGGTGAAGGCCCACGACCGGCTCATCCGCGCGTTCGCCGTCGTCGCGGGCAAGCGCCCCGATTGGCGGCTGCGCCTGTACGGCGGAGGCCCGGAGGAGAAGCGCCTGCGCGCCCTGGTCGGCGACCTCGACCTGCACAACCACGTCTACTTCATGGGGACGACCTCCGACCTGACCGGCGAGTTCGCCAAGGCGTCGATCGTGGCGACGACCTCCAGGACGGAGGTGCTCGGGATGACCGTGATCGAGGCGATGGCCAGCGGGGTGCCGGTGATCGCGTTCGACACCCCCCGGGGCCCCGGCGAGTTCGTGGCCGACGGACGGAACGGAGTGCTGGTCGCCGAGGGGGAGGGCGAGATCGAGGCGTACGCGTCCGCGCTGCTCGCGCTCATCGACGACGAGCGCCGGCGCCGGGAGCTGGCCGCGGGGGCCCTGGAGGTCGCGGCGGGCCACGGCGCGTCCTCGGTGGCCGACCGCTGGGAGAAACTGATCGCGTCTACATCCCGCCGCGCCTGACACCGGTACCGTTGGGACATGCATGGGTACAGCGGTGACAAGCAGGCGTATCTGACCCGGTTACGGCGCATCGAGGGGCAGATCAGGGGCCTGCAGCGGATGGTCGAAGAGGATGCCTACTGCATCGACGTGCTGACCCAGGTCTCGGCCGCCACGCGGGCGCTCCAGGCGGTGGCGCTCGGCCTGCTGGAGGACCACATCGGGCACTGCGTCGCCGACGCCATCAGCACCGGGGGGCCGGAGGCGGAGGAGAAGGTCAAGGAGGCGTCGGCCGCGATCGCCCGTCTCGTCCGCTCGTGACTAGTCACATGACTATCTTTTCCGACCACGTCCCGGACCCCGCTGGAGGGTCCGGGACCAGGTCTTGGAAACGGTTCTTCCCGAGGCTTCAGCAAACAGCCGAAGCGCTCAATCCGAGCGCGTTGTCGAGCTCCACCAAGGTGAGGGGCCGTTCGCTGATCGCGACGGCGGACAGCACCTCGGCATAGAGCGCGATCTCGTCCAACGCGACACGGTCGTGGACCCTAGAGTCCAGGTCGTCGTGCCCCACCGCGTCGTCCTTCCTTCCGCAGCCCACACCCACTTCGAGGTTACGGCGGGCGGTCATCGGTGCCCATGGCCCATCGGGACCATTCCTCGCCCCGCCCGGCACATCCTCAAGGAGGATCATTTCCCGTTTAGGAGATCACAATTCAGCTAATTGTCTGATACGTAGGGGGGCAGAAGGATATAGGGAGAGTAAGGATGAAATAACTAAATTTGTGGTTTAAGCATACTGACGTGTGTCAGAAGTGACGGGGGTAAGTTCCCGATACCGGGGGGACCGGGTCGTCGCGTTCGTGCGTCAGCCGGTGCACGACCGCCGAGGCCGTCGCGAATCCGCGTTCCGGCACGTCGGTTCCGGTGAGACGGCACCACGCGAGCCCGGTGGCGTAGGCGGCACCGAGCAGGGCCGCCGCCGCGGCGCGGTCCGGCGGGTGGAGCGCGGAGGGCAGCTCGCCAGAGCGCGGCCAGCACCCCCGCAGCGGGTGCGAGGCGTCGGTGAGCACCACGTGGAGGATGTGCCGCAGCTCGGGATCCAGCCACGGGTAAAGATCGTCGGCCGCCCTGGGCGCGACGCCCGACAGGTCGGCGGCGAGCAGCGAGGCGGCCACCGCCCGGGGGTCGGCGCCCATCGGGGCGAGGAAGCCCAGTGCCTGGACTAGGTCGTAGAGCGCGTGCTGGAAGTGCTCGCCGGGCGAGGTGTCGGGCAGCGTCGCCGTCATGTGGGGCGGGCAGCGCGAGAGCCACGCGTGCCGTACGGCCTCGTCGCCCCGGTGGGCCACGGCGGGGTCCTGGCAGGCCCGGCGGAGCAGCGGCTCGACCATGGACAGCAGGGCGTCGGCCCTCGGCCTGAACCTCGGGTCCTCACGCACCACGGCGGCGGTGTCGGCCATCAGCGCGACCAGCCGCAGGCCCGCCTCGGGGTGCCCGGCCCTGACCCGCTCGCCGTACAGCGCGACCAGGTCGTCCAGCGAGGTGGGGGGCAGCCAGCGGACCCACTCGTCGCCGGGCAGCGGGCGGGCCAGGAACTCCCCGAACATCGACAGCAGCACCTCGTTGCCGTCGAAGGCGGGGGCGTAGGCGCACCACATGAGCGTGCCCCAGATCGCGGCGACGGGACTGGCCACCTCCCCGGCGAAGAGCCCGGCGAACGGCCCGGTGATCGGGAAGTCCTCCCTGCGCCTGCCGCGCTGGGCGATCACCAGCTCGCGGACCCTCTCGGTGATCTTGTACGGCACGTCGGGGCCGACGAACCCCTGGACCGACCCCCGGTCGGCGACGAAGTCGGCACCGGTCGGGACCAGGTGCGGCACGATCATCGAGGTGACGTGGATCACGTGCGCCGCGGCGCGGAAGTCGCGTTCGGCGGGGGGCGCGGTCAGGTACCAGCGGCCGTCGGCGGGATCCTGGCGGTACCACCGGGCGTGGGCGCCGAACAGCCAGCGTCCGCCGTCCGGGGTGGCCAGCGTGCGCTGCGCGATGGCCTGGGCGCGCGCGAGCGGCGGTAGCGCCGCCCACCGATGGTCGGTGACCATGGTCCGCACGTCGTTCTCGATGGCGTCGAACCCATCCCACTGCCACATGCCGGTCATCGGCATTCCGGGGCGAGAGCCCCTGGCCTGCGCCACGGGCGGGATGCCCCTGCCTCCCTTCGGTCAAGGTCGTGCCAGGCCCCGCGATCCCCCGAACGGGCCTTGCACGATCGTAAGGCTCTCCCCGGCCACGGTGCCGGGGGGCTTCGGGCTGGGAAGTCCTGAGACGCCCGGATACCCAGGCGTCAGGGGCCATTTGGGGTGTCGCGGGCACCCGGGTCGTTCAGGGGGTGGAGGTCGCGTGCGGGCCGCCCGGGCCGCTCGGGCCGGTGGTCGGGGGGAGGGCGGTCGCGGCCCGGTGGCGGGCCGCCTTGGCGATGTAGCGGGCCGCCGTGTGGGCGAACGAGGCGCGGTCGTCGTCGGTGAGCTCACGGACGATCTTCCCGGGGACGCCCGCGACGAGCACCCCCGCCGGGATCCGCTTCCCCGGCGCCACCAGGGCGCCCGCCGCGATCAGCGATCCCGCGCCGATCCTGGCGCCGCCCAGCACGATCGCGCCGATGCCCACGAGCGCGCCGGTCTCCACGTGGGCCCCGTGCACCATGGCCTTGTGCCCGAGGCTCACCCGGGGCTCCAGCACGGCCGGCTCGCCCGGGTCGGCGTGCAGGCAGCACAGGTCCTGGATGTTGCACTCCTCCCCGACCTCGACGTCCTCGTCGTCGCCGCGCAGGACCGAGCCGTACCAGACGTTCGCGGCACGGCCCAGCCGTACCCTCCCGACGACCACCGCCCCGGGGGCGACGTAGGCGTCCGGATGGATCCGGGGGATCGCGTCGCCGTCGAGGGCGGCGATGTAGGGCGTGGCGTTCATGGGGACGATGGTACGAGGGGTCGGTCTGTCCGGTATTTCCGCAAGCAGGTGGGGCGTTCCGGTTGCGGACTTGGGCAGTAAGCAGGAAAGTCGTCTCCTGACGTCTCCTTTCCCGCCACACGACCTCCACGGGCAGTGCCATGACAAACCAGCACGAGAGCTTTCCCGACCTGATGCATGAGGACTCGTTCGAGGTCGTCATGCGCGGCTACAGCCGTCGTCAGGTTCACGACTACATGGACCGCCACCGCCACCAGATCCGCGACCTGGAGGAGCGTCTCGGGCGCGCGATCGACCAGGCCGAGCAGGGCCGGATCGAGCTGTCCGAGGCCCGCAGAAGGCTTTCCGACGCCCCGCAGGACTACGACGAGCTCGGCCAGAGGCTCAGCCAGATCCTGAAACTCGGCGAGGAGGAGGCCACCTCCAAGAAGCAGGTCGCCGAGGCCGAGGCGATCAAGCTCCGCGACGACGCGGCCATGGAGGCCGAGCACCTGGTCACCTCCGCGCGGGATCGGGCCGAGGGCATACTGAACGCCGCGCAGCAGGAGGCCGAGCGCCGGGTGGCCGAGGCCACCTCGGCCGCCGAGCAGATGCTCTCCCAGGCGGGCAACGACGCGGAGGAGACGCTCAACGCGGCCCGCGCCGAGTCCGAGGAGACTTTGCGCGGCGCCCGCACCGAGGCCGACCGGATGGTCACCTCGGCGCGGAACGAGGCCGAGCGCACGGTCCAGGAGGCCCGCGCCGAGGCCGACTCCACGCTGAGCGCCGCCCGCGCCGAGGCGGAGGCGACCGTCCTGGCCGCCAACACCGACGCGCACTCCACCGTGTCGACGGCCCAGCAGCGCGCCGCCATCCTGGACGAGACCACCGGGCGCCGGGTCGTCTACCTCACCGACACCCACCACGAGGTCATGCGCCGCCTGCACGAGATGGGCGCCGTCCTGGGCGACCTGCTCCACCGCGAGGGCGCGGCCGGGCCCCTGATCGACGAGAGCTCCGTGCTGCCCCCGGCCCGCGTCCAGGCCGCGCTGGCCGCCCCGGTTCCCACCCCCGAGCCCGATCCCGTTCCCGTCGCCGGTGATCCCGTTCCCGGTCCCGTTTCCCCCGAGGTCTCCGGCGACGTCCAGGACGCACCCGGCGTGGCGGACACCGTCGCGCCCGACGGGACGGAGGCGCCGTCCGGGCACTCCCGGCACACCGAGGACGAGGGCGAGCGGGACACCGGGTTCGACGGCTCACCCGACCTGGAGTCCGTACGCGTGATCGTGGACGACGACGCCCCCGCCGGGGACGAGGGCGAGCGGCGCGGCCGGGACGACGACCGTTCCGACGAGACGCGTGTCGAGGTGTACGACGACACCGACACCGACCTCGCCACCGACGCCGACGCCGATCTCGGCCCGGCCGCGGGGAAGACCGGTAAGGACGAGGAGAAGTACGCCACCCCCAGGAAGTAGGGGACCCCGGAGACCGTGAGGCGGGCCGCGCGGCCCTGGAGACGTCGCGCGTGAACCTTCCGGAGACCACGGGCGGTTGTGCGGCCGTGGAGACGGTGCGTCGGACCTTCCGGAGAGCGTGGGTGGGTTTCGTGCGCCCCGGAGACGTCACGCGAGACCGTGGGCGGGTTCGTGCGGCCCTGGAGATGGTGCGTCAGATCTTCCGGAGAGCGTGAGTCGTGCGGGCCCCGGAGACGTCGCGCGTGAGCGTGGGCGGGTTCGTGCGGCCGTGGAGACGTCGCGCGTGACGGTGCCGGGAGTGGGCCGGAGATCAAGCGGAAGCCCCCGCCCCCGATCGGGTCGGGGACTTCCGCGATTGGGGGCCCGGCGCCGGGACCGCATCGGATCCGCTCATCCCGGCACCGGGCGGTCTTCAGGGGTCCGTCCTCGGCTCCGTGTCGCCGGAACGTTCCCGTTGGTCGAGTAACTGCTCGCGTAGCCCTTCAGGGTCGTCCGCGTCGATGGTCATCGCGCAGCCGACGTCACGCTGGGCGGAGGTCAGCGGGTGGTGGCGGGTCGCCCACCACCTGCCCGCGTCGCTCCGCCAGATCGTCCAGTCGGGGAACTCCCGGGCGATTTCAGCGAGATGTCGGTCGAAAGACATCTGTGCACCTTCCCCGCGCCCAGGCCCGTCTTTGCGACGTTCCACCTCTGACGGTGAGGCACTTCTCTAGAGAAATCAATGATCGCGGGGGACAGGTCAACCTATCGGTTGACGGATGGTCTTGATCTATGAGTCGAAGTCGTACTGAAGTACGTAAGAGGCGGCGTCGAGGACCATCTCGTTGACCTCGACGGCGACGCCGTCGGCGGTGCGGGCGACCCGGGCGATCACGATGACCGGGGTGCCCGCGGGCAGGTCAAGCTGGACGGTCTCGTGGGGATGGGGCATGCGGGCCCGGATCTCCTCGGTGAAGTGCGCCGGGGCGTGGCCGAGCTCGCCGAGGCGCGCGTAGACGCCCCCGGGGCCCGTGTCCTCTCTCGTGATCGCGGTTCCTTCCACCAGGGCGGCGGGGAAATGGGAGACCGACAACTGCACCGGCCGCTCGTCCACCGAGTAGCGCCGCCTGCGGACCCACACCTCGGAGCTGTTCAGCACCCGGGCCACGGCGTCCTCGGCGGTCTCCCGGTCGATGTCCACCTCGTCCACGGTGTAGGGGCGACCCCTGGTGTCGGAGTCCCAGATGGCCTCGCCGCGCCCCCACTGGCCATGGGAGAGCCGCCGGGAGCCGTGCCGCCTGATGGGGCGGAACTGCCTGACGTACACCCCCGAGCCGCGTTTGGGGACGGCCAGTCCTTCGTTGATTAGTACGGACAGTGCCTGTCTGGCGGTGGCACGGGCTATGCCGTGCCTCGCCATCAGGGCGTTCTCGCCCGGAAGCCGATCCCCGTCTCGGAGATCGCCGGACAGGATCGCTTCGCGAAGCCCGTCGGCGATGCGCCGATAGATCGGGGGCTCGGGAGGTACCGGGGACTGCTGCACGTTCGATCACCCTCTGTCACCAACCGGGTTTGGCGTCTCCAGAGAACTTGCCCCGCCTTGTCCACGATCGCACAGATACGGAGGTTGGTATCGTGCTTCTTTTGGGAGGATCGTGCCCGTGTGGCGATCTTAAAGAGTTTTCCCGGTCCGTTACCGTGGAACGGTCCCGACCGGTATTCGGGTGGCCCACCATCGGCGCGTGACGACCGCGGCCAGCACGGCCCCCGCCGCGTTGACGATCACGTCGTCGACGGAGCTCACCCGCCCCAGGCGCAGGGCGTACTGGAGGAGCTCCACGGTGAGCGACGCCCCGGCCGCCACGGTCGCGACCCGGGTGAGTGACGCGAACCGCGCCGAACGGATCGGAAGCATGGCCCCGAGCGCGGCGAAGACCAGGAGGTTCCCTCCCACCTGCACGAACGCCGTCTGTCCCGGTCCGTACAGGGTCGCCCACAGGTCCGCGAACGGGATGAGGCTGACGCCCGAGACCCCCGCTCCGGGGGCTCCGGGAGTGAGGATCATCCAGATCCAGGGGGCGGTCCCGGCCACCGCGACCACGTCGGCCAGGGCGGTGCGTACGGGGAAAGGACGGCCCGCGCGGGTGCGGCGGAGGGCCAGCGCGCGGACGGCCACGACGACCGCGGGGACCGCCAGCAGGGCCGCGAGGACCACGTTTCCCCACTGCCGCCACGCCTGGTGCATGAGCCCATGATGTGGCGCTCGGGACCCCGCCGGGCGGCCTTCGAGGTTACGAGAAGGTGACCTCCAGGCAAGGGTCGTTCCCGGCCTCCCGCGCGGCGGAAGGGTGTCCGGGCGGGGAGGGAGAGAACGGAGGCGGGAACCGGAAGGCGAAGCGCCTCAGGGCTTAAAGGCGTCTCAGGGCTTCAGGCTTCGGGACGCTCCAGGCTTCGGGACGCTCCAGGGTTCAGGGCGGCTCAGGGTTCAGGGCAGGGAGGCCGGGGCGAGGTTGCGGCCGAGGAAGTGCACGGCCCGGTCCCAGGCGGCCCGTGCGGCCTCCGGCTGGTGGAACTGCGGGGCCTCGTGGTTGTGGAAGGCGTGCCCGGCCTCCTCGGCGACGTACACCTCGACGTTCGACCGCCCGGCCGCGGCCTTCTCCACCACGGAGACCCGCTCCCGCGGGATGTAGGGGTCGGAACCGCCGAACACCAGCAGCAGCGGGCAGGTGGTCTTCTCCAGCATGCCCGCGGCGTCGGGTACGGCGGATCCGTAGAACGACAGGACCGCGTCGACCTCGACCGTGGCCGCGAGGAGGTAGCCGATCGAGCCGCCCAGGCAGAATCCGACCACCCCGGCCCCGCCCTCCGCCTCGGGCAGCCCCCGCAGGTGCGCCAGGGCCACGGCCGAGTCGGCCACCCCGTGGGGGACGTCGAACGTGGAGGCCAGCTCGATCGACAGGGCCGTCCCCTCCTCGTCGTGGCCGGACACCCAGTTGGGCCGGATGCGCCAGAACAGGTCGGGGGCGCCGACGACGTACCCGAGCGCCGCCAGGTCCTCGGCGACCTTCCTGATGTACGGCCCGACGCCGTAGACCTCCTGGATCAGCAGGATGACCGGGCCCCGGCCGCTCGGGGGCAGCCACAGGTGCAGGTCGAACGAGCCGTCGGCGACGGTGACCGTCTCGGTGCGGGTTTCCACGGGATCCTCCTGCTGGTTGCTGAGGTACGGCGACTGCTGGTTGCTGGCGTACGGCGACGGGCGGGCAGTGAATCGCATACCCGCCGAACGTGCACCGATGTGCGGGTAAGCGAAGGTCCGCTCATCAGATGGTCCTGGCCAGGGCGCGGGAGATGCCCAGGGCGGCGGCCTTGACGGCCGGGGCCAGCCGGGTGGGGTGGAAGCGGGCCAGCGGCACCGAGACGGACAGCGCGGCCACGGCCACGCCGTCGCCGAACACCGGGGCCGCGATGCACGCGCCGCCCAGCTGGGCCTCCTCCCGCTCGTAGGCCAGCCCGGACGCCTGGATCTTGCCGAGGGCCTCCTCCAGGCGCCGGGGGTCGACGATCGAGTGCGGGGTCAACCGGCGCAGCGGGCGGCCGAGGACCTCGTCGATCAGGTCGGGCCCGGAGTAGGCCAGCAGGGCCTTGCCGATCCCGGTACAGGTCAGCGGGAGGCGCCCGCCGACGCGCGAGGGCAGGGCGAAGGTCTCCTGGCCGCGGATCTTCTCGACGTAGACGACGTCGAGGCCGTCGCGTACGCCCAGGTGGACGGTCTCGTGGGTCGCCTCGTAAAGGTCGTGCATGAAGGGCAGCGCCGCGTGTCTCAGGTCGCGCTCCAGGGGCACGATGCTCCCTAGTTCGAAGAGGCGGCGGCCGAGGTAGTAGCCGTCCGGGCGGCGGGTGACCGCGCCGATCGCGGTCAGTTCGGTGAGCAGCCGGAAGGCGGTGGTCTTGGGCAGGTGGCAGCGCTCGGCGACGTCGGTCAGGCGCAGCGGTCCTCCCGTGGGACGGAACGCGTCGAGTACGAGCCAGGATTTCTCCAGCACGGACAGCCGATCGGGGTTCCGTTTCACGGAACGCATTCTTGCCTATGAGCCACTTACGGCTCTATACCCGTACGTAGTGGCCTTAAGGAGTACATCCCCGAGGAGCAGTCTTGTCTGACCAGGTGAACCACTTCATCGGTGGGGTGCCGGTCGCCGAGGGCGCGACGTTCACCACCCACGACCCGGTGACCGGGCTGCCGGTGCGCGAGGTCCGCGAGGCGGACCGGGACGTCGTCGGCAGGGCGGTGGCCGCCGCCCGCGCGGCCCTGCCCGGGTGGGCGGCGCTGCCGGTGGCGGAGCGCGCCGCCTGGATGCGCCGTCTCGCCGACGCGATCGAGGAGCGGTTCGAGGACCTGGTGGCGGCGGAGATCGCCGACACCGGGAAGTCGATCACCCAGACCCGCATCCTGGACATCCCGCGCGGCGCCGCGAACTTCCGGTCGTTCGCCGAGATCGCGGCCCAGCACCCGGAGGACGCGTTCCACCTGACGGACGTGCTGAGCTACACCGTGCGCAAGCCCCTCGGCGTGGTCGCGGTGATCGTGCCGTGGAACCTGCCGTTCCTGCTGGCGACCTGGAAGCTCGGCCCCGCGCTCGTCGCGGGCAACACCGTCGTGGTCAAGCCCTCGGAGCACACGCCGGGCTCGGTCGCGGTGCTCGCGGAGATCGCCGCCTCGATCGGCCTGCCCCCCGGTGTCCTCAACGTCGTGAACGGCTTCGGCGGCGGCTCCACCGGCCAGTTCCTGGTGGAGCACCCCGGCGTGGACGCGGTCACCTTCACCGGTGAGAGCCGTACCGGATCGACGATCATGAAGGCGGTCGCGGACCGGGTCAAGCCCGTCTCGTTCGAGCTGGGCGGCAAGAACGCCGGGCTGGTCTTCGCCGACGCCGACCTGGACGCGGCCGTCGAGGGAAGCGTGCGGTCGGTCTTCACCAACGGCGGGCAGGTCTGCCTGTGCACCGAGCGGCTCTACGTGGAGCGGCCCGTCTTCGAGGAGTTCACCGCGCGGCTGGCCCGGCGCGCCGGGGAGCTGCGGTTCGGCCGCCCCTCCGACGAGGACGCCACGATGATGCCGATGATCTCCGCCGAGCACCGGGACAAGGTGCTCTCCTACTACGAGCTGGCCAAGCACGAGGGCGCGGAGATCCACGCCGGGGGCGGGGCGCCGCGCTTCGGCGACGACCGCGACGGCGGCTACTACGTCGAGCCGACCGTGCTGACCGGCCTGCCGCACGACTCCCGGGTGAACCGGGAGGAGATCTTCGGCCCGGTCTGCCACGTCGCCCCGTTCGACACCGAGGCCGAGGCGGTCGGGCTGGCCAACGACAGCGAGTACGGCCTGGCGGCGACCGTCTGGACCTCCAACCTGAGCAGGGCCCACCGGGTCGCCCGGTCGCTGGAGGCCGGGCTGGTGTGGGTCAACACCTGGTACCTGCGCGACCTGCGCACCCCTTTCGGCGGGGTGAAGCTGTCCGGCATCGGCCGCGAGGGCGGTACGCGCTCGCTGGACTTCTACTCCGAGCCCACCACGATCACCATCAAGCTGGAGCCTGGACATGACTGAGTGGAGCGAGGCCACCGACGTACGCGTGGAGGCGGCCGACCGGTTGCTGGAGGCGGCCAAAAGCGGCAAGCCGTGCGCCCCGGTGCGCGAGACACTCCCGGACGGGAGCGCCGAGACCGGCTACGCCGTACAGGAGATCAACACCAGGCGGGCGCTGGACGAGGGCAGGAGGCTGGTCGGCAGGAAGGTCGGGCTGACCTCCGAGGCGGTCCGGCGCCAGCTCGGCGTGGACCGGCCCGACTTCGGGATGCTCTTCGCCGACATGGCCTACCTCGACGGCCTGCCCGTGCCGACCGGCCGCTTCCTGCAGCCCAAGGTCGAGGCGGAGATCGCGCTGGTCCTCGGGGGCGACCTGGAGGGCGGCCCGTTCACGGTCGCCGACGTCATCCGGGCGGTCGACTTCGCGCTGCCCGCCATCGAGATCGTCGACAGTCGCATCGCGGGATGGGACATCACGCTCGTCGACACGATCGCCGACAACGCCTCCAGCGGCGCGTTCGTTCTCGGCAACACCCCGACGAGCCTGCGCGGCCTGGACCTGCGCCTGGCCGGGATGACCATGAACCGGCGCGGCCAGGAGGTCTCCACCGGCGCGGGCGCGGCCTGCCTCGGGCACCCGCTCAACGCCGTGGTCTGGCTGGCCGACGCACTGGGCCGTACGGACTTCCCGCTGCGCGCCGGGGACGTCGTGCTCACCGGCGCGCTCGGCCCGGTGATCGACGTCGAGCCCGGCGACGCGTTCGAGGCCCACATCGAGGGCCTCGGCTCGGTCAGGACGGTCTTCTCATGAGAACTCGCGAAGCTCGTCGTCCCGGGGGACTCGTGAAAGCGGTCCTCTCGTGAAAATCGCCATCATCGGGTCGGGGAACATCGGCACCGATCTGATGTTCAAGGCACTGCTGTCGGAGAAGGTCGAGGTCGTCGCGATGGCGGGTATCGACCCCGACTCCGACGGCCTGGCCCGCGCCCGCCGTCGCGGGGTCGCCACCACCCACGAGGGCGTCGAGGGGCTGGTCGCGCTGCCGGGGTTCGCCGAGGTGGACGTCGTCCTCGACGCGACCTCGGCCGGGGCGCACCGGCACAACGACCGGGTGCTCCGGGCGCACGGCAAGCGTGTCATCGACCTGACCCCCGCCGCCGTCGGCCCCTACGTGGTGCCCCCGGTCAACCTGGACGCCCACCTCGCCGAGCGGAACCTCAACATGGTCACCTGCGGCGGGCAGGCCACGATCCCGATCGTCGCGGCGGTCGCCTCGCGGGTGCCCGTCCGGTACGCGGAGATCGTCGCCTCGATCTCCTCCCGGTCGGCGGGGCCCGGCACGCGGGCCAACATCGACGAGTTCACCGAGACGACCTCCCGGGCGATCGAGCGGGTCGGCGGGGCGGCGAAGGGCAAGGCGATCATCGTCCTCAACCCGGCCGAGCCACCGCTGATCATGCGCGACACGGTCTACTGCCTGGTGGACGAGTGCGACGAGACGACCACGGCGGAGGTGGCGGACGCCGTGCTGGAGATGGTGGCGCGGGTCAACGACTACGTACCCGGCTACCGGCTCAAGCAGGACGTGCAGTTCGAGACGATCCCGGCCGGGGAGCCGCTGCCCGACGGCACCCGCGACGGCGGCGTCAAGGTGACCGTCTTCCTGGAGGTGGAGGGGGCCGCGCACTACCTGCCCGCCTACGCGGGCAATCTCGACATCATGACCTCCGCCGCGCTGCGCACGGCCGAGCGCCTGGCCGAGCTGCCGGACCGGACCGCGGACCGTACGGATGACGAGGGCCGTAGCGGAGACCAGGGCCGTGCAGAGGGTGCGGGTCGTGCGGAAGCCCAAGGCCGTACGGACGCGGAGGTGGGCGCGTGAGACTGTACGTGCAGGACGTGACGCTGCGGGACGGTATGCACGCCATCCGGCACCGCTACACCGTCGCCCAGGCCGCCGAGATCGCCGCCGCCCTCGACGCCGCCGGGGTGGCGGCCATCGAGATCGCGCACGGCGACGGTCTCTCCGGGGGCAGCTTCAACTACGGCGCGGGCGCGCACACCGACGACGAGTGGATCGAGGCGGTCGCCGGGGCCGTGCGGCGGGCGAGGCTGACCACCCTGCTGCTGCCCGGCATCGGTACCGTCCACGACCTCAAGCGCGCCCACGCCCTCGGTGTCACCTCGGTCAGGGTCGCCACCCACTGCACCGAGGCCGACATCTCCGCCCAGCACATCTCCACCGCACGCGAACTCGGGATGGACGTGGCCGGGTTCCTGATGATGTCCCACATGGCCCCCGCCGAGGAGCTGGCGCGGCAGGCCGCGCTCATGGAGTCGTACGGCGCCCACTGCGTATACGTGACCGACTCCGGCGGCCGGTTGACCATGGACGGGGTCAGGGAACGGGTCAGGGCCTACCGGTCGGTGCTCGACGAGGGTACGGAGATCGGCATCCACGCCCACCACAACCTGGGCCTGGGCGTGGCCAACTCGGTCGTCGCGGTGGAGAACGGCACCTACCGGGTGGACGCCTCCCTGGCGGGGATGGGCGCGGGCGCGGGCAACTGCCCGATCGAGGTGTTCGTCGCGGTGGCCGACCTGATGGGCTGGGAGCACGGCTGTGACCTGCACGCCCTGATGGACGCGGCCGACGACCTGGTCAGGCCGTTGCAGGACCGGCCGGTCCGGGTGGACAGGGAGACGCTGACGCTCGGCTACGCGGGGGTCTACTCCAGTTTCCTGCGGCACGCCGAGGCGGCCTCGGCGCGGTACGGGGTCGACACCCGGACCATCCTGACCGAGGCGGGCCGCCGCCGGATGGTGGGCGGCCAGGAGGACATGATCGTGGACATCGCACTGGACCTGGCACGGACAGGTGAACAACCGGACCGTGCGGGGCCGGGAGCGCGGCTGGATCCGGCAGGGCCGGGGGAGCTGTTGGACCCGGCACGGGAAGGGAAGCGGCTGGACCCGGCACGGGAGGGGAAGCGGGCATGACCGACCTTCAGAAGCTCGCCGCCGTCCTGGACGAGGCCGCCCGTACCGGCCGCGCGGTGCCGAGGCCCGAGCAGGACTACGGCGTGGCCGACGCCTACCGGGTCCAGGAGGAGCTGATCCGGCTCCGCCTGGAGCGGGGGGACCGGCTCGCCGGGGTGAAGCTGGGCTTCACCAGCGAGGGCAAACGCCGCCAGATGGGCGTGCACGACATCATCTTCGGCCGGGTGCCGGAGTCGTCGGCCATCCTCGACGGCTCATACGCGGATATGTCCAGATATATCCATCCGAGAGTGGAGCCGGAGATCGTCTACCTCGTCGGGCGGCGCATCGCGTCGCCGGGTGACGCGCTCGCGCCGGGCGCCGTCGCGGCCGTCGCGACCGGCATCGAGGTGATCGACTCGCGCTACGAGGACTTCAGGTTCTCGCTGCCCGACGTGATCGCCGACAACACCTCGGCCGCCGGGTACGCCGTCGGCCCCTGGCAGCCGTACGACCCGTCGCGGTGGAACCTGGGCGTCGTCCTGGAGATCGACGGGCGCGTGGTCCAGGCCGGATCGACCGGGGCGATCCTGGGCGACCCGCGCAGGGCCCTCGCGGAGGCCGCCCGCCTGGCCCTCCGGGCGGGGACGGTCCTGGAGCCGGGCTGGGTCCTCCTCGCCGGTGCCGCCACGCCCGCCGAGCCGCTCGCGCCCGGCGCGCGGGTGCGGGCCGAGATCCAGCACCTGGGCTCGGTCTCGTTCACCGCCTCCGTACCAGAGGCTCCGGCGACCTCGGGGGCTTCGGGGGCTTCGGGGGAGGGATCATGAGCGATGGGATCGTCGTCGCGGGAAAGGCCACGCCGCGAGGGAGGTTCCCGCACGTCAAACGGGCGGGAGACCTCCTGTACGTGTCCGGGACCAGCTCGCGCAGGCCCGACAACACGATCGCCGGAGCCGAGGCCGACGAGTTCGGCACGGTGACGCTCGACATCGCCGAGCAGACCAGGGTCGTAATAGAGAACATCGGCGACATCCTCAAGGCGGCGGGCGCCGACCTGAGCGACCTCGTACAGATCACCACTTACCTGGTGAACATCAATGACTTCGGCGGATACAACGCGGTCTACGCGGAGTACTTCGACGAGACCGGCCCGGCGCGTACCACCGTCGCCGTCCACCAGCTGCCCCACCCGCACCTGCTCATCGAGATTCAGGCCGTGGCCCACCGACCGGAGGATCGCCCATGATCGCGCCCATCGACTTCACCAAGTGGATCGACGAGCACGCCCACCTGCTCAAGCCGCCGGTGGGCAACAAGATGGTCTTCGAGAACGCGGGCGACTTCATCGTCATGGTCGTCGGCGGCCCGAACGCGCGGACCGACTTCCACATCGACCCGTACGAGGAGCTCTTCTACCAGATCCGCGGCAACATGCACGTCAACGTCATGACCCCCGAGGGGCCGGAGACCGTGCACGTGCGCGAGGGCCAGATGTGGCTGCTCCCGTCGAACACGCCGCACTCGCCGCAGCGCCCCGAGGAGGGGTCGGTCGGCCTGGTGGTGGAGCGGATCAGGCCGGAGGGCGTGCTGGAGAGGTTCCTCTGGTACTGCCCGGAGTGCAGCGGCGTCGTCCACGAGGTCGAGCTCCAGGTCCGCGACATCGTGACCGACCTGCCGCCGATCTTCCAGGCGTTCTACGACGACGAGAAGGCTCGTACCTGCGAGAACTGCGGTACCGTCCACCCCGGCAAGGGATAGTCGTTGATCATCGACGTCCACACGCACCACGTCCCCAGGGGCTGGCCCGACCTTGGCTGGCCGGAGGCGCCCCGGCTCAGGATCGACTCCGAGCGGGAGGCCATGATCCTGCTCGGGGATCGGGAGTTCCGCCGGATCGCCGACGACTGCTGGAATCCCTCGGTCCGCCTGGAGCGGATGGACGCCGACGGGGTAGACGTCCAGGTCGTCTCGCCGACGCCGGTCTTCTTCTCCTACGAGCGCCCGGCGGCCGAGGCCGTACGGGTCGCGAGGGTGTTCAACGACCTGGCGCTGGAGATCTGCGCCTCCGAGCGGCTGGTGCCGTTCTGCCAGGTGCCGCTCCAGGATCCCGACCTGGCCTGCGCCGAGCTGGACCGGTGCCTGGCCTCCGGGCACGCGGGCGTCGAGATCGGCAACCACGTCGGCGACCGCGACCTCGACGACGAGGGAATCGTCCAGTTCCTCCAGCACTGCGCCTCGGTGGGCGCGCCCGTCTTCGTCCACCCCTGGGACATGGCGGGCGGTCCCCGGCTGGAGCGCTGGATGGCGCGATGGCTGGTCGGCATGCCCGCCGAGACGCACCTGTCGGTGCTCGCCCTCATCCTGGGCGGCGTCCTCGACCGGGTGCCGGAGACGCTGCGCCTGTGCTTCGCGCACGGCGGCGGCTCGTTCGCCTTCTGGCTCGGCCGGTTCGAGAACGCCTGGCACCGCCGAGGCGACCTGGTCGGCGTCTCGGAGTTTCCCCCGTCGCACTACCTCGACCGGTTCAGCGTGGACTCGGTCGTGTTCGACGAGCGGGCGCTGCGGCTGCTGGTCGACACGATGGGGGAGGACGGGGTGATGCTCGGCTCCGACTTCCCGTACCCGCTGGGCGAGTCGCCGGTGGGCTCGCTGGTCCGCCGGGCGGGGTTCCTCTCCGACACCGCCCGCGCCAAGCTGCTCGGCGGCAACGCCATCCGCTTCCTCGGACGCTGACCGGGGGGCTTCGACTCGTGAGCGGGCCCATCCGGGTGGTGGTCGCTGGTTCGTACGTGGGTTTCGGTTGTTGTCGTGAAATGCCGTTAAATCTGGCATTGAAGGCATTATGGGAGGGTTGCCAGGCACCTAACCGGGAGACGACCCTTGGCCATCAGCCGTGCGGAGTGTGTCGCGCTCGACGCCGCCGACCCCCTCAAGCAGATCAGGGACGAGTTCGTCCTGCCCGACGGGACGATCTACCTGGTCGGCAACTCCCTCGGTGCTCCGCCGAAGGGCGCGGCGGCCGCGGTGACGCGGACCGTGGAGGAGGAGTGGGGAGGCCGTCTGGTCGGCGCCTGGAACGCCTCCGGCTGGTTCGACCTGCCGCTGACCACGGGCGACCGGCTCGCCCCGCTGATCGGCGCGGGACCCGGCCAGGTGGCGGTGGGCGACAGCACCTCGATCGCCATCGTCAAGGCCGTGTCCGCCGCCCTGGGCCTGCGCCCCGGGCGCCGGGTCGTCGTCTCGGACCTGGCCAACTTCCCCACCGACCGCTACGTGGTCGAGGGGCTGGCCGGGGTACTGGACGGCTACGAGGTCCGTGACGTCACCGGTGTCGAGAACCTCGCCGACGCCCTCTCCGGCGATGTCGCGTGTGTGCTGCTGTCGGAGGTGGACTACCGGACCGGGGCCCGTCACGACACGGCGTCGGTCACCGCGCTGGTCCAGGAGGCGGGCGCGCTGATGATCTGGGACCTGTGCCACAGCGCCGGTGCGTACCAGGTGGACGTCTCGGCGGCCGACTTCGCGGTGGGCTGCACCTACAAGTATCTGAACGGCGGCCCGGGCTCCCCGGCCTTCGTCTACGTCCACCCGCGCCACCAGGCCG
Organism: Streptosporangium sp. H13245; assembly: GCF_055690525.1. Lineage (NCBI taxonomy): Bacteria > Bacillati > Actinomycetota > Actinomycetes > Streptosporangiales > Streptosporangiaceae > Streptosporangium > Streptosporangium sp. H13245. The sequence goes on along the minus strand of NZ_JBSZKT010000004.1, from coordinate 312,365 downwards.
AGGCGCGGCCCATGCTGACCGGCTGGCACGGCCACGCGGCGCCGTTCGCGTTCGAGCCCGGCTTCCGCCCCGCCGACGGCATCCGGCGCTTCACCGTGAGCACCCCGCACGTGATGTCCTTCGCCCCGCTCAACGCCTCGCTCGACGTCTGGGAGCGCGTCGACCTGGCCGCCGTACGGGCCAAGAGCGTGGCGCTGACCTCGATCTTCATCGAGCTCGTCGAAGAGCTCTGCGCGCCGTACGGGCTGGAGCTGGTCTCGCCCCGCGATCCGGAGCGCCGGGGCAGCCAGGTCAGTTTCAGCCACCCCGACGGCTACCCGGTCATGCGTGCCCTGATCGACCGCGGTGTCCACGGTGACTTCCGCGCTCCCGACGTCCTCAGGTTCGGCTTCGCGCCGCTCTACATCCGTTTCGCGGACGCCTACGACGCGGCCGTGGTCCTGGCCGAGGTGCTGGAGAAGGAGCACTGGCGCGACGACCGCTACGGCGACCGCCTCACCGTCACCTGAGGGGAGCCGTCCCCCGGGGCCTCAGCGCCTGCTCAGCCGCCGTCCCTTGTACATCGGGTGGTCGGTCTCCCAGTATCTCCAGCCCTCCACCCGCGCGGGGATGCTGGCCACCCCAGCGGCGATCTTGCGCACCCGGCAGTCGTAGATCTCGCGCCACGCCGAGAATCCCACCCGGTAGCCGAAAACGCGGTACCACATGTTTCCGTACTTGCCATCGGTTATCGCCCGCTCGTATTGGTGTCCGGTCTCGACGATGTATTCCTCGGCGAGCAACGGGTTCACCATGTTTCGCAACTGGCGGATCAGTTCTTCCCTGTCGATCTCGCCGATTCTTTCCCGCTCGATTTCCATCTCGGCGTACACGCGGTGCTGCCGGGTGACCGAAACCGTCATCGTGCCGCCGGGGCCGTCGATGAAGCGCGTACGGGGAACGAAGAAATTCCTCGGCCTGAAGGAGTGGAATCTGAAGAAGGACCTCGGCTTGCATTTCCTGCGCGCCTGCTCCAGAAGCGAGTGGTGGCGGCCGTCGTCGTCGTCCTCGTCGTCGCCGAAGTCGGTGCCGGTGCCGGTGTCGGTCTCGCTGTTGGGACCGGTGTCGGTCTCGGTGTCGGTGCCGCCGGGGGCGGAGGTGCTGGTGGAGGTGCTGCTCGACGTGATGGACGATTTCGAGTCGGGGGGCGGGTCGCCGAGCGCGGACGCGGTGGCGGGCGGGGAGGCGACGGCGACAAGGACCACGGAGAGGGATCCGGCCAGGGCCAGCATCACCGATCCTTTCGTCGGCCGGTGCCCCTTCTGTCGTTCGTGCGTGGTCGCGGCACTTGTTCGGGGGTGGGGAGTGAGCATGGAGACACCATTCCCTTCGAGGCGTGGTCCGTGGCCGCGACCAATCCGCTGACCGGAATACGGCTTTTTGCCGGTACGCCGAGCCGCTCAGCGTGACAGTGATGATGCTTACAGTCGCGATTGAGGGTCATGTGATGACACGCCGAGACCCAGCCCACTGAATAGGGAAAGGCGAGGGGAAGCGGGTTAGGGTGATTGCCCGTCCGGTGCGGGCGCGTCTAATCCGGTGACGAGCCCCGCCGCCCCGGGCGCCCAGGCTCGTACGGCTCAGGGGCGCGGGATGCTTCGCAGGTTCGCCTTCGCCATGTCGATCATGCGTCCGACCCCGCCGTTGAGCACGATCTTGCCCGCGGCGAGGGCGAACCCCTTCACCTGCGCCCGGCTGACGCTCGGCGGCATGGCCAGCACGTCCGGGTCGGTGACCACGTCCAGCAGGAAGGGCCCGGGGGTCGCGAAGGCGGTGACCAGGGCCTCCCGTACGTCCGAGGGACTCTCCACCCGCAGCGACCCGATCCCGGCCGCGGCGGCGATCGCCGCGTAGTCGACGGGAGCGTGGTCGGTGCCGAAGTCGGGCATACCGTCCACCATCATCTCCAGCTTGACCATGCCGAGCGAGGAGTTGTTGAACACCACCGTCTTCACCGGCAGGTCGTGCAGCCGGACGGTGAGAAGCTCCCCGAGGAGCATGGCGAGCCCGCCGTCCCCGGAGAGCGAGACGACCTGCCGACGCCGGTCCGCGAACTGGGCGCCGATGGCGTGCGGGAGCGCGTTGGCCATGCTCCCGTGCACGAACGAGCCGATCACGCGGCGGCGCCCGTTGGGGCTGACGTAGCGGGCGGCCCAGACGCTGCACATCCCGGTGTCCACGGTGAACACGGCGTCGTCGTCGGCCAGCTCGTCGACCAGATTCGCGACGTACTCGGGGTGGATCGGGAGGTGGTGCTCGATGTCGTGGGTGTACGCCTCCACGACGTTCTCCAGGGCCTTGAGGTGTCTGCCCAGCATCCTGTCGAGATGGCGGCGGTCCGTCTTCTGGGCGACGTGGGGAAGCACCGCGCGGATCGTCGCGCCGACGTCGCCGTGCACGGCCAGCTCCAGCGGGGTCCTGCGGCCCAGCCGCGCCGCGTCGTGGTCGATCTGGACCGTACGCGAGCCCGGCAGGAAGTCGTCGTACGGGAAGTCGGTCCCGGCCAGCACCACCAGGTCGGCCTCGTGCATCGCCTCGTGACAGGCGCCGTACCCGAGCAGCCCGCTCATCCCCACGTCGTACGGGTTGTCGTACTGGATCCACTCCTTGCCGCGCAGCGCGTGCCCGACCGGGGCCAGGACGCGTCCGGCCAGCGCCATGACCTCGTCGCGGGCGTGGCGCGTCCCGGCGCCGCAGAACAGCATCACCTTCCCGGCGCGGTTCAGCGCCGCCGCCAGCTCGGCCACCTGGTCGGCGGGGGGTACGACCGTGCCGGTCACGGTCAGGAAGTCGTGCTCACCGGTGGGGCGGGCGGCGGGCAGGTGCGCCACGTCGCCGGGAAGCACCACGACCGAGACGCCGCCGAGGCCGATCGCCCGCTGGACGGCGATACGGAGCACCCGGGGCATCTGCCCGGGCGTGCCGATCATGTCGCAGAAGTGGCTGCACTCCACGAACAGGCGCTCGGGATGGGTCTCCTGGAAGAAGCCCGTGCCGATCTGCGAGGAGGGGATGTGCGAGGCCAGCGCGAGCACCGGGGCGCCGCTGCGGTGGGCGTCGTAGAGCCCCTGGACCAGGTGGGTGTTGCCGGGCCCGCAACTGCCCGCGCAGACCGCCAGGCGCCCGGTGACCTGGGCCTCGGCCGAGGCGGCGAACGCCCCGGCCTCCTCGTTGCGCACGTGGACCCACTCGATGTCCCCGGCCTTCCTGACGGCGTCGACCACCGGGTTCAGGCTGTCGCCCACCACCCCGTAGATCCGTTCCACCCCTGCCTGGCGGAGAACCTCGATGAACTGCTCGGCGACGGTCGCCATGGTGCCCCCTCGTGTCCGGCGTCACCGGGGTACCTCACCGTATTTCGCCGAGTCACTCCGCGTTACTCCGATGTCACTCCGGAAGAAGGTGCCCGACCAGCTGCTCGGAGACCGCTTCCGGCCGCTCGACGTTCGCCAGGTGGGCCGCCCCGGGCAGGACGACCAGCCGGGAACCGGGGATTCCCTCCGCGATCCGCTCCGCGTGCTCGGGCGGCGTGGCGGGGTCGTCGGCCCCGGCGAGCACGAGCGTGGGCGCCGAGATCAGGGACAGGTCGGAGCGGAGGTCCATCGCCCCGATGGCCTCGCAGCAGGCGGCGTACCCCTCGGCCGAGACGCCGCCGAGCATCGTCACGTACGGTTCCCGCCCGGGGTAGCCGGGGGTGAACCACCGGGCCGTGACCGTCCCGGCGATCGACGCGGTGCCCGCCTCGCGGACCGCGTTCGCCCGCTCGGCCCAGAAGGCGGGCGTGTTCAGCTTCGCCGACGTGCACAGCAGCGCGAGCCGGTCGATCCGCTCGGGGGCGTGCGCGGCCAGCCACATGCCGACCATGCCGCCGAGCGAGAGCCCCGCGAAGGAGACCCGCGGCAGCTCCAGCAGGTCGAGGAGGTCCAGTACGTCACCGGCGAGGTCGGCGATACTTCCGGCCGCCGGGGGCCGTTCGGGGGTCACCGCGGGCCGTTCTTCGCGAGGCACCGCGGGCCGCTCACGGGTCACCGTGGGCCGCTGGGGCATCGGGGACCGGCCGTGGCCCCGGTGGTCGAAGCGGATGACCCTGAAGTGCGCGGTCAGCGCCGCCATCTGCGGATCCCACATCTCCAGTGTGGTGCCCAGCGACCCGGCCAGCACGACCGGCCGCGCGTCGGCGGGGCCCTCGATCTCGTAGTACAGCACTGTTCACCTACCGCACATAAGTTCTTTATCCGGACATACTGTATCCAGAGGGATACGTTCTCCAGAGAAGATGGCCAGGTCCGGCCGGAGGTCTGTCACTTTCCGTGGCGCCTTACCTACCATGCGGGCGAGGTAACCGCTCTTGGAAGGGTTTAGATGACCGGGCAGAACTCAGCGACCGCTTCCGACTACGTCTTCGACAACGACGGGGACCACTCGTCCGACCAGCACCGCTACCTCGCCCAGCTTCTCGACCCGCTGACGTTCGAGCGTCTCGCCCTGACCGGTGTCGGGCCCGGCTGGAGCTGCCTGGAGGTCGGGGCGGGCGGGGGCAGCGTGGCCCTCTGGCTGGCCGGGAGGGTGGCGCCGGGCGGGCGCGTGCTGGCGACCGACATCAAGCCCGGCCTGATCCCGTCCAGGCCGGGGCTGACCGTGGCCCGCCACGACATCGTCACCGACCCGCTGCCGGAGAGCGCGTTCGACCTGATCCACGCCCGGCTCGTCCTCAGCCATCTGCCGCGCCGCCGCCAGGTCCTGCGCCGCCTGCGCGCCGCGCTGCGGCCCGGTGGCTGGCTGCAGCTCGACGAGATCGACATCACCCGCTGGGTGGCGCCGGGGCCCGAAGGGGAGGCGTACGGGGCCTACGTCACGGCCATGGCCCGGGTTCTCGGCGCGGCGGGCGCCGATCCGACCTGGGGTGGCTCCGTCGCGCGGGACATGGCGGCGGCGGGCCTGGTCGACGTCGACCAGGTGTGCTGGACCGAGGTGTGGGAGCGCGGTTCCGCCGGGCTGGGCCTCCTGATCAGCAACAGCCACCACCTGGAGGACCACCTGGTGGCGGCGGGGATGACCTTCGAGCAGCTCCGGGAGGTCCGGGAGGTCATGTCGGCCCCGGGCTTCAGCGCGCCCTCCTTCGAGATCCACTCGGTCCTCGCCCGCAGGGCGGGCGACGGCTGAGCGTCGTGCGAAACCCGTGACGACCGGGGGCGGGGCTTTCCGATGGGGCGCCCCGGGGGTGGTAAGCGGGCGGGCTGAGGGTAGAGGCCCTGGCATGACGGTCACGGGTCTCACCGCGCGGATCTCCAAGGCGTGGGCGCGTGCTCGTCATCGCCACGGCTGGCTGGACCATCTGGTACGAGCCGTGGTGCGCTACGACGAGGTGGACGCCGGACGACTCTCCGCGGCGCTCACCTACTACTCGTTCTTCGCCGTGTTCGCGCTGGGGCTGCTCACCTTCGCCATCATCGGGCAGGTTCTCGACGACCCGAAGGTGCTGCACACCGTTCAGGGCTACCTCTCGGAGAACTTCCCCCGCCTGGACGTACAGGCGTTGCAGAGCGCCAGGGCCACGGCCGGGGCGATCGCCTTCGTCGGACTGCCCCTCACCGGACTGTTCTGGATGGACGCCCTGCGCTCGGCGATCAGGGCCATCTGGCGGATCGAAGAGTATCCGGGCCGCTTCATGATGCGCCAGGTCATCGACCTGGGGGTGATGGCGGGTCTGGGACTGCTGCTGTCCGCCTCGCTCGCGGCGGCCTTCGCCGCGGAGACGGTGCTGAACTGGTTGTTCATGCACACGGTGGGTGTCGACGACACGCTGTCGCGGTGGATGCTGTCGGCCGCCGCGTTCGTGATCGGACTGGCCGTCAACACCCTGCTGGCGATCGCCCTGCTCTGCGCCCCGCCGCGCCTGCGGCTGTCGTTGCGCCGGGTCATCTGGCCCGCCCTGCTCATCACCGCGGGCCTGGAGGTCCTCAAGTCCCTGGGCCAGGTCTACCTGGAGATGACCGTGGGCAATCCCGCCTACCACGTCGTGGCCGGTGCCGTCGGGATGCTCGTCTTCCTCAAGATCCTCAACCAGCTGATCCTCTTCGCGGCGGCGCTCACCGCCACCGGCGAGGGCACGATGATCGACCTGGCCGCCCGCCGCGACCGCTCCGACGCCAGGCGAGAGGTCTCCCGGGCCGCGAAGGAGGACTCCCCGGCGGTGTGCGACGGCTCCCGATCCGCAGTTGACGGCCCCCCATCCGACAACGGCTCCCGGCTCACCGACGACGGCTCCCGATCCGAAAACGGCTCTCGGTCCGACAGCGGCTCCTCGTCCGCTGGAGAGGATCGCCGTGAGGTGCGTGACGGCCCCGCTCCGGACGGTGCCTCGCGGGGGCCGGTACGCGACCCTCAGGCGCCCGTCCCGGCCGCTCTCCACGATGATCCGCAGGGAGCGTCGGGCACCCCGGCACGCCGGATCTGACAACTCACATTTCCGCCATTTACCGGTGCTGTGATCTGTGTCACCCTCCATAACAAAGATCTAGAAGTGGGTTCTAGATCTTGGCTACAGGAAGGCTGGCGCATGGTCGACACGCCCACCACCCCACGCCTGAGACTTGGAGCGCCTCGCGACGGAGAGGTCGACGCCGGGTCCCGCGCCCCCTACGGCTGGGCTCCCCTGGCCGTGCTCTTCGTCGTCGGACTGGTCGACCGCATCGAGTTCAACCTGCTGTCCGGTGTGCTGCCGGCCATCCAGGCCGAGTGGGGCTTCAGCGACACCGTCGCCGGTTCCATACCGACCGCGTCCGCTCTCGCGGCGGCGCTCGTCGCGCTTCCCGCCGGATACCTCGCCGACCGGTACAGCCGCACCCGGATCATCGCGGTCGTCGTCTTCTGCTGGGCCCTGGCCACGCTGGGCTCGGGACTGGCCACCGGATTCGCGATCTTCTACGCGATGCGCGTCTTCCTCGCCGCCGCCGAGAGCATCGACAACCCGGCGTCCGGCAGCCTCCTGGCCGACTACTACCCCCCGGTCTCCCGCGCCCAGGCCTACGGCTGGACCCGCGTGACCACCTACCTGGGGGGCATCGGCACGCTGTTCGGCGGCGTGCTCGCGGAGGCGTTCGGCTGGCGCAGCGCCTTTCTGATCATGGCCGTGCCGGGTGTGCTCACCGCGCTCCTCGTGTGGCGGCTCCACGAGCCCGTCAGGGGCCACCTCGACCGGGTGGTCGCCAACGCGACCCCCGCCGATTCCGGCCCCGACCCCACCCCCGATTCCGACCCCGGCTCCGGTTCTGGCCCCTCCACCGCCGGGGTCCCCGCCCCCAAGCCGCCGTTCGTCCGCCAGCTCCGCGAGGTCCTGACGATCCGCACCCTGCTCGCGGTCTCCGTCGGCCTGATGCTGCTCAGCCTGGGCCTGGCCGGGGTCTTCTACTGGATGCCCTCGCTGCTGGTCCGCAACTTCGGCATCGGCCCCGCCGCCGCGGGCTCGCTGGGCGGCCTCATGACCATCGTCGGCGTGCTCTCCGGGACCCTGATCGGCTCGTGGCTCGGCCGCCGGTGGCACGGCACCCGCAAGGGCGGCAGGCTCCTCGCGGGCGGCGGGGGCATCACGGCCGGGTCGGCCGTCCTGGCCGTCGCGCTCACGATGGACTCCCTGCTCACCTTCTGCCTGGTGCTCACGGCCTCCAGCGTGCTGATGTCGGTGGCCATCCCCAACATGACCGCCTCGCTCGCCGACGTGATCAGCGCGGCCTCCCGCGGCCTCGGCTTCGCCGTCCTCCAGGTGCTGATCACCACCGGCGCGGCGTTCGGGCCGCTCATCGTCGGCATCGCCTCCGACAGCACCGGCTCGCTCATCTCCGCCATGTACTTCCTCATCGTGCCCATGGCGGTCGGCGGCCTGCTCACCCTGGCCGCCCGGGGTTCCTTCGAGAGCGACTCCCGGCGGGTGCTGGAGGCGGCCCGCCGGTAACCCCGGCCGCCCGGTGGCCGGGCACCCGCGAGTGGGCACCCGCCAGTGGGTGCCCCGCCACCGACCCGCCACCGACCGGCCACCGACCTGCCACCGACCCGCCACCGGCTCACCGCCGACCCGCCGCCCACCCGTCACCGACCCGCCACCGAGCGGCCATCGATCCGCCGCCGACCGGCCACCGACTCGCCACCGACCGGTCACCGGCCCGTCGCCGACGCGTCACCAACCCGCCGCCAACCGGCGGCGGATGGTGACGGAATAATTTCAATCCGTGGCGGGGGTGAGAGGGCGCTCGCTCGCGTACGGCACCCGGTGTGAGCTGCGCGATCGTCCGAAACCCCGGTTTTTACGGGCATCCGGAAGCCGGTCCCACCACGAACATTGATACTCAATCTTCGCTCTGGTGGCTTGAAGCGCGATATGTCCCATGGGCATAGTGTGTCGAATCACACACGCACCAGTCGCGGCGTGCGATCGCGGGGCCCGCTCTGCCCACGATTGCCGGCCACGCGTAGGAACCGCGGATTGGACAAGTTAAATGAGTTCCCCCCCTCCGATCCGCTCGAAGATCCTTCGGATCCTTCTCCTGCCCGTGCTCTCGCTGATCGTCCTCTGGGCGTTCGTCGCCTACTCGACCGTCGCCCAGATCGCCGGCATCGCCCAGACCCAGAACCGCTGGCAGGTGCTCGGGGCGCCGATGCGGCAGCTGATCGTCGAGATCCAGCGGGAGCGCCAGGTCTCCGCCGAAGCGGCCGGTGCCACCGCCCAGAGCAGGATGCTCTCCGACCAGCGACGGATCACGAACGCCAAGCTGGACCTGGTACGCCAGGCGATCGCGTCCGCCGCGGCCTACGAGCCCGGCAACGCCCCGACGGACGTGCGGGCGCTGGAGGCGGCCATGGACGGGCTCATCCAGGTCCGTACGTTCGCCGACAGCGGTGCGATCACCCCCATCCAGGTGACCGACGGCTACAACGAGTTCATCAGCGTCGCCAACCGGCAGTTCGGTGACATCACCGCGATCGCCGACCTGACGTCCTTCCGCAACGTCCGCGGCATGAGCGCGTACAGCACCACCGGTGAGTTCGCGAGCAGGGAGCACGCCGTGCTCACCGCCGCGATGAAGCGTGGCGAGATGACCCCCGCCGAACACGCGGCCTTCGTCTCGGCGATGACCAGCCGGAGAAACTACCTGGTCTACGCGGAGCGGGACATGAGCCCCGACCTGCGGGCGGACCATGACACGTTCCTGCAGAACCCCGCCTACCTGCGGTTCAAGGCAGGCGAGGACCGGATCTTCTCGTGGAACCTCATCGGCAAGCCCCCGCTGGACGCCGCCGAGTGGAGGCGTGACGCCCAGGCCGTCCTCGTCGGCGTCAGCAAGCAGAGCGCGCAGGAACTTGCCCGGTCCACGGCCAGGGGCGACACGCTCAAGAACAACGCGTACCTGCGGGTCGGGCTGATCCTGGGACTGGGCCTGCTCGCGATCATCCTCTCGATCCTGGCCTCCTACCGGTTCGGCCGCTCCCTGATCGCCGAGCTGAAGCGGCTCCAGGCGTCGGCCGTGGAACTGGCCGAGGAGCGGTTGCCCCGGCTGGTCGAGCGGCTGCGCAGGGGTGACGACGTGGACCCGGCGACCGAGGCCCCCGAGCTGGACCCCGCGAAGACCGCCGAGGTCGACCGCGTCGTGAACGCCTTCTCCGCCGTGCGGCGTACCGCGGTGGAGGCCGCGGTCGGTCAGGCGACGCTCCGCAAGGGCGTCGGCATGGTCTTCCTGAACCTCGCCTGGCGCAACCAGGCGCTGCTCCACCGCCAGCTCACGCTCCTCGACACGATGGAGCGCCGCGTCGAGGAGCCGGAGATCCTGGAGGACCTCTTCAAGCTCGACCACCTGACCACCCGCATGCGGCGGCACGCGGAGAACCTGATCATCCTGTCCGACGCGGCCCCGGCCCGCAGGTGGCGCGACCCGGTGCCGATCTTCGACGTGGTGCGCAGCGCCATCCTGGAGGTCGAGGACTACACCCGCGTCACCGTGCTTCCCATGCCGCAGGCGCCGCTGCTGGTCGGCGCCGCGGTCACCGACGTGATCCACCTGATCGCCGAGCTGGTGGAGAACGCCGCCATCTTCTCGCCGCCGAACACCGTGGTCCACGTACGGAGCATGGTCGCGGCCAACGGCTTCGCGCTGGAGGTCGAGGACCGGGGCCTGGGACTGAGCCAGGTCAACCTCGACGAGCTCAACGCCAAGCTCGCCGACCCGCCGGAGTTCGACCTGGCCGACAGCGACAGGCTCGGCCTGTTCGTGGTGGCCAGGCTCGCCGCCCGGCACGGGATCAAGGTCGTACTGCGCCCCTCGCCGTACGACGGCACCACCGCGATCGTGCTGTTGCCGCAGAGCCTGCTCGCCACCTGCGAGGCGCTCGCCGCCGAGGCCGCGCCGAAGCGGGCGCGCCAGGGCGGAGCGCACGCGGGCGGGCCCGTACGGGCGCTGAGCGCGGCACCGGAGGACTGGCCCAGGGCCCTCTCCGGCACGCGGGAGAACGGGGTGGCCCGTGCTCCCGAGACCACGTCGAGCTGGTTCCCCACCCAGGAGCGGCGAGAGGTCCCCACCCCCCAGATGCCCGTGCGGCGCGTCGTCTCCGTACCGGATGCCGACGACGACCTGGACGGGCTGCCGATGCGGATACGGCAGGCCAATCTGGCCCCCCAACTCCGCCAGACACGTTCCCCCGAGCAGCGCGACATCGCCGCGCGAACTCCCGAGGAACTCTCAAACCTCATGTCCTCCATGCAGCGGGGCTGGCAGCAGGGCCGCAGCCAGGCCGAGCAGGAACTGGACGTGTGGAAGCGAAAGGATGGCCACTCCGATGCCCGACCCCAGATCTGAACTGAGCTGGCTGCTCGACGACCTGACCCAGCGGGTCACCGGTATCCGGCACGCCATCGTGCTGTCCGCCGACGGCCTGGCGATGGGCGGTTCCCGGGAGCTGACCCGGGAGGACGCCGAGCACCTGTCCGCCATCTCGGCGGGGAGCCACAGTCTCGCGCTGGGCGCGGGACGGCACTTCGGCCTCGGTGGTGTGCGGCAGACCATCATCGAGATGGAGGGCGGTTTCCTGTTCGTCACCGCGGCGGGGCAGGGGGCCAGGCTGGCCGTGCTCGCCGCGGGCGACGCCGAACTGGGCATGGTGACCTACGAGATGGCGCTACTGGTCAAGCGCGTCGGCGAGCACCTGTCCGCGCAGCCGAGGGGAGCTGCCCCAGCGCCCGCCTGGAACGGTGTGAGAACGTGACGGGAGAGGATCCCGGGCCCTTGGTCAGGCTCTTCGGGGTGACCGGTGGCCGGGCGCGCCCGGTCGGGGAGAGCTTCGACCTGGTGGCCATCGTCACGACCGTCGAGATGCCCTTCGAGCCGGTCGGGCTGATGCCCGAGCATCTCGACGTGCTGTCCTCGTGCCGCCGGCCCACCCCCGTGGCGGACGTCGCGGCGCATCTCAAGCTGCCGCTCAACATCACCCGCGTACTCCTCAGCGAGCTGCGACGCGAGGGCCTGGTCACCATCGACAGACCTCGGCCGATGGGGAAGACGATCGACGAACGCATCTACAGGGAAGTGCTGCATGGAATACGCGGCCTCTGAGCCGGGAACGGCCCCGGTCGACACCCCGGCCATGGCCATCAAGATCCTTGTCGCCGGTGGTTTCGGGGTCGGCAAGACGACCATGGTCGGCACGATCAGCGAGATCAGGCCTCTGCACACCGAGGAACTGCTGAGCGAGCGCGGCTTCTACGTGGACGACACCGCGGGCGTGGAATCCAAGATCACCACGACCGTCGCGCTGGACTTCGGCCGGATCACCATCCGCGAGGGGCTCTGGCTCTACCTGTTCGGCACTCCGGGCCAGGACAGGTTCTGGTTCATGTGGGACGAGCTGTCCGTCGGCGCCCTCGGCGCGGTCGTGCTCGCCGACACCCGCCGCCTGCAGGACTGCTTTCCCGCGGTGGACTACTTCGAGCAGCGCGGGCTCCCGTTCGTCGTGGCGGTCAACTGCTTCGACGGCGCGCGGCGGCACGACCCGATCAAGGTACGGCGGGCGCTGGGCCTGGACGGGGTGGCCCCGATCATCCTCTGCGACGTGCGCAAGCGCGACTCGGTCAAGGAGGTGCTGACCACGCTGGTCACCTACTCGGCGGGAGGTGCCTTCCAGGCGGCTCACGCGGGCGCCTGACTTTCTTCGCTGGGCCCGGTGTCGGCCGGGTCCTTCCTCAGGGCCGCTCCGGTCCTCTCGTCGCGCCTCCTGTCGCGCTCTCCCAGGAGCCGCGCCGTCTCCTCGGAGACCTCGGTGGCCAGTACGGCCGACACGACGTCGACCAGGTGACTGGTGAAGAGCCGGTCGTCCCTGCCCTCGGGCCCGGCGGCGCGGCGGGCCAGCTCCACGTACGTGACCCGGATCGCCATGAAGCGCTGGTGCAGGCGGCGCAGGGCGACCTCGGACAGCAGCGGGGCCACGAGCTCGCGCCACCGGTCGATGCTCTGCCCCGGATCCGTGCTCCGCGGGGAGGGAAGAGGCGTGCGCCGGACGAGCTGCTCCATGATCCTCAGGTAGTACCGGCCGCCGTCGGGGTCGGCCAGCTTGGCGGCCATCGGCCGTACCAGCGCGGCGGCGAGGGTGCGGCGGGCCTCGGCCTCCGGCAGGTCGCCCCGGGACTCGTACTCGTCGAGCAGCTGGTGGCGGCGCGCCTCGATCTCGGGGCGGTGCTTGGCGAGCACCGCGCCCAGCAGGCCCGCGCGGTCCCCGAAGTGGTACTGCAGCGCCGTCGAGTTGCGCTGCGCGGCGGCACCGTTGATCTCGCGGAGCGACACGCCGTCGATCCCGCGCTCGGCGAACAGCCGCTCGGCCGCCGCGACCAGGCGCCTGCCGGTCGCCTCCGGGTTGGGGGGCATGCGCGCTCCTGTCTTGCCGGTGGATGTGCTGATCGCTAGGGTAATAATGCATGTGTATCAAATCATGAAGCAGTCGCCTCAAAGGTCGCGGCACACGGCCGGTCCCTCGGGCCCGCCGGTCCGCTAAGGGGAGGACCCCATGGCCATCGACTTCACCCTCGCCCCCGAGCACGAGGAGATCCGCCGCCGCGTGCGGGCCTTCGTCCAGGAGACCGTCGTCCCCGCCGTCAGCGGCTTCGACGACGAGGACAAGGTGACCTCGCGCGACGAGTACATCCGCGTCATCTTCGGGTTGCGTGAGAAGGCGCGGGCCGAAGGACTGTGGCTGCCGCACATGCCGAAAGAGTGGGGCGGCATGGGCCTCGGCCATGTCGAGCTGGCCATGGTGCAGTCCGAGGCGGCCAAGACCCGGCTCGGCCCCTGGGTCCTCAACTGCTCGGCGCCCGACGAGGGCAACATGCACACGCTGCTGCACTGGGGGACCGACGAGCAGAAGGAGAAATACCTCAAACCACTGCTCAAGGGCCACAAGATGTCGTGCTTCGCGATGACCGAGCCGGAGGTGGCCGGTTCCGATCCCACGCTCATCCGTACCCACGCCGTCCAGGACGGCGAGGAGTGGGTCATCAACGGCCACAAGTGGTTCATCTCCAACGCCCGGCGTTCGAGCTTCGCCATCCTCATCGCCAAGACCGAGCTCGACGTGCCCGAGGGCTCGCGCGGCGGCAACACGGCCTTCCTCGTCGACCTCCCGCAGGAGGGATGGAACGACGTCCGCGAGGTCGAGACGATGCACGGCTCCACCGGCCACAGCGAGATCGTCATCACCGACCTGCGGGTGCACGACGGCCAGATCCTCGGCGGGCGCGGCAACGGCCACCGGCTCGGCCAGTACCGCCTGGGCCCGGCGCGGCTGGCGCACTGCATGCGCTGGATCTCCCAGGCGGAGACGGCGCTCGACATGATGGTCGACCGCGCGCTCAACCGCTACAGCCACGGATCGCTGCTCGCCGAGAAACAGGGCATCCAGTGGCTGATCGCCGACTCGGCCATGGAGCTGTACCAGTGCAAGCTGATGGTCCTGCACGCCGCCTCGAAGATCGACAGGGGTGAGGACTTCCGTACCGAGGTCTCGATGGCGAAGCACTTCGTGGCCAACAGCCTCAACCGGATCGTCGACCGGGCGATCCAGGTGCACGGCGCGCTCGGCTACTCGACCGACACCCCGCTGGCCAAGATGCTCCAGCACGCCCGCTGGGCCCGCTTCGCGGACGGGGCCGACGAGATCCACCAGATGCGCATCGCCGAGCGTACGATCGCGGCGTACCGGAGCACGGGCTCGACCAACGCCGCCACCGGAGGGCTGCCACTGTGAGTACGGGGAAGACGGGCGGGTTCACCGGAGAGAGCGGCGGCGGCGGGCTGCTCAGTGGCCTGGGGATCCAGGGGAGCCCAGAAGAGGTGGCCGGGACGTTCAACACGGTCCGCGGTGACGAACTGGAGGGCAGGGTCGCCCTCGTCACCGGCGGCGGCAACGGCATCGGCGCGGCGGTGGCCCGGCGGCTGGCCGGGGGCGGGGCCCACCTCGTCCTCGCCGACATCGACGACGTCGCGGGCGGGAAGCTCGCGGACGAGCTGGGCGCGACGTACGTCCACTGCGACGTGTCGCGGCTGGAGGACAACGAGGCGGCGGTGGCGACCGCGGTCGAGCGGTACGGCAGGCTCGACCTCGCCTTCCTCAACGCGGGCATCGCCTCGGGCTGCGGCCTGGGTGAGGACTTCGACGTCCGGCGCTACCGTCTCGCGATGGGCGTCAACCTCGACGGCGTCGTCTTCGGGGTGCACGCCGCGATCCCGGCTCTGCGGGCGGCGGGCGGTGGCACGATCGTGGCGACCGCGAGCATGGCGGGCATCGTCGGCATCCCGTCCGACCCCGTCTACGCCGCCAACAAGCACGCCGTCGTCGGTCTCGTCCGCTCGCTCGGCGAGGACCTCCGGCCGCACGGCATCAAGGTGCAGGCGCTCTGCCCGTCGTTCGCCGACACCGCGATCCTCGGCGAGGGCAGGGCGGTGCTGGAGCGGCTCGGCTTCCCGATCCTCGATGTCTCGTCCGTCGTCGACACCTTTGTCCGGCTGCTCGACAGTGACGGCACCGGCGAGTGCTGGTTCGTCATCCCGGGCCGCGAGAGCCAGCCCTTCATCTTCCGCCGCGTCCCGGGCCCGCGAGCCTGAGGCGGTTCCGCCCGGGGCGACGGGTTCGCCGTGCGTGCCTCCTTCCCGATCCTTTCCGAAGAAGTGCCGAACCGGGGCTGAACGACGACTATATGAAAAATATGCGGCCCACCCATAGTCTTCAATCTGTCGGTCGGCAACGGGGCGAACAATTCGGCCCGGTCTGCCCGTCGCACCGAAAACTCGCGGAGAGGGCTTCTGCTTTCCTCGCCGTGCCGAACAGCGTTTCCGTCGACGCGGCGAACGGATCGAAAGGGTTTTGGATGAGAAACAGAATTCGTTTCGCGAGCCTGCTCGCCGGTACGGTGATGCCTGTTACGCGAGGAAAAGCGCGAATTCCGGTGCGGCAGGCTCGGGGGCGTCGCCGAACACCGAGCGCCGAAACGGCACCGGGAGCATCGTGAACGGCACGGCCGTTTCCTGAGACTTCGGGACCGGGGCGAAGGCGACGGCCATGTCCGGCGACACGCCTTCGACCAGTGGTGAACGGGTGTGAACGCTCGGGGGGAACGTGGAGTTGGAAGCTCGGTCTCCGGATCGCGGGAAACGACGGGGGCGGCGGTCGAGACGGCCGGACCCGGACTCGGGTGCGGTGGAGGCGTTCGCCAACCGGCTCTGGCAGCTGAGGCGGAAGGCGGGCGACCCGTCGTACGCCGAGATGGCCACCCGGCTCGGCGCGGCGGCCTCGAAGTCGTCACTGGCCAGTGCCGTCCAGGGACGGAGTCTGCCGAGCTGGGAAACGACCTGGGAGTTCGTACGGGTCCTCGCGGTCGACCGGCTGGGGTGTGACCCCGAGGAGACCGAACGCGAGTGGCGGGAGCTCTGGGAGCGCGCGAAGGCCGCCGATTCCCTTGACGGCACGGGGGCCGTCAAGGGAACGGCTCGCGAGGTGGTGATCGTCGAAGCGGACGACATGCCCGCGGGCGCGCTGTCGGACACCTCGGTGAAAGTGGTGATAGTCCCGGTGCGTTCACCGGGGCCCGCACCGCGTAAGCACGTTCTCGTCAACATCGTCTCGGCCGCGGCCGTCACGGCCGGCCTGATATTCCTGTTCGCCGACAACATCAGGAAAAAGCTGTTCCCCGGCCGCGCCGGTGGTACGAAAAATCGCCGACGGCTCTGATATCGGCCGTCCGCGCGGCGGAAACGCGTGACAGGGCGGAAGCCGGTCGACCCGCGGGGAAGGGCAACCGCTCCCGGGTGTCCCGGCCGGATCCGTCTTGACCTGCGGATTCATTTGTCCAAAAGTCCAGACGACGACCTTGGACAAAGATTCCTTGCCCGGCCGACGAGCCGGGTGCCAGCATGGCGAACATCCCGGAATCCACATGACCGGGATATCTCGGGACGCGACACGAAGTTTTTCCGGATCGTGAAGCGTCATAATCAACCTACATTTCCTCGGGGGAATACAAGATGAACAAGGTAATTCGTTCGCTGACCGTTACCGCGGGTGCCGTCGCCGCGCTGATGTCCTTCAGCGCCGGGGCCCACGCCTCGGCGGGCGCATCCGCGCTCATGGCCGCGAAGGTGAGCTGCAACGCCCCCGGAACCGGCAACACCACCGTCTGGGGCAACTGCAAGAACACCGGCACCACGGCCGGTAAGGCGACCCTGGTGTACTGGTGCGTCAACGCCATCGGCGGCGGCTCGAAGCAGTACAGCACCTCGAAGAGCGTCCCGGCCGGCAAGACGGTCAAGTTCGTGGGCGAGTGCACCTTCGAGGCCCGCAACCCCTACTTCAAGATCGGCTGACCCCACCCGATCCCGCGGGACGCGCCCCTCACGGTGACGCCCCGCCACACTGATCAACGAACCCGGGAGCGCCACATGGTGGCGCTCCCGGTGTGTTGAATGCGGGCTGCACGAACGAGCGAGAAATGAGACCGGGCCTCGGTGGTGCCACCGTGTTGTGATCCCTCGAAACCGGAGCCGGGTACGTGGCCTACTGGTCTTCGTGGGGGCTCTACGAGGTGTGACGTGCGATGGGGTATCCGACCTCGAAGTGGGACGCGTCCCGCCGGGTGGCGTTGACCTCGACGACCTGGCCCGCCGCGACGCCCGCCGTGGCTGTGGTGGTGCGGGTCACGCACAGCACCGGCACGCCAGGCGCCAGGCGCAGGAGGCTGGTCTCCTCAGGGGTGGCCGCCCGGCTGGAGATCGCGCCCGACCATTCCAGGAGTCCCCATCCGAGGTCGTTCTCCATGCGGTCGTAGATGCCGCCGGGCCCGGTGTCGGCCTCGGCGAGGACCGTACCGGCGGCGAGGTCGGCGGGCAGGTACGAGGTGGCGAGCTGGATCACGCGCCCGGTGGCGGGGTCGCCCATGACGCGGTCGCGGATCACGACCGTCGCGGCCGGTGCCAGGCCGAGCAGCGGGGCGACGTCCGGCGGGCAAGGGCCTTCGGTGACGGTCGGTGGTCGCACGGCGCGTAGGTTTTGAACGGCGGCGCTGAAGTAGTAGCCGAGGTCGTCGCGGTGGACGTTCGTGTCGAGGGTGATGCGCTGGCGGGCGGGGTGGGGGCGGACCAGCGTGCCATGGCCCTGGGTTTGGACGACCAGCCCCTCGGTTTCGAGGTGGGCGAGCGCTTTGTGGATCGTGGCCTTGGATGTTTGGTAGGTCTGGGCGAGATCGACTTCTCGCGGCATGAGGGTCCCGGCCGGATATCGGCCGGTGTTGATGTCTGCCCGAATCCGGTCAGTGACCTGTGTCCATAACGCCATACTCCAAATGATAGGTGACCACCTATTGACTGTGAGGATGCGGTAACTCACAGTCAAGGCATCCAGATAGGTGCTCACCTATCCAACGAACAAAGGACCCCGGATGACCGTCATCATCGACCGTCCCGCCGTCACCCCCCGCTCCCTCATCACCCCCGCCCTGTTCAGCAGGCTCACCGCGCGAATCGCCATCGACCACCCCGAGCAGGCCCACCAGGCCGACGTCATCATGGAGCAGGCACTCGCCTTCCTGGCCGCCTGCGCAGCCCGCCCGACCGCCCGGCTTGCGCCGTCCGAGATCGTCGACATCGGCTGGCACACCTTCATCCTCTACACGCGGGAGTACGCCGATTTCTGCCAGGAGACCGCAGGCCGGTTCATCCACCACAGCCCTACCGACGACAACCCGGCCGAGGGCGGCTGTACGGCGGCCGACACCGTCGCCGTCATCCGCGGGCTTGGCCTGCCGGTTGTCGCCGACCTGTGGGGGCACGCCGCTGACTGCGAGGGCAGTGGCACCGGCAAGTGCAGCCAGTGCCATCAGGGCTGCACCAACAGTCCGACGAAATAACCACCCAGCCGGTAGGGGCGGCGTAGCGTGCGAAGCATGACCGGGTATCGATGGGATGACCTTCCCGCCGAGGTGCACGCAGCGATCAAAGCCGAATGTGGGCCCGTCCTGCGCGCGACCTCGCTGCCGGGCGGTCTCACCGCCGGTGCCGCCGTACGTCTGGACACCGCAGCTGGGAGGGTGTTCGTCAAAGCCCTGCCCGAAGGGTCACCGTCTGTGCCGCTCTACCAGCGTGAGCGTCTCGTCGGCGCTGTCCTGCCCGAAGATGTGCCCGCTCCGCGCATGCTGTGGAGTGGGCACACAGCAGGATGGATCGTTCTCCTGGTCGAGCACGTCGACACAGCGCGCGAGGTGGGGCTCGGGCCGGGCTCGCCCAACCTCGACGGTGTGCTCGACCTGGTGAGGGTGCTCGGCGAGGTCCTCACCCCGAACCCGTGCGAGGGTCTGCCGCCCGTTACCGAGAACGTCCGGTTCCTGACCCGCCGCGCTGACGCGCTACTCGCCGCCCTACCTTCCGACCTGCTGGCGGCGGACGCCTACCTTCACGCCCGTACCCTCCTCGATCTGGACGCGCTCGTCGGGTCCACGCTGCTGCACGCCGACCTCCACGAGGGCAACCTGCTCACTTCCCCGGGCGGGGTACGGGTTATCGACTGGGGGCTCGCCTGCCAAGGTGCCGCGTGGGTGGAAGTCGTCTTGTTCGTGCCGAGGCTGATCCTGGCCGGTCATACACCCGAGGAGGCCGAGCGGCTGGCCGAGCAGGTGCCCGCGTGGAAGGGTGCCCCAGCCGAGGCGGTCACCGGTCTTGCCGCGGTGTGGTCGCTGTTTCGCGAGTTCGTCGCCCGCAACGGCCCTGCCGGTATCCGGGTGTCGCGTGCGCAGGCTGCGGCGGCTGGCCGGGCGTGGGTGGAGTACCGAACCGGCTGACCTGACCCCGCGTGAATCTCGCAAGGCGGGTGAGCGTCATGGGTGGCGCGTGGCCGACTGTTATGGCCCGGAGAAACGTCAGGCCCCCAGCAGGGACGATGAGGACATCGATCCCGCAATCGACATCTCCTGACCCGACATGTTGAACTCCTCGTTCCGGCCGGGACTCCGAACAGACCGGCCAGGCACTCGTCGGCTTGGAGCATCCGATAAGCCTTGTCGAGTCGATACTGCGACCAGGTGACCCCGGCCGCCACGGCGGTGCCCTCGTCAGGGATGGTGAGGGCACCGCTCCCGCCGGGACCGGTTCTTCAGTGAACACAGCCGAGATCGGTTCTTCGGTGAACACCGTCGGGACCAGTCCTCCGGTGAACACAGTCGGAATTAGTCCTCTGGTGAACACCGCTGGGACCGGTCCTTTGGTGAGTACGGATGAGTGGAACAGGGCGTCAGGAAGGCAGGTCGAGTTTGGTGGCGAGTGCTTCCAGGAGTTCGACCTGGTCGTCCGGGGCGACGGGTTTGAGGTTGAGGGTGAGGTGCATCTCGTCGGCACCGGCCTTCGTGGCGCGGTCGAGGTCGTTCAGCACGGCGTCCGTGAACGTGGCGGGCGTGATCGGGGTGCCGGGGTAGGCCTGGATCGTGTTCACCACGACCGTGCCGGTGCCGCCCGCGTCCCGGTACCACCGGATCCTGGTCAGGGTCTCGTCCCAGTCCAGGGCCACGGTGATGAAGCCGTCCCCGATACGCGCGGCCCGTTTGATGGTGTGCCGGGTCAGCGCGCCGACGAACAGCGGGATGGTCTCCCCGAACGGCTTCGGCCCGACCATGGACGCCGGGATGTGGTAGAACCGGCCGCGATGCTCGACGGGGTCGGGGCCCCAGCAGGCCCGCATCGCGGCCACGTGCTCGGCGAACCCGGCACCCCTGCGGGAGGCGGGCACTCCCGCCGCG
The DNA here is from genome assembly GCF_055690525.1 of Streptosporangium sp. H13245. NCBI lineage: Bacteria > Bacillati > Actinomycetota > Actinomycetes > Streptosporangiales > Streptosporangiaceae > Streptosporangium > Streptosporangium sp. H13245. The sequence goes on along the minus strand of NZ_JBSZKT010000004.1, from coordinate 292,021 downwards.
ACGAACTCCTCGGGGATGTAGTACGGCGGTTCCATCGTGCCGCCGCCCTGGCCGATCCCGGCGTCGAGGCGGCCACGGGAGAGCCGGTCGAGCGTGGCCAGCCTGCGGGCGAGGACGATGGGCGGCTGGAAGATCGAGTTCACGATCCCGGTGCTCACCCGGATCCGCTCCGTGTGGGCGGCGGCCCAGGTCAGCATCTCCAGCGAATCCCAGACATGGGACTCGGGCAGTCCGGCGTCGTTGGTCCAGTCCGGCGCGACGGGCATGAGCAGCCGTTCGCTCACGGACACGGCGTGGAAGCCGAGCCGCTCGGTCGCCCGCGCCACGGTGACGACGGCGTCGGGACCGGCGTACGGCCCGAAGTGCGGCAGGCTCACGCCGATGCGTGGAAGGTTCATCCTCGTTCTCCGATGGTCGTTGGGGTGCGCCCTTCGATGAGTGGTCGGAGCGATCGTGAGAATCTTGCCGATCTTTCCGTGGGGGAGATGCCGAGGTCACGCTTTCCGTGGGTGGGATGGCCGAGATCGCGCTTTTCGTGGGTGGGAGGCCGAGATTACGGTGCGGCCTGCCTCGTACGTCACCGTGGTTTTCCACGGGCGCGAAGTTGACCGAACCGGGGGGCGATATTTAGCAAGGCATAGGCCGTTGGCGGCAATTGGTGGGCATTGACCTGACGTCGGGGGAAAAGTCCTGTTTGTGCTGAGCGGGCTCTTCCCGTCAGGACCGGCGACCCGCCGCGAGCGCGTGAACGAGCGGGCGGGCCGCGACGCGAGGCCATCGAGAGAGCGGGGAGAGCGACATGTCCCATCACCTTGACTCACCGGGTGCCCGGCAGGACGTCCGCCTGGACATCACCGACCTGTACGTCTTCCGGGGCGAGACGGGCACCGTGTTCGTGATGGACGTCTGCCCCTCCGCGGCCGGAGAGAGTGCTCCCAAGGGCTTCCACCCCGAGGCGCGGTACGAGTTCAAGATCGACGGAGACGGCGACCACGTCGAGGACCTCACCTACCGCCTCACCTTCGGCGAACGCGACGCGGCGGGGAACCAGGACCTGGAGCTGCGCCGCCTCGCCGGTGCGGAGGCGCGCGACGTCGACGCGTCCGGCACCGTGGTCGCGCGGGGGACCACCGGGCGGCGGATCGACGCCGACGGCGGCCTGCGGCTGTGGGTCGGCGAGACGAGCGATCCCTTCTGGATCGAGCCCGACGTCCTCGCCGCGATCGGGAGGGCCTTCGCGGACGGCACCAGGGCCGACCTGTCCGCGTGGGACCCGGCGGGCGCGAAGAACCTGTTCGCCGAGAACAGGGTGTACGCCGTCGTGCTGGAAGTCCCCGACGGCGAGCTGCTTCCCGCCGTGGGCGACGACCGGCGCGTCAACGTGTGGGCCCTCACCACCCTGGCCACCGACGACGGCGGGTGGCGTGCCGTCAACCGCTTCGGTCATCCCATGGTCCACCCGCTCTTCACCCAGCACGACGGGGACCTCGGTGACCAGCTCAACCTTCCCCGGCCCGCCGACGACCCCCGGCACTTCGACAAGATCGTCGCCGACATGGTCGCCGGGGTCGTCGGCGCCTACGGCACCGCCGAGGACCCGCACGCGTACGGCAGGCTGGTCGCGGAAAGGCTCTTCCCCAACGTGCTGCCGTACATCGTCGGCACCTCGGCGGTCTACGGCTTCGCCGGGTGGAACGGTCGCTCGCTCACCGACAACGCGCCGGACGTGATGTTCTCCTTCGCGACCAACACCGCGTTCACGATCGGCCTGACCGCTGACTCCGTCGCCGCGAGGCCGACCCGGACCTTCCCCTACGTCCCGTCGGCCGCCTGACCGCGTAGCCGGAACCTCGGGCGAGGCGTTCACGGTCAACGCGACCACGGCTCTCCGCGAAGAAAGCGCAGTTCCGATGGCGTCGGCTGCGCCGATGTGAGCCGTCGTGGGCCAATCGCGCTCGGATCGCACGCCCGGCCGGTATCCGTGACCGGACACCGGCCGGGTGTGTGAAATCTCGGGCTGTGCTTTCCGGCGGTTCAGCAGACTCGCGTAGGCGACAGTTCGATGCTTTCTATTATGGGATATGACGGGACGAAGGTATGGGTCGTGTCATTGCAGAAGGGGCGCTTGACTCCACCCATGGTGTAGTAGCCGGACCAGCTACCCGTGTCGAATCTGCGCACGGTCTTATTGATGAAATAGTAACCTGTGCATATGTAGTTTTGGTTCGCGCCGTTGCCGTATTGCATGAAGAGGCCTACGCTGGGCGGCTGGCAACTGCTGGATGCCGATGAGCTGGGGACCGCGACGAAGAGCGACGCCGATAGCGTGGCCAATGCGACGCCGGCCCTGACCGGAAAAGAAATTCGCGGCTTCACGTTCTACCCTCACCTTCAATGGGCTTCACTGCCAAACTCGATTGAAGCCCATGATGAGGCGAATTTATTGCTCGTGAGTGCCCGCTCCTTGCCGGTGCGTGCCAACTCGCGGCCTCCTAGGTCGGGGAACCGTCCGGATCGCTCACCGAGATGGTGCCCGAGGGGCACAGCTGCTGGGCCCGGCGGGCGGCGGCGTGCAGTTCGGGCGGGGGCGTCTCGTCGAGGAGCACGACGGTGCCCTCCTCCTCGCTCTGGTCGAAGACCTCGGGCGCGGTGAGCACGCACATGCCCGCTCCGATGCACCGCGACACGTCCGTGGTGACTTTCATGGTTCCTCCTACCATCTGACCGGCAGCTCCCGTACACCGTAGATGGACATCGTGTCCCGCATGGGGACCTCCTCCGCCGATACGGCGAGACGCAGGCCGGGGAAGCGGTCGAACAGCATCGGGAACGCGGTGCGCATCTCCACCCGGGCGAGCTGCTGGCCGAGGCACTGGTGCAGCCCGTGCCCGAACGCCAGGTGGCCGGTCGCGGGGTCGGTGATGTCCAGGCGGTCGGGGTCGGAGAAGCGCGCGGGGTCGCGGTTGGCGGCCGGTATCGAGAGGGTCACCGGGTCTCCGGCCCTGATGAGCTGCCCGTCCACCTCGACGTCCTCCAGGGCCGCGCGGAGCGGGCCGACGTGGATGATCCCGAGGTAGCGCAGCAGTTCCTCGACCGTGTTGTCGATCAGCGAGGGGTCGGCGCGCAGCGCGGCGAGCTGGTCGGGGTGCTGGAGCAGGGCGAACGTGCCGAGGCCGAGCATGTTCGCCGTCGTCTCGTGCCCGGCGGCGAGCAGCAGGAACCCGATGTTGCTCAGCTCCTCGTCGGTCAGGTCGTCGCTCGTGATCAGCCCGCTGAGCAGGTCGTCGGCCGGGTCGGCCCGCTTGGCCGTGATGAGCCTGGCGAAGAACGCCCTGAAGCTGACCATCGTCGCGCGGATGTCCTCGATGGGGGACTCCAGGTTCAGCAGCACCGCGGTGGACCGCTGGAACTCCTCGCGGTCGGTGTACGGGACGCCGAGCAGCTCGCAGATCACCAGCGAGGGGATGGGCAGCGCGAACTCCCGCACCAGGTCCTGGGGAGGCCCGGCCTTCTCCATCGCGGCGAGCCGCTCCTCGACGATCTCCTGGATCCTGGGCTCCAGCTGCTTCATCCGCCGTACCGTGAACTGCGCGATGAGCGGCTTCCGGTAGCGGGTGTGGTCGGGCGGGTCCATCCGGATGAACAGGCCAGGGTCGGCCGGGGTACGCATCTCCTGCATCAGCGCGAAGGGCACCGGGACGTTCAGCAGCTCGCGCCGGGAGCTGAACCGGGGGTCGGCCAGGATCGACCGTACGGCGGAGTAGCCGGTCACCAGCCAGCCCATCGTGCCGTCCGGGTAGACCATCGGGGTGATGGGCCGCTCCTCGCGCAGCGAGGCCAGGCGCTCGGGCGGGTCGAAGGGGGTGGGGTGCCCGAAGGGGAAGGTGATCGCTTCCGGGTGTGACTGTGTCATCTCACGCTCCTCTGCGGCGACGCGTCTCGTCCCCTTCAGAAAACTACATCAAATGCAAAATTACAATACGTGCAAAGTATGGTTCGATGCATTAGGCTGCCCGCATGAGTGAGGTCCTGGGACTGCGTGAACGCAAGAAACTGCGCACCCGGCACGCGCTCATCGCCGCCGCGATGGAGCTCTTCATGGAGAAGGGCTACGAGCAGACCACCGTCTCGGAGATCGCCACGGCCGCCGACGTCTCGACGCGCACCTTCTTCAGCTACTTCGCGAGCAAGGAGGACGTGATCTTCCACAACTCGCGCGACGGCGTCGAGCGTGTGCTGCGGGTGATCGCGGAGCCCCGCCCGGGAGACCGGGCGATCGACCTCCTGACCCGCGCCGTCGCCTCCGGCCTCTCCACGCTCGCCCTCGACGAGCAGCTCCAGAGCGAGATAGGCCCGGCCAACTACCTCGTCATGACCGTCCCCTCGCTGCGGGCGCGCGGCCTGCTGCTCCTCTTCGAGAGCCAGCGCGAGCTCGCCGAGGCCCTGCACCGGGCCTGCCCGGACGAGCTGAGCCTCGCCGAGGCGGCGGCGACCGTCGGCGCGGTGGTCGGCGGGGCCAAGCTCGCGGCCTTCGTCAGCATGAGCGACGGCGCCTCACCGCAGGAGATGATGGCGGCCGGTCGCCAGGCCATCGAGTTCACCCTGTCGGCCCTCCGCGCCGCCGCCCCGCCCTCCCCCTGAGCTGGCTGAACTCCCTGAGTCGGCTGGAACGCGCTCAGGGAGTTCACCCTGTCGGCCCTCCGTGCCGCCCTCCTCCTGAGTCGGCTGGAACCCGCTCAGGGCGGGTTACGTCGACAGCACGGCGGTCTGGTCGCGTTCGGGGGCGCCGATCTGCTCGAAGAGCGCGTGGGCCTGTCGCCAGCGGACCCCGGCCAGCTGGGCTCTTCCCTGACGCCGGTGGGCGTGGCCGCTGATGAGCAGGGTGCGGGCCTGCGCCAGCCGCTGGCCGGCGCGTCGCTGTGCGCCCAGCGCGCGGTGGCAGTGCTCCAGGCATCCGGACATGTCCCCGAGGCCGAGGAGGCCGGTGGCGAGACTGCTGTGGGCCTGCGCGGCCAGGAGCGCGTAGCCGGACGCGCGGGCGAGCTCCAACGCCTGGGTGGCGTGCTTGTTGGCGCCCTCGTAGTCGTGCCGGGAGGCGTCGAGGCGGGAGAGCGTGAGCAGCGTCTCGACCTCGCCGCGCCGGTGTCCGGTACGGCGGATGATGTCCAGCGCGAGATCGAGCTGTTCGGCGGCGTCGGCCAGGAGAGCCTGCCTTATCCGGACGTCGGCGAGCCCCGCGTGGGCGAAGATCTCGTGGCGGCCGTCGGACAGCCGCTGGACTATGTCGAGGCTGGTGGTGAAGGCCTCGGCGGCGTCCTGGTATCGACCGGCGTCGCGGTGCACCAGGCCGAGGCCGTTCAGGGCGGCCGCCTCCTCGCGCTGGGCACCGATGGTCCTGCAGATGGCCAGAGACCGGTCGAGCGCGTGGAGCGCGTCACCGAGGCGGCCCTGTTCCCGGTGGAGCGCGGCCATGTTGATCATGGCGATGGCCTCGCACTGACGCTGGCCGGACTGGCGCAGCAGCGGCAGCGCGAGTTCGCCGACCTCGGCCGCCCGGCCCAGGTCGCCGATCAGCAGGTACGCGGACAGCAGGTTGGCGAGCATGTCGGCCTCGCCGCCTTCGTCACCGATCTCCCGTTCGATGGCCAGCGCCTGCGCGTAAAGGCGGATCGCGGGCTGGGTCTGGCCCAGTTGGTCGAGCGCGATGGCGGTGTTGCTCCGGGCCACCGACTCTCCCCGCCGCCACCCCGCGCGCCGGGCGAGGACCGCCGCCGCCTCGCATTCGTCGATCGCCGTCTGAAACTCGGCGTTGCGCCAGTGCAGGAACCCCAGGTTGTGCCGCATCGCCGCCTCGCCGAGCACGTCGCCAGCCTGTCGCGCGGAGCTGAGCCCGGTCCGCGCGATGGACAGCCACTGGGCCAGCGAGGCGTGCACCTGCAGGAAGTCGCGAAGCGTGTGGACCAGTTGCCACACCGTCCGATGCCTGCCGGACGCGGCGGCGTGGTCGAGCGCCGCGATCAGGTTCGCCCACTCGACGGTGATCCACTGCCGAGCGTGGATCACTTCGGGGAACCGCAGGGGTGACACGCCCGCCGGAAGAGGGTCGGGAGGCAGCCTCAGGCGGAACTGCCCGTTGAGGGCGGTGGCCCGGTGGGCGGTGTGCAGGTAGAAGTGGAGCAGGTGGTCGACCGCGCGTTCGCGCTCCTCGGGCGGGTCGTGTTCGGCGGCCAGTTGCCTGGCGTACTCCAGCAGCAGGTCGTGGCAGACCAGCCGTCCGTCGGCGGCGACCTCGGCCAGGTGAAACCGGGTCAGCACGTCGATCAGCGGTGTCACGTCCTCCACGGGCAGACCGGTGAGCGCCGCCACGGCGGCGGTGGCCAGCCCGGCGGGGGCCGACACCAGCCCCAGCAGCCGGAACACCCGCCTGGCCTCGGCCGGAAGGGCCCGGTACGACAGGTCGAACGCGCCGCGAACCGTCGCGGTGCCGTCGCCGTCGACCCGCAGCTGGCTCATCGGGCCGTACGCGGCCAGCTCCTCGACCTGCTGCCGTACGCCCAGGTGGGGGCGGTCCGCCAGGCGCGCCCCGGCGATGCGGAGAGCCAGCGGCAGGTGACCGCAGAGGCTCGCCAGCTCGGCCGCGGCGCCCCGGTCGGCGCCGATCCGGTCCGCTCCGGCCACGTGGGCCAGCACGTCGACGGCGTCCTCGGCGGGCAGGACGTCGAGTTTGAGCCGATGGGCGCCGTCCAGCGCCACCAGGCCGCTCAGCCGGTCCCGGCTGGTCACCAGCAGCAGGCATCCGGGGTCACCCGGCAGCAGCGGACGCATCTGATCCGCGTCGGCGACGTTGTCCAGGACGACCAGCATCCGGCGGCCCGCCAGCATCGACCGGTACAGGGCGGTCTGCGCGTCCACGCTGATCGGGATGCGCTCGGCGGTCACCCCCAGGGCGCCCAGCAACAGGGTCAGCGCCCCGACGGGCGACATCCGAGGCCCGGTGTGGAAGCCGCGCATGTTCACGAAGAGCTGCCCGTCAGGGAACCGCCCGCTGACCCGGTGAGCCCAGTGCACCGCGAGGCTCGTCTTCCCCACCCCGGCGGTCCCGGTGATCACGGCGAGCACCGTGGCGGTGGCGGGCACCTCCGGGTGCAACAGCGCGTCGAGCTCACGCAGGTACGCGGTACGGCCGACGAAATCGGCGGAGTCCGGTGGGAGCTGCGCGGGCACCACGGGCTCCGTCGTACCTGCTGTACGCGCTGCCCGCCGGTCGATGTCCGTGCCGGTCCGCGTGGTGCCGGTCCCCGCGGTGTCGGCGATGATCGACGCTTCCAGGTCGCGCAGGTGCGGGCCAGGCTCCAGGCCGAGTTCGGCGACGAGCAGGCGGCGGGCGCGGCGATAGGTTTCGAGGGCTTCGGCACGGCGGCCACACCGGTACAGGGCGATCATCAACTGGCCGTGCAGCCGCTCCCGCAGCGGGTGTTCGTCGATCAGCCCGGACAGCTCGCCGAGGAGCTCCCCGTGCCGTCCGGCGGCGAGTTCGGCGTCGATCCGGTCCGAGATCGCCGCGAACCGTGCCTCCTCCAGGCCGCCGCACAGTCGTTCCCGCATGGCGTCGGTCGCGGCGTCGGCGAGCGCGGGCCCGCGCCACAGCGCCAGCGCCTCCGCCAGCCGGGCCGAGCGCAGGTTCGGCTCCTCGATGCCCCGCGCCTCCTCGGCCAGCATGCCGAACCGGTGCAGGTCCACCGAATCCGGCCGGACCTGCAGGCGGTAACCCCCGCCGGAGGCCAGCAGCCGCACCGGCTCACTGTCGTCCTCACCGCTGTCGTTCTCGTCGCTGTCGCTCTCGGCCGCCGATCGCAGCGCGGTCCGGACGCGGGACATCAGGGTCTGCAGCGTCGACCTGGCCGTCGCCGGTGGAGCGTCGTCCCACAGGAGTCTGATGAGGCGCTCGGTGGTGAGCACCCGTCGCGGCTCAAGCAGCAGCATCGCCAGGGCGAGGCGTTCCTGGCGGCGTCGCAGCCGGAACACCTCGCCACGGGCGGAGTGAATCTCCACCGCTCCCAGAAGCCTGAACTCCACACCCGAGAGGCTACCGGCGCCCCGGACGGCCAGGCGATGGCAAGGAAACGTCATGCCGGGCGGGCGAGGCTACGTCGGTAAGCACCGGATATTCGGATGGGGGTGATCGGGATGCGTCGTGAGCCGAGCTGGACCTAGTCGTGTCCGTACGGGAGCGTGGTCCGGCTGTCCAGCCGGACCACATCGGGCCGTGTCGCAGTGAGGCGCAGTAGTAAAACGTCGCGGTGCGACGCCGTGGTGAGACGTCATGCTGTGACGCCGTGTTGAGACGTCGCGTGTGACGCCGTGACGAGACGTCGCGGTGAGATGTGGGGGAACGGAACGCCTGTGGACGAGCAGGAGGGCGAAGGTCCCGTGGGGAAGGTCGTCGCGGCCGACCGGCCCGCCACCTTCCGGGAGGTCTTCGCCGTCGCGGAGTACCGCTTCCTGTTCGCGGCGACGTCGCTGTCCTGGATCGGCGACTACTTCGCCAAGGTCGCGGTAGCGGTTCTGATCTTCAACGACACCGGCTCCGCGCTGCTGTCCGCCGCGGGGTTCGCCGTCGGCTATCTGCCCTGGGTGGTGGGAGGGCCTGTCCTCGCCGCCCTCGCGGAGCGGTTTCCGTACCGGCGTGTCATGATCATTTGTGATCTGGGCCGGGCGGCTCTCGTCACGCTGGTCGCTCTGCCCGGGGTGCCGTTGCCCGTCCTGCTCCTCCTGCTCATGGTCTCCTCCGTGCTCACCCCGCCGTTCGAGGCGGCTCGTTCGGCCCTGGTGGCGCAGTTGCTGACCGGGGACCGCTACGTGCTGGGTGTCTCGCTGCAGAACACGGCGGGCCAGGCCGCGCAGGTCGCGGGTTACGCGGCGGGAGGGGTGATCGCCGCTGTCGACCCGCGCGGTGCGCTTCTGGTCAACGCGGCGACCTTCGGGGTCTCGGCGCTGCTGCTGTGGCGCGGGGTGCGACCTCGTCCGGCGGCCACGACCGGGACGCGCCGTCGATCCCTGCTGCAGGAGACCGGCGACGGCCTGAGGCTCGTCTTCGGGAACCGGGTCATGCGCCCGATCGCCCTCGTGGTGTTCAGCCTGGTCGCGATCGTGATCGTCCCGGAGGGACTGGCCACCGCCTGGTCGGCCGAGCTGGGCGGGGACTCACGGACCGCGGGCCTGCTGATGGCGGCACTGCCGGTCGGTACCGTCATCGGTGCCGTCCTGATGCGGGTGACGGGACCTGAGCGACGGCTGAGACTGGTCAAACCACTCCTGCTGGCGACCCCGCTCCTTCTCGTGCCCGCTCTGCTCCGGCCGCCGTTCGTCGTGGTGTTCCTTCTGATGGTCGGTGCCGGTGTCGCCAACACGGTCATCGTGCCGCTGAACGGCCTGTTCGTCAGCGTGCTCCCCGGCGACTTCCGGGCCCGCGCTTTCGGGATCATGCAGGGGGGCATCCAGGTCACGCTCGCGACCGCCGTACTCACCGCGGGCGCGCTGGCCGAGACGCTCTCCGTACCGGTCCTGGTCGGGGGGTGGGCACTCTGCGGCCTAGTCCTGATGGGGGTCGCGGTCAGGACCTGGCCGCGCGGCGATGTCATCGCCGAGGAGATCGCACGAGTCGCGGAACTCAACCGGGAGGCCTCGGCCGCTCCGTCGCGATGACGGTGGGCGATCTGCTCGCCGTGTTCCGCGTGCGCCCGTTGCCGGGCGCGCGCGTTCGCGGTGTGGTCCTCGCGGGAGACGGGAGTACGAGCGCGCCGACCCATATCCCGGACCAGCCGGTTCTTCCGGTATGTCGCCGGTGATGCTTTCGCGTCTACGCTGACGTGACATGGCGATGTCCTCTCCCACCCGGGCCCTGCTGAGAGAGAGGCGTTTCGTCCTGCTCGGCTCGGCTCGGACGATCTCCGTGCTGGGTGACGGGTTCGCCCGGGTGGCCCTGGCGTTCGGGGTGCTCGCGATCCCCGGGAGTACGCCCGCGCAGCTCTCCCTGGTACTGGCGTGCCAGGCCGTGCCGCAGCTGCTGCTCGTCCTCGTCGGCGGCGTACTGGCCGACCGGTTCTCCCGGTCGGGACTGATGGTGGTCGCCGACGTTCTGGGCACCGCCGCGTACGGCGGGCTGGCGGTGATGCTCCTGACGGGCGACGCGCCGATCCCCGCCGTGGCGCTGCTGGCGACCCTGGCGGGGGTGGCCACCGCCCTGTTCGTACCGGCGATGACCGGGGTGGTGCCCGAGGTCGTCGCCCGGGAGCGGTTGCAGGAGGCCAACGCCCTGCTCGGGGTCGCGAGGAACGGCGCCATGGTGCTGGGGCTCGCCCTGTCCGGTGTCGTCGTCGCCCTGGTCGGCGCCGGGTGGGCCCTGGCGTTCAACGCCGTCTCGTTCCTCGTCAGCGCCGCGCTGATCCGCGCCATGCGCCTGCCCCGCCGCCTCAGGGTGTCCGTGGGATCGGGCTGGTCCGACCTGCGGCACGGCTGGCGGGAGTTCGTCTCACGGCAGTGGCTGTGGGTCGTGGTGGTGCAGTACGCCTTCGTCGTCGCCGCCGTCGGGGCCAACGTCGGCGTGCTCGGTCCCCTGATCGCGGAGCGGAACCTGGACGGGGCGAGCTCCTGGGCGCTGATCGTCGCGGCCCAGGCGCTGGGGACCGTCGCGGGCGCGGGCCTCGCCGCGCGCCTGCGGCCCCGGCGTCCCATGCTGGTCGCGGTCCTGGCCACCTTTCCCACGGCGCTGCCGATGCTGCTCCTCGGGGCCGGGGCGCCGCTGTGGACGATCGTCGCCGCGATGTTCGCCGCCGGGGTGGCCGGGGACGTGTTCGGTGTGCTGTGGACCACCACCATGCAGCGCGAGGTGCCTTCCGACGCGCTCTCCCGCGTCAGCTCCTACGACTGGTTCGGGTCCCTCGCCCTGGCACCCCTCGGCATCCTCGCCGCCGGTCCCGTCGCCGCCGCGATCGGTCCCGGCACCGCCCTGCTCGGCTGCTCCGGTCTCGTCGTGGCCGCCACGCTCGCGGCGCTGCTCTCCCCCCAGGTCCGCACCCTCCGGGCGCCGGTCATCGAAGGGGCGCCGGTCATCGAGGAGGCGTCGGTTACCGAAGAGGCACCGGGCGCCGGGGAAGGGGAAGACGTACGGCCCGCGTCTGGGGAGACCGCGGGCCGTACTCACATCCGGAAGGGCGGTTAGGGGTTGGGAACGGTGTCGACCCAGGTGGTCGAGGCGGAGCGGTAGTTGTTGACGCGGCTCAGCACGGTGGCGGGGGCCACCACCTCGTTCTTGGAGTGGTAGAACCAGTCGATCTGCTGGACGTAGTTACGCGAGGTCGAGCTGCCGACCAGGCCGCCGCTGATGAACCAGAGGTTGAAGTTCACCGACTGCACCGTCTCCGGGTAGTAGTCGCCGCCGTGCTCGGCGAAGAGGGCGCCGTCGATGTAGTACCTGATCTGGCCGCCGGAGACCTGCAGGACCAGGTCGTGCCAGCCCGCGTAGCTCTGCCTGACCTCGGTGTGCACGTTCACCGCCTGCCAGGGCTCGTTGCGGTACGTCTCCCACGACGTGGCGTACATGATGTTGGCGGGCTCGCCCCAGCCGCCGTTGGGCAGATACTCGAAGTCCTGCTCGCTGTAGTTGGGGTCCATGTCGGCGGCCAGGGGAGTGATCGTGAAGAAGGTCTGCACGATGTGGTCCCCGTCGGGGCCGCTGACCGGGGTGTCGGAGAACTTCACCCGGGCCGCGTAGGTGCCCTCAAGGAACTTGCGCTGGTGCAGCACCTCCGACTGCTGGGTGCCCGAGGCGGTGCCGTCGGTCACGGCCTTGAGCTGCAGCGCCTTGTTCGTACCAGTGACCGTGGGGAAGGTCACGTTCTGCTTGGGCCAGCTCGCGCCGGGCACGCCGGGGCCGCCGCTGTTGGTGCGCACGGTCCAGTTGTGCGCGGAGATGTTCGGGTCGTCGGCGTCGCTGTACGCGAAGTCGTCGAACACCACCCCGCTGCCCCCGGGAGGGTTCGTGATCGTCGGGGTGGGCGTCGGGGTCGGGTCACCGCCGCCGCCCGAAGGCGAGGTGCCCCAGACCAGGGCGCCGTTCTGGTAGACGGTCACCTTGGTCCAGTCGCCGTACGTCGTGCGGGCCGGGCCGAAGGAGTAGTCGTCGCTCTGGGTCAGCCGCTGCCAGTCGGCGCGGTAGAAACGCAGCTGCAGGTCACCGGTCTGCGCCCCGACCGCGAGGTTCCCCGAGGTGAAGCCCACCTCCAGGTAGCGGTCGGCGGTGGCCGTACCGGGGGAGAGCGTCCCGAAGGTCCCGGTGACCGTGGAGCAGGAGACCACCGCCCACGAGCACGCGAAACGGTACTGCGGCGATCCGGCGTCCGCCTTGAAGTAGTAGCGGATCTTCACGCCGCTCAGTGGCACGGCCGAGGTGCCGCTGTTGACCAGGTTGAACCACGGCTCGACCTGGTCGGCGGTCGCCCCGGCGGCGCTCGTCTTGTACTGGAGCCTGACGGACTGCTGGGCGCTGGCCGGGTTGGCCGCGACGCCCACCAGCGTGAGCAGCATGGCGGACACGAGCCCGCCGAGTAACAGCTTTCTGCGCACTTTCTTTCCTTTCCTGGATGCTTCCCGGGATGAACAGGGCTTGAGAGATGGCTCAGGGGATGAGCGGGCCGCCGCGGACGCCCTGGGCGCTGAGCCGGGCGAGGTGCGGCCCGAGCCGCCGGAGGAAGTCGGGGTAGTCGCCGGGCGAACCCCACGCGACCTCGGCGAAGGCGCACATCCTGGGCAGGGCCATGAACTCGACGCGTTCGGGCGTGGGCATGTACTCGGTCCACAGCTGGCACTGCACGCCCCGCGCGGCCGGGTCGGGGGCGAATGCGTAGGTGTCGGCCAGGGTGAGGACGCGCTCCTGGACGGTCGGCCGGTCGGTGTCATCCGGCTGGTCGTCGAAGGGCGCGGCCGAGGGGCGGTAGTCGAAGTAGGTCCGGGTGTGCGGCGCCAGGATGATGTCGTTGCCGCCACGCTCGGCCTGCTCGTCGCGCCAGACCATGACGGTCGTGCCGGGGGTGGGCTCGCGGTCCGGCTCGTCCCAGCAGACCAGCTTGCGCGAGTGCTTCTCCAGGTGCGCGGCCATCCGGCCGATGAACCAGGCGCACGCGTCCCGGGGCCCCGCCAGCCCCAGCTCCGCCAGCCTCCGCCGCGCCCGGGGGCTGCGCTCCCACTCGGCGGTGGGGCACTCGTCCCCTCCGACGTGCACGTACGGGCTCGGGAAGAGTTCGCAGACCTCGTCGAGCACGTCCTGGCAGAAGCGGACGGTGGACTCCTCAAGGTTGAGGACGTGCTCGCTGATCCCCCACTCCGACCAGACCTCCACCTCGCGGGACGGGTCGTTGCCCAGGTGCGGGTAGGCGGCGATGGCGGCCTGGGCGTGGCCGGGCATCTCGATCTCGGGCACCACGGTGACGAAGCGCTCCGCCGCGTACGCGACGATCTCCCGTACGTCCTCCCGCGTGTAGAAACCGCCGCGCCGCGCGCCGACCTCGGTGAGCAGGGGGTAGCGCTCGATCTCCAGGCGCCACCCCTGGTCGTCGGTCAGGTGCAGGTGCAGCACGTTGAGCTTGTGCTCGGCGAGCAGGTCGACGAGGCGCAGAATGAACGCCTTGGGCATGAAGTGCCGGGCGACGTCCAGCATCACCCCGCGCCAGGCGAACCTCGGCCGGTCCTCGATCGTCCCGTACGGGATCAGCGGCCCCAGCTGGGAGAGGGTCCGCGAGCCGTAGAAGCGGCCGGCCGGGCCGCCCGCGGTGAGCTCGACGCCGGAGGGGGAGACGTCGAGGCGGTAGCCCTCCTCGTCGAGGGACGGGTCGTCGGGCATCAGCCGCAGGAGGTCCCGCCGGAACGCGACGGAGCCCCCGTCGACGGCCACTTCCCGTGGCCTCGGAATGATCACGTTGGTCTTCCCTTCGCGGCGCCCCGGAAGGGCACGCCTGTGGACGGACGGTGTGCGGGCATGACGGCAAGAAGGCGTGGCGGTGAGGGGTGCTCAGCCCTTGACGGCGCCGGCGATCATTCCCGAGGTGACCCTGCGCTGCAGGACGAGGAAGATCAGCAGTACCGGCAGCATGAAGAGGGTCGAGGCGGCCATGGTGGCTCCCCAGTCGGTGCCGAAGACGTTGCTGAAGGAGGAGAGCCAGACCGGCAGGGTCCGGTCGTCCTGGTTCTTGATGATCAGTGCGTTGGCGAAGGCGAACTCGTTCCACGCGGTGATGAAGCCGAACAGGCAGGTGGACATGAGGCCGGGGGCGAGCAGCGGCAGGACCACCCGGCGGAAGGCCGAGGCCCGGTCGCACCCGTCCATCAGCGCGGCCTCCTCCAGCTCGGGAGGGATCGCGGCGAGGAACCCGCGCAGGGTCACGATGGTGAACGGCAGCGTGGTCATGAAGTAGATCAGGGTGAGCATCGACAGCCTGTCGAGCATGCCGGTGTCGCGGGCGATGATGAACATCGACACCAGCAGCGCCTCCCAGGGGGCCATCTGGGCGATGAAGACCATCAGGACGAACGCCTTGCGCCCGCGCCAGCGCATCCGGGCCACCGCGAACGCGGCGAGCAGCGCGACCACCAGGGCGAGCAGTACCGCGCTCGCGGTGACGGTGAGGCTGTTACGCCAGAACGTCCAGAAACCGTCCGCGTTCACCGCGGTCGCGAAGTGCTCCAGGGTGGGGTTGGCGGGCCAGAAGGTCGGGGTCTGCGACTGGATGTCCCTGGTGGGCTTGAACGCGGTCAGCACCATCCAGTAGACGGGGAAGACCGAGACGGCCAGTACGGCCAGGGCGGCCAGGTTCAGCGGCGCGCGACGCAGCAGGCGGCCCGGCGTCGGGACGGTCGTCACAGTTCCTCCCCTTCGTGCTTGAGCATCCGCCGGAGGTGGGTGATCAGCAGGGCGATCAGGATCAGCACGGTGAGGGTGGAGATCGCCGAGCCGAGGTCGTACTTGTGGAGCGACTGCGCGACCTGGAACGCGTAGACGGGCAGCGTGGTGGTGGCCTCTCCCGGGCCGCCCTTGCTGATCGCCCAGATCTGGGCGAAGCACTTGAACACCCAGATCACCTCCAGCGAGGTGATGAGGCCGAAGAGCGGTCGCAGGATGGGGAAGGTGACGGAGGCGAAGACCTGCCGCCCGCTCGCGCCGTCGATCCGCGCGGCCTCGTACAGCTCGGAGGGGATGGTGGTCAGGCCCGCGTAGAGGGTGAGGGCGGCGAACGGCACGGACTGCCAGACGACCAGGGCGACCAGGATGGCGAAGGTGGACGTGCCGTCGGCGAACCAGGTGTAGTCCCTGAAGGACTCGAACCCCAGCGTGACCAGCAGCCAGTTGACCACCCCCAGCCGCGACTGGAACAGCCACTGGAAGATCGTGGTGGCGGCGAGCACGGGGGTGGCCCAGGTGAGCACCAGGCCGCCCATCACGGCCAGGCGCATCCCCCGGCCCAGCCGGGCGACCATCAGGGCCACCGCGGTGGAGATGACCATGATCAGGACGACGTTGACGGCCGTCCAGACCAGGGTCCTGCGCACCACGGCCCAGAACTCCGCCCCGCCGAGCACCTCCGCGTAGTTGTCCAGGCCGACGAACTCCGCCCCGCCGCGGATCAGCTCGCCGGTCCTGAAGTGCTGGAAGGAGATGACGACGCTGCGGATCAGCGGGTAGAGCAGCAGGTAGGCGGTGCCCGCCAGGGTGGGCACGATCAGCAGGTAGGGCCAGAGGCCGGTGAGCCGGGACGGCCGCGCCCCGGATCGCACCGCGTCCACTCCGGGCCGGTCTGGCTGGCTCGTTTGGCCTGTTTGGCCTGTTTGGTCTGGCCGGTCGGGGGCGGAGGCGTCCCGGTCGCGGGCGCGCCGCCGTGTCGGGCGCCCTGTCGGGGCCTGTGGGGCAGCGGGCATGGCACTCCTCGGAGCGGGCGAGCGGTACGGGGGAATCCGGTACGGCTTCTCGCGGGCCGGTGCGGTGGTTGGGGTCCGGCGTGGATCTCGTGGACCGGTGTGGATCCCGCCGGTCGGTGTGGGTCTCGCGAGCCGGTGTGGGGTCCGGTGTGGGTCTCGTGGACCGGTGTGGAGTCCGGTGTGGGTTTCGCGGGCCGGTGCGGTGGGTGGTACCGGGGCCGGGCTTCTCGTGGGTGGGGTCTCTGCGTGGTTCGCGTGCACCGGTGTGCCGAGCCGACGACCGGCGCCTGACGGGGCCGCGTACCCGGCGGGTGTCAGGACTTGGTGTTGAGGATCTCGGCGATGCCCTGGTCCACCGTGGCGGCCTCGGTGGCGGGGGTGCCCCCGGTGAGCACCTTGGTCAGATACTCCTTGATCAGGTTCTTGGCCTCGACCGCCGCCCAGTTGGGGGAGTTGGGGGTGGCGTGCCCGTTGGCGGCGCCCGCGGCCATCGCGGCCGTCGCCTCGTTGCCGTCCAGCACGCTCGCCAGGGAGACACGGTTGGGCACGTAGCTCATCTCCTTGGCCATCTCGGTCTGGAACTTCTCACCCGCCAGAGCCTTGACCACCTCGTACGCCGCCTCGGGGTTCTTCGAGGCCTCCGGGATGACCAGGTCGGAGCCGCCGGTGAAGACCGCGCCCGGCCTGTCGGCGGTCTTGCCGGGGATCGGGAAGAAACCGAGCTTGCCCTTGAGGTCCGGGTTGGCCTTCTCGATCGCCACCGCGCCGCCCGGGGCGGAGATGAGCTGGGCGACGTCGCCCTTCGCGAAGACGTCGGCCTGTGGCGGCTTCGCCTCGTCGGAGTCCTTGGGACCCTTGCCCAGCGCCTGGAGCTTCCGGTAGAACTCGACCCCGGCCAGCGCCTGGGGGGTGCCGAGGCCGCCCTTCCAGGTGCCGCCCTCGTTGACCGCGAGGTCGCCGCCCTCGTCCCAGATGAACCCCGCGAGGGTGTACCAGTTCTGGCCGGGCAGATAGATGCCCTGGTCACCGCCCTTGTTGAGCTTGGCCGTGACCTCCAGCCACTCGTCCCTGGTCTTGGGCGGGGAGGTGATCGAGGCCTTGGCGAACAGGTCCTTGTTGTAGATGACCACCCGGTTCGCGGCGTACCACGGGATGCCGTACTGGCGTCCGTCGATCTTGCCCGGTTCCGCCAGGCCGGGCAGCCAGTCGCCGCCCCCCAGGTCGGTGACCTTGTCGGTGAGGTCCTTCACCCCGCCGCTGGCGGCGTACTCGGCGACCTGGGTGTTTCCGACCTCGATGACGTCCGGGGCGTCGTTGCTGGCCAGGGCGCTGGTGACCTTCTGGCCGATGCCGTCCCACTCCTGGATCTGGATGTCGAGGGCGACGCCGGGGTGGGCCGCCTGGTAGCCGGTGCGGAAGCGGTCGAGCAGGGCGTCGGAGAAGCTGTCGCGCATGACCCACACGGTCAGGTTCGTGGGGCCCTGCCCGGTACCGGCGGAACCGGGCGAGTCCGCGGAGGGGGACGGCTCGGAGGAGCCGCATGCGGTGAGGCCTGCGGCGAGTGTCAACACTGCCGCGGTGGCGCGGAGGCGGTACCCCATCGGTACTCCCAGAGGTCAGATATTGGTAAGTAATTGGCTTGCTTCGCATAGGGTGGCTCTTACCACTTCCGACGTCAAGACCTGTTTTTTCCGGGATGACAGGTAACAAATAGGTAAGATCTTGGTAAGGTGTGGTGGTGACTCTAAACCTGAGGTCCGGGCTCAAGCGCGACCGGGTGCGCGACGTCCTGCTCGACTTCATCGCCGACATGAAGCCGGGCGAGGCGATCCCCTCCGAGCGGGATCTCTGCAAGGAGCTCGGGGTCTCCCGGCCCACGGTGCGCGCGGCGATCGACGATCTGGTCATGTCGGGGCTGCTCGTCCGCGAGCACGGGCGCGGCACGTTCACCGGGCCGCACCGGGTCACCCAGGCGCTCGCCTCGACCACGGGCAACTCGTTCTACGCGCCGCCCGCCGAGGGCAACTGGCTCAGCCGGATCCTGGAGTTCGGCTCCACCCCCGCGGGCGCCCGGCTCGCCACCCGGCTCCAGCTCTCTCCCGCCGACCCCGTCCTGCGGGTCGTGCGGCTGCGCGTCGTCGACGACGAGCCCATGGCGATCGAGCGCATCCACCTGCCGTACGCCCTGGTCGGCGGCCTCGTCCCGGCCGACATGGAGTCTGGCTCGTTCTACCGGCTCCTGCGGGAACGTTTCAATGTCGACGTCCGCAGCGCCGTGCAGACGATAGAGCCCACCGTGACCGACGAGACCGAGGCCGAGCTCCTCCACGTCCCCCAGCACGCCCCGGCCCTGCTCTTCGAGCGCACCACCCGCGACGTCGGCGGCCGGATCGTCGAGTTCACCCGCTCGATCTACCGGGGCGACCGCTACCGGGTGACCTCCGAACTGTCCTTCAACGCCGACTCCGGCTGACCCCCGCGTGTTCCCCGGCCGGGCCCGCCGCCCCGGCTGACATCGGCTCGCCCCGGGCCGCACCCGGCGGCCCCGGTGTCACCTCGGGGCCGCTTCGGTCGCGAGGCCGGCCGGGGGAGCCCGGCCCTTCCCTCACTTGATCGCGGCCAGGTCCACGACGTACATCTTCTCCCCGACCTGATAGGTCATCAGCCGGTCGCCGCCGCCGTCGGGGATAACTCCATCGCCCTTACGCAAGCCCAGATCGGCGGACGTGCCGGTGACCACGTCGTAGAGGGCGACACCTTCCCTGAAAATCCTCTTGTAGAACCGATCCAGGCCGGGATCGTCGTTCAGCTGGACCTCGGGAGGCAGTACCCGCTCCCGGGAACCGTCGCGCTCGCGGACGAAGACGCGTGGGCCGGGCCCGTTGGCCGGGCCGTGGCCGTAGCACCGGGCGACGCCACACCTGACGAAGTTCTCGCCGGGCCTGATCACGGCGTCACGCCGCTCCCTCGTCCTGACGTTGAACAGCTCGACGAAGGCGGCCTGCTTGAGGTGGCGGCCCACCCAGGGCCACCGCAAAAGGTGCTGTCCCTCGGTGCCCGGAACCGCCCGGGGCTCGCCGCCGCGCAGCGGCACGCGATACACCCCGCCGCTCTCGCGGGAGAAGACCACGTCCTGGCCCACCACCTCCAGTGCCCTGATGTGGCCCTTCTTCATGACGTTCTCCAGCGGGACGTCGGCCACCTTCCGAGGGGTGCCGCCGACGGCGGGCACCGTCCAGATCCGGGCGACCCGCCGCTCGCCCGATTCCCTGTACGACGCCCACCAGACGATGGCCCCGCCGCCCGCGGTGACGTCTTCGGCGTAGAGCGTCGAATTCCTGGTCGGGATCTCGGTGACCCGTCGGGACCTGCCGTTCTCCAGGTCGTAGCTCCACAGGAACTGCTTCGCCCCGTCGCCCGCTCCCGTCATGACGAGCAGCGTCCGGTCGTCGAGCAGCGACTGTGGGTAGTAGGCGCGGCCGTCGGGCAGCTTGGCGGGGATCTTGTGCAGGGCCTGCGGCCACACCCGCTCGATGGGCGGCGGCAGCTTCTCCTCCGGTAGCGAGGCCGACTGTGGCATCGGTCCCTGCGCGCCCGTGGCGTTCACCGCGGGCTGCGGCACGGCCGACGCGCCCAGGGTCCGCACCGCCGCACCCGCCCCACCGGCCACCACGAGCACGGCCGCCGCCGCGAGCAACGCGGCGGGTGCCCGCCGGGGGCGGCGGCGTGCCCTGACCGTCGCCGACAGCCTGACCCGCGCCTGCTCGGGCACCTGTTCCGCGGCTCCGGCCAGGACGCGGCTCAACTTGTCTTCGATGTCGGTCATCGCGTGCTCCCGTGGGCGGCAGGTGAGGAGGTGGAGAGGGAGGACCGCAACTTGCCCAGGCCGCGGGAGGCCTGGCTGCGCACGGTCCCCTGCGAGATGCGGAGCACCTCGGCGATCTCGGCGTCGGTCAGCTGCTCGTAGTAGCGGAGCACCAGCACGGCGCGCTGTCTGCGGGGCAGCGCGGCCAGTTCCCACCAGAGCCCCTGGTCCTCCTCGGAGGGGAAGACCGCCTCCCAGGTCCGCTCGGGCGGCTCCCCGGTGAGATGCTCGTGCCTGCGCCGCCGCCAGATGCTGACGTGCAGCCGCGCCATCGTCGTCCGGGCGTAGCCGTGCGCGTCGGCCTTGCGCCGCACCCTCGGCCAGGCGTCGCGTATCCGGGTCAGCGCCTCCTGCGTGAGATCGGCGGCGTCGTGCGGGTTACCGGTCAGGACGTAGGCGTAGCGGAGCAGCGCCTCACTCCGTTCGGCCACGAAGTCGTCGAAACCGGATTCGTCGTCCACATGCCGTCCCTTCTCCATCGTCATCGCCTAGACGCCGAAGAGCCCGAAAATGTTGCACCACCGGTCCGCGCTGGATGTCGGCGGGCGGCTCGGCTACGTTCGTGGGGATGACGACCACCTCGGCCGCCCCGGTCCAGTCCCGATGACATCCCTCGACGACCTCGTGGTCCGGGCACGCTCCCTCGTACGGGACGGACACCGCGCGCTACTCGGTGTCACCGGAGGCCCGGGGGCGGGCAAGACCACCCTCGCCGAGCACCTGGTCCACCTGCTGCGGCCGACGCCTCCCGGTGGACTGCCGGAGCGGGAGTGGGTGGCGTACGTGCCGATGGACGGCTTCCACCTCGCCGACGTCGAGCTCGACCGGCTCGGGCGCCGCGACCGCAAGGGCGCCCCGGACACCTTCGACGCGGCCGGGTACGCGTCCCTCCTCCGCCGCCTGCGCGAGGACGAGGACGACGTGGTCTACGCGCCCGCGTTCGAGCGCGACCTGGAACAGCCGATCGCCGGTAGCATCCCGGTCCCCCGGGCCGCCCGGCTCGTCGTCACCGAGGGAAACTACCTGCTGCTCGACCGGGGTGACTGGGTACGCGTGCGGGCCGGGCTCCACGAGGTCTGGTACTGCGACCTCGACCCGGACGAGCGCGTGCGCCGCCTCGTCTCCCGGCACGAGCGCTTCGGCAAGTCCCCCGACGCCGCCGTGGCCTGGGCCCTGGGAACCGACCAGCGCAACGCCGACCTCATCGCCACCACCCGCCCCCGTGCCGACCTCGTCGTCCCCGACGCCGTCCTGCGCTCGATCGGCGACCACGAGACGGACACCGGCTGAAGGCCGCCCGGCGAGGTCGGCGCGATTCGTGAGACGGCTGGAGGCGGTTATGGTCCGTTTCGGACGTGGTCAGCACCGTGTGATCCGGTTCAGAACGTCTGGCCGGAGTCCGACGGTTTCCCGGCCCTCTCGATGACCTCCTCGGTGCTGAGCGGGTCCTTGGGGTGGTGGCTCAGGCACATCGGGACCCGCACCTTCACGAACCCCGCCCCCTCGGAGGCCGCGTAGAACTCGCCCGTCCTCAGCCGTGAGATGTCGGTGACGTCACTCCCCTTGGCCTGGGCCATCTCCCGCGCGGCGGAGATCTGGATCGGGCTGTTCAGCAGGCCGAAGAACTGGGTCGCGGCGTTCCCCGGAATCCGGTTGTGCAGTCCCTTCGGGGCCTGGGTCGCGAACACGAGACCGAGCCCGTACTTGCGGGCCTGGGAGGCCAGCGCCAGCGTGCTCTGCGTGCAGGCCGTCATCGTGCCGGACGGCGCGAACGTCTGGGCCTCGTCCATCACGAACAGTCCGCCCAGCGGCCGGTCACCGGCCGGGTTCTTCTTGATCCAGGCGAACAGGGCCATCTGCAGCTGGTTCACGAAGCTCTGCCGCTGGTGGTCCGACTGCAGCCCGACGAGACTGATCACCGAGACGCGCGCCCTCTTTCCCGGGGGAGGGGTCAGCAGGAGCCCGGGATCCATCGGTGTGCCCTCACCGCCGAACATCGGGTCGTTGACCGTGGCCGCGGTCAGGCTCTGGGCCAGCTCGGCCGCGATCCTCTCCGCGTTGTCGAGCTCGCTCACCCCGTCCGGCAGTGCCGACAACATCGCGATGAGCCCCCTGAGGCTGCTCGCCCCCCGCCTCCCGTAGTGCCTGAGCGTCTCCCGGAGCACCGCCTGCCCGAGCTGGGCCCTGGTCGTTCTCGCGTCCAGCTTGACCCTCGGCACGATGGACGCGACGGCCACCTCCACGGCCTCGGTGAACTCGTCGGGGTTGTCGACGACGCTCGCGAAGTCGGGCAGGGGCTGGAAGCTGAGGGGACGTCCCGCGCTGCGTCGCGGCGTCCAGATCACGACATCGGTGCCCGCGTGATACTCCTCGGCCCTCGCGGCGTCGCCCGCGTCCCAGTGCGCCGGAGCGTGCGGCCACGGGTCTCCCAGACGTGCCAGGTCGTTGTTGGGATCGAGCACGATGGCCGACACGCCCTGGAGCGCGCACCTCTCGATCAGCCCGCGGATGAGCACGGTCTTCCCCGACCCGGATCCGGCGAAGATCGCGGTGTGTTTCCTGAGCGACTCCAGGTCGACGTCAAGGGACGTGCCGTCGGTCACCGCCCTGCCCAGGGTGACCGACGGCACATGGCCAGCGCCTTCGGAGGTGTGCCCCGACGCCTCGAAGGAGCCTTCGGCGGCGGTGTGGCCGGACGGCTCGTCGGAGGTGGCGGGAGAGGGCGGCTCGTCGGGACCGTGTCCCTCGCCCGGAACGGTCCACCCGTCCCCCAGCGCCTCGCCGAGCACCTTGACGTCATCGGTGGGTCTCCGCGAGACGAGCCACGCCCGCAGGTTCGCGGGGTCCTCGGCGAACAGGTCGCGAAGCGCCGCGAGGATCCTGAGGTCCTCGTCGTCCACGCGGAGTACCCTGCCGCCCGCTTGTTCGAACTCCGCGAGGACCTCGCGGGTACGCGGACCCTTCGCCCACTCCGCGTTCCGCAGCACGAACAGTTTCCGCTTCGGGATCTCGGCGTCCAGGCCCGCCGCCACCGAGGCGCCGCGCAGCCGGACCAGCGCGGCGTTGGCGTGCGTGGTGGCGATCGCGCGGAAGCACCAGTGCGCCTCGTCCTCGGTGGTCTCGTCCAGACTGCGCCGCAGGCGCGCGTGCAGGGGAGGCTTCGAGCTCGGCGGGGGATCCTGGCTGAACACCCGTCCCGCGTCGCCCCGCTCGGCGATCCAGGCGTCGAGTCCCGCCGACAGCAACGCGGGCATCGTCGTGTCCTCGGTGGCGGAACCGGTCGCGGAGGTCACGTCGGCCGTGTCCCTCAGCTCGGCGAAGCGGGCGTCCAGCACCGCGAGCTCCTGTGAGGGCACCGGAAGCTTGGGGACGGGGGCAGGGTCCGGCGTAGGGGAGGAGTGGAGGCTCTCCAACTCCCTGACCTCGTCGTTGACCAGGCAGGAGTGGATGTGCCGGTCGACGACCTTCAGCAACTGTCGGGGGGTGAAGTCGGGGGCGTCCTCGAACGCGGACGGCCGCACCGGCCAGGTCGGATAGGGCAGCGTGAAGTCGAGCTCCCGGAACGGCGCCGCGAACCGCCGCTCGACCAGGGCATGGCCGATCTTGGCGTCGGGAATGGTCATGAGCTGGACCGCGTGCCGGAACCGGTCCTGGACGGTGCCGGTCGCGAGCTTCTCGATGAGGATCCAGGTCGCCGGGAGGCAGGAGACGACGGTCAGCGTCCTGCGGGTGACCTCCCGCAGCGACATCAGCCCGCCCGCGATCTGCTCGACGACGAGAGTCTCGCGCCAGTCATGGTCCGAATCGCCGACACCGGCGATCGAGGACTGCGCGATGAGCGTGTCGATCTGGTCGACCGCGATCACCGAGGGGCCGGTGAGCGCCATGAGCCGTGAGATGTCCCTCACGATCTCCTGCGGCGACTTCTCACCCCGCCGGAGACCCCACAGGGCGCGCTCGCCCGGCTCCTCCTCGGGGATGGAGGACAGGTAGGCGAATCCGATGTCCTGCGCCGCCAGGTCGTCGGAGGCGAGCAGGACGAGCGCCCGCGCGGTGTTCTGGCTCTCCCGGCCCAGCGGCCCGTCGAATCGGCGCAGCGCCTCGACGAAGGCGTCGAGGGCCTCCTTCGTCAGCGTCGTGTTCCCGGTCACCGCGCGCCGCACCATCCGGGGGACCTCGACCAGGGACGACAGGCGGTCCAGGAAGACCTTGAGCTGGCTCGCCCCGTCTTCCTGGGCCTTGCGGGAGAGGCTGTCGAGCATCGACACCACGACGCTCTCCCAGAAACCCTTGGCGTCCAGCAGGCTCACCAGGAAGAAGTATCCGCCCTCCCGCAGGACTCGGTCGCACGCCCAGCCCAGCAGGTGCGTCTTGCCCGTGCCCCGCTGGCCCTGGACGACCACGCCGATCGGGCTCGCGGCGCGGCTCTCCCCGGCCTCGCCCAGCCCGTCGAGCAGGAGCTGGCCGGTGTGGCGGTGCAGGCCCCTCACGTGGAACGGCGAGGTGTTCCACACGTCGTCGGGGACCATCGCCGAGTTCAGCCTGAGCTTGAGCTCCGCCAGTGCCCTGCGCTCCTCGTCCGTCACCGTGCCTCGATCCAGAGGAGGTGCTTCTCCTGCTCGCCGATGGTCACCGCCGCGTCCCTGTCTTCCCTGGAGAGCATCTTCTGGTTGTCCTCCGGGACGATGTTCACGTCCGGCATACGGTTCATCCGGAGGAGGGTCTCGTCGACCGTCGCCCTCGGCACCTCACCCAGGAGCGGACGGAGTTTCGTGAGGCTCACCCAGGCGCCGGGCTTGGCGGCCAGCTCGCGGTAGGCGGCACGAATCCGCTCCTCGACGTCCGGCGCCGAGGAAACCGGGGGAGCCGTGGACAACGGCGCGGAGTCGTCCGGGGAGGTCGCGGGCGCCGGGTCGGCGTTCACCGCGAAGACGTCGGCGAGGCTGTGCTCGGTCCGCTCCATGAATCCCCGCAGCCCGGACAGGACGGCGCGGAGCGCGATCCCCGCCGAGCCCGAGCGCTCCGGGATGACGATCCCGGCGCGGACCTCGTCGGTCAGGCAGGCCCATCCGGCGTTGGTCAGCACGTGAACGAACGCGCGCCCTTCCTTCCGGCTCTCCACCAGCTTCAGCTCGTTCAGGTTCCGGCGCGGAGCTCCGGTGATCGTCAGACCGTGACGTTCCTGGAGTTCCACATTGGAGATCTCTCTCGCCTCGATCATCAACACCAGGAGGGCAGCAATTTCGGGCAGCGAAAGTGCTTTATCGGGCATGTTCTAATCCTTCCAACATCCCGGGGCGACGGCCCCGGAGAAA
Organism: Streptosporangium sp. H13245; assembly: GCF_055690525.1. Lineage (NCBI taxonomy): Bacteria > Bacillati > Actinomycetota > Actinomycetes > Streptosporangiales > Streptosporangiaceae > Streptosporangium > Streptosporangium sp. H13245. The sequence continues at coordinate 266,875 of NZ_JBSZKT010000004.1, read as the reverse complement.
TCGCCTTATCTGGTGAAGCACGGTTTCCGTATCGGTGGTGACCTGCGCGTTGGTGAAGCGCAGCACCGCGTAGCCGTCGAGCTGGAGCCGTACGTCCCGTTGCCGGTCCGCCGCGTACGCGAGCGCGGAGTGGTGTTCGGGCCCGTCGATCTCGATGACGCACCGCTCGTCCCGCCAGAGCAGGTCCACCCGGACGGGGTTGACGAGCGGGTGCGGCCGGTGGGTCTGGTTCCACGCCCGCCCCGCCGCCCAGTCGCACGCGGCCAGCGCGGTCTCCAGCGTCCGCTCGGCGACGCTCGCCGGATGCGGTCTCCCCGCGACGGCCGGGTACGTGACCACGGGTGCCGTACGGGCATCGGGCCGGGGCCTCGCCGGTGCCGGGAGGTCCGGGAGGTCACGGACGAGGTCCGTCACCTCGGCCGGTAGCCGCAGGGGTGTCACGGCGATCCGGTCCACGGTGGCCAAGGGGGCGCCGGTGAGCCATACTCCCAGGTCGCCGTGGTGGGCCAGCCATTCGCACCCCGCGACGAGGGCCTCTTCGGCGGCGGGAGGGAGGTCCACCGGCACGTGCACGAGGACCGCCGCGCGGGGACGGCCGAAGCTGGCGGCGATCACCCGTCCGAGACCGGCGGCCCGTACCTCGGCCGTGAATCCGGGGGAGCGCCGCGCTCCCGCCCCCCGCCGCGCGGGAGGTTCGGCCCTCTCCCGGGACGCCTCTCGCCGCGCGGGAGGCTCGGCTTCGCGAAGCGCCCGTTCGGCGAGGTCGGCGAGGAAGGGGCCGAAGTGCTCGGTCGCGGACGCGGTCCGCAGTGCGAGCACGCGTACGGCGCGTCCGCCCGCGCCACCGGGGCCGCCGATGCCCTCCGCGCCCGGCAGCCACGCCGGGAACAGGCCGACGGCGGCCTTTTCCAGCTCGCGCAATACCGAGGAGACCATTTCCGTCGCGGATCGCGTGTCGCCCGCGAAGTAGGTGACAATCGCCGGAGCGTCATCGGGAAGCGGGTCGAGCGAAAGGGCGATGGCGTCGGCGTCCGCGCCGTGAACGCGCACGACGCGCCCCATCGGCAGCTCCGCCCATGATCCTGCCACGCCACTTCCTTTTCCGCGTGTTGAGACTTCGCGAGGTTATCCGCCGGTGCTGGGTAATGCAGGTGCTTTGCGAGAAGCAATGAAATTAGTCCGTTTTTATCGCCGCTAATTTCGTATTTGAGGGGATTTCTCCCCTTATTCTGGGCGTCGCAGTGCCGGGCGGTGGGCAGTGGAGTGTGCGGCCCGCCGCGATCGGGCCCGTCGGCCCGTTGCCTGCTCCCCGGACGCCGTTCCCTCGCGGGCCGTGAACCCGGTGGAGAGGTCGTGGCGATACATCGCTGACCACTTTTCCCACGGGAAGGCCGGCTTTCATGCCATGGTGCCCGCGATGATCGCGCCACTCACCGCCCAGAACCGCGACTGCGACCTCATCGACGAGTCGCGGACCCGCCCGGAGGCGTTCGCGGCGCTGTTCGACCGCTATTCCGGGATGCTCTACCGGTACGTCTCCCGGCGGCTGGGCCCGGAGATCGCCGAAGACCTGGTCGGCGAGACGTTCCTGGTCGCCTTCGCCCGCCGGAGCAGCTACGACCTGGCCTACGCCGACGCCCGGCCGTGGCTGTTCGGCATCGCCACCAAGATCGTCTCCCGGCACCACCGCACCGAGGCCGCCCGTTACCGGGCGCTGCGGCGCAGTCCCGCCGAGGACACGGTGGAGTCCCCCGCCAACCGGGTGGTCGCGGGGGTCACCGCCCAGGCGTCCCGCCCCGCGCTCGCCCGTGCGCTGGCCGGGCTCTCGTCCAAGGACCGCGACGTCCTGCTGCTGGTCGCCTGGAGCGACCTGTCGTACGTGGAGGTCGCCCGCGCGCTGGGCATTCCGATCGGCACCGTACGGTCCCGCCTGAACAGGGCCAGGCGGAAGGTACGCGCGGAGTTCGGCGACAGCAACCCGATGCACGAGGAGGAGTGACCATGGACGACCTGACGATGCTCCGCGACCTCGGCCGCGAGCTGGAGCACGAACCGCCCGCCACGCTCGCACGTCAGCGCACACGGCTGCTCGACGCCTCGGCCGGTTCCGCCGGGGGTCTGTCCCGCGCCTCGGCCCGTTCCCGGTGGAGGGTGCCCCGCGCGATGCGCGGCTGGCCCATGCTCGCGCTGGTCGCGGTGGTCACCGCCGCCGTCGCCGCCGTTCCCGTCGTACTCCTGAGCGGGCGCCCGCTCGTACCGGGTCCCTCCGTGCCGGGCCCGTCGGGAGATCGCCCGTACAAGCAGGGAGAGGCCATCAACGTGCTGGTGGTCGGGACCGACAGCGAGACGCTCAATCCCCGCTGGCGTAAGACCGCGGGGGCGCGTAGTGACACGATGATCCTGCTGCACATCTCCGCCGACCGGCGGAAGACCCTGGTGGTCAACATCCCCCGGGACTCGATCGTCCGCGTTCCCGCCTGCGAGTCCTCGGACGGGAAGACGGTTCCGGCCAGAATCGAAATGATCAACTCGGCGTTCCAAGCGGGCGGGCTGTCCTGTGCCTGGAAGACGGTCGAGTCGACCACCGGGATTCACGTCGACCACGCGGTGGAGATCCATTTCTCCGGGTTCAAGAACATGGTCGACGCGCTCGGCGGGGTGGAGGTCACGCTGCCTCGGCCGGTGAACGACTCCAAGGCGAAGCTGCGACTGTCCGCGGGGAGGCATCTGCTCACCGGCGAGCAGGCGCTGGGCTACATGCGGCTCCGCAACGTCGGCGGCGGGAGCGACCTGGAGCGGATCAAACGCCAGCAGCGGATCATGAACACGATGGTCAAGCAGGCGAGCGGCCTGCTTGACGAGCCCGAGAGGCTCTCCGCCTTCCTCGCCGAGGTGAAGAAATCAGTCAGGACCGACGCCGGGCTCGATCTGGGGACGATGTACGCCATCGCCCGTGGCATGGCGAAGCCCGTGCCCGGCTCGGTCACATTCACCACGATTCCCACCGGTCCCCACCCCAATGACCCGAACCGTGTCGCGTGGCATCAACCCACCGCCGAGCGGCTCTTCGCCGGGATCAGGGGCGACGGCGAGTGAGCCTCGGGGCGTCTCGGGGTGTCTCATACCGGGGCGCGCCTCATGCCGGGCGCGGGCAGGGCGAGGGTCGGGGGAGGATAAAGGCGCATGAAGGGGTATTCGTCCCGAATGTGACTCGGTACGAGTCTTGATGATCGATGTGGTTCACCTTTCCGGAAAAAAGGCGATATCTCCCTTGAATCATCCGCACGTCATGGGAGAACCCATGTCCGTTGCCCGCTGTATCACCACCGCCGTCCTCGTCACCCTCGTGGTGGCGCTCACCACACCGGTCGCGTCCGCAGCCCTCATCCCGCCCCAGCCCTCCGTGACGTGCGAACGCTCACTCTTCGGGGCGATGACCGTCAGGAAGGGCGATCGTACGGAGACCTGGACGTGGGGGCCGGGCTACCAGAGCTACCTCAGCAATGAGAGCAGCTCCCGGACGTTCACAGAGACCATGTAGGGGGTGTTCTCCCGAACGTGACCCCGGCCTCGACGAGCCTCCGAGAAGGTCGAGAAGGTCGGGGTCGCGGTTCGTGATCGTCGCGGAGGGGCGTACCGGCTCCCTCCCGAATTCCCGAATATTCTCTAACCGTGGGCCCGAACCGGTCATTTCTTGGAAGCGCGCCACCTTCCCTCACGGATGAGCCCGGCCGTCGGCCTTAGCGTCGAACGATGAAGATCGACGTGGTGCCTCCCCGCCCGGACGGGGAGGCGTTCCCGACGCGCCGGATCGTGGCCGATCGAGCGGACGCATGAGCCGCCCCGGGAACGGGCGGTACGACACCGGCCCGTTTCCCCACACCCGGGACGAGCTTTCCCAGGAGGAGATACTCCATGGCGAGGCGTCCAGGAACCAGCGGGCCTGGGGCGATTCGTCGCGACGCGTACCATCCCAGAGCGGGCCGCCCGGCGGGCAGGTCGTGGTGGTCGCCAGGGAGCCGGTGCCGGGAAAGGTGAAGACCCGGCTGATCCCGCCCTTCACCGCGCACGAGGCCGCCGCGCTGGCCGCCGCCGCCCTTGAGGACACGTTGCGCGCGGTCGCCCGCGTCCCGGTCGCCCGGCGCGTGCTCGCGCTCGACGGCGACCCGGGCCCCTGGCTTCCCCACGGGTTCACGGTGCTGGCGCAGCGCGGGGACGGGCTGGACGAGCGGCTCGCCGCGGCCTTCGACGACGCCCACCGGCTCCTGCCCGTGCCCGTCGTGCTCATCGGCACGGACACCCCGCAGGTCACCCCGGACATGCTGGCCTACGCCCTGTCCGTGCTCAGCGCCTACGACGCGGTGTTCGGCCCGGCGGCGGACGGCGGGTTCTGGCTGCTCGGGCTGCGCGTTCCCGACCCCGCCCTCCTGCTCGGCGTTCCGATGTCGGAGCCGACCACCGGCGAGGTCCAGCTGCGGAGGCTGGGGGAGGCCGGGCTGAGCGTCGCCCTGATGCCCCGCCTCACCGACGTGGGCACCGCGGCGGACGCGTTCACCGTGGCCGCGCAGGCCCCGCGATCCTTTTTCGCCGCCACCCTCGCGAGGATGAGCGCACTGCGATGATCGGGGCTTCCGTACGGCCTCGGGAAGCTCCCGGGAAGGTCGTGCGCGAGCCTAGAAAAGCGTCGGGGTGGTCTCCTCGCCCGCGCGCTCCAGCTCGCCCGGTTCGAAGAGCCGGATCACGCCGTACGTGCCGTCGTACCCGGGTTCCCGGATCACCTCGCCGCGGCGCAGCCGTTCGACGGCCTCCGCGAGCGGCGGTGAGTGGGCCGCGATGTCGCCGACCGGCACGTCCTCCAGGATCCTCAGCTCGGGCCCCAGGGCGGCGGTGAGCCCGTCGACCTCCCTGAGGACCTTCTTGCTCTTCGAGCCCACGTCGAGGACCTCGCCCACGATCTCCGGCAGCGGTACGAGGTTGCGGAAGCCCGCGACGCCCTCCGGCCGGAAGCCGTCGGGCCGGTCGGCCAGTTCCTGGACCCGGTTCAGCACGCCCACCGTGAGCGGCTTACCGCACACGGGGCAGATCCCGTCGCGCCCGCGCGTCTCCTCGGGGTCCATCCGGACGTCGCACTTGCGGTGCCCGTCGACGTGGTACTTGCCCTCCTCGGGGAAGAACTCGGTCGTTCCCGCGTACCCGGTCCCGGTCCGAAGCGCCCGCAGGACGGCGAAGTAGTCGAGGTCGGTGTCGAACACCGTGGTCTCGCGGCCGACCATGGGCGGGGAGTGGGCGTCGGAGTGGCTGACCAGCCGGTAGCGGTCGAGGGCGGAGACCCGCCAGTTCATGGCCGGGTCGCTGGACAGGCCGGTCTCCAGCGCGAAGATGTGCTCGGAGAGCTCGCCGTAGCACTCCTCGATCGTGTCGAACCCGGACTTCGACCCGAAGACGCCGAACCACGGCGTCCAGACGTGGGCGGGCACCAGGTAGGCGCCGTCGCCGCTGCTCAGGGTGATCTCCAGCAGGGCGCGGGAGTCCAGGCCGAGGATGGGCCGCCCGTCCGCGCTCAGGTTGCCGAGCCGGTCGAGCCTGGCGTTGAACGCCGAGGCCTCGTCGAAGCCCGGCATGTAGACCAGGTGGTGGATCTTGCGGGTGCGCTCGCCGCGCCGGTAGATCGTGGAGACCTCGGTGGACAGCATGAACCGCACCTGGCCGGGGGTCACCCCGGCGGGCGGCGGCCCGAGGGCGTCCAGGTCGATCTCCTCACGCAGCCGGAACAGTCCGGGCTCCGCGGGTACGAGGTTCTCGCGCAGGTGCTCGAACCACGCCGGATGCGTGAAATCACCGGTGCCCATCAGCGCGATGCCCTTGCGCTGTGCCCACCACGTCAGATGCTCCAGGTCGCTGTCCCTGCTGCAGGCCCTGGCGTACTTCGAGTGAATGTGCAGGTCAGCATGGAAACGCATCCATCACATTCTGCCACAGGCCACATATGAAGATCAGAAAAGGGAGGAAACAGCCGTCGCGGGAAGGTTCGACGCCCGCTTGAGGGTTACCCGCCCATCGGCCCTGGATCGTCGGCCGTAAGCGGGGAAAAGTCTCCGGGAACGCTTCAATGTGAGCCTTGAAGACATGGATACCGACGACAAGTCACCCGGGGCGGAATCTGCCGTCCGGCCCCGTGGCCCGCGCGTACGACACGGCTCGGCCGACGCGCCGGACGGAGTGGATCCGCGCGTCCACCGGGGCGGGGTCCCGGCCCCACGGCACACCACGGTCCCGTGCGCCACCCGCCCGGCGGAGGTGACCGGGTGACCCCCGCCCCACCCTCCTGGCGGGAGCTCCTGGGCCAGAAGCATCTCGGAGCCGTGACCGTGATGGCGGGCGGAGTGCTCGTCGGCGCGGTCAACATCTATCTGGCGTCGAGCATGTTGCCCACCGCGGTGGCCGACATCGGCGGCGCGAGCTTCTACGCGTGGAGCATGACGATCTACCTCGTCGCCACGGTGATCGCGACGATGCTCGTCGGCCGGTTCCTCTCCCGCTGGGGGAACGTCGGCGCCTACCTTCTCGGCTTCGCCGCGTTCACGGTGGGCTCACTGGCCTGTGCGGCGAGCATGACGATGCCGATGTTGCTGGTCGGCCGTGGCGTCCAGGGACTCGGTGCCGGGCTGCTGTCCGGGCTGGGATTCGCCGTCATCCGATCGGCCCTGCCGGATCGGCTCTGGACACGCGGCAGCGCGCTGATGTCGGCGATGTACGGCGTCGGAAACTTCGTCGGCCCGGCGCTCGGCGGCCTGTTCGCCCAGTTCGGCTCCTGGCGCCTGGCGTTCGTACTGATGGCGGTGATCGCGGTGGCGTGCGGCGCGGTCGTTCCCCGCGTGCTGCCCCGCAGCGAGCGGGGCGACGCGCGGGTTCCGATCCCGATCGTGTCGCTGATGCTGGTCACGGCCGCCACCGCGGCCGTCAGCGTGGCAGGGGTCCTGTCCGGCGCGACGACGAGGGCGGCGGGCATCGCGGTGGCGCTGCTGCTGGTCACCGGATTCGTCGTCCATGAGCGGCGCGGCGAACCGAGGGTGTTCCCGCACGCGACCTATCGGGCGGATTCACCACTGAAGTGGGTCTATCTGACGCTCGGGCTGCTGGCCTTCGGCGTCGCGGTCGAGTCGTTCCTCCCGCTGTTCGGCCAGCGACTGGCCGGGCTGCCCCCGGTCGCCGCCGGTTTCCTCGGCGCGGCCATCTCCCTCGGGTGGTCGGTGACCCAGATCGGCAGCTCGTCGGCGGTCAGGGAACGCACGGTACGACGGTTGATCACTGTCGGCCCGGTGCTGCTCGCGCTCGGCTTCCTCGCCCAGGGGCTGCTGCAGCGCGAGAGCGTACCGATCTGGCTGGTTGCCGTCTGGGTGCCGGTGCTGTTCGTCGCCGGTTCGGGCATCGGTATCGCCTACCCGCACCTGTCCGTGGCCGCGATGGCCAGTACCCCGGACCCGGAGGAAGGACAGCGGGCGGCAGCGGCGATCGCCACCGTGACGACGATGTCGACCGCGTTCGGTACGGCGGTCGCCGGGGTCCTGGTCAACCTGGGCGGACGGTCGATGCTCGACTCGGCCCGATACCTGCTGTTCGGGTTCGCGGTCATCTGCGCGGTGGGGATCGTCACCGCCCGCGCCTCGGTTCGTTCGACACCCGCATTCGACGTGAGGAGATCCCATGACCGATGACCTGCCGGAGACGCCGATGTTTCCGATGGCCCGTGCGACGGGCTGCCCTTTCGACCCGCCGCCGGAGCTGAGCCGGAGGATGAAGGAGGCGCCGGTCTCGCGAGTGAGGCTGTGGGACGGCAGCACCCCGTGGATGGTCACCCGTTACGAGGATGTGCGCGCGCTGCTCACCGATCCGCGCGTCAGCGTCGACGTCGCGTTCCCCGGCTTCCCGCACACCAACGCGGTGAGCAAGGCACGTGACGCGCACATGAAGACGCTGATGCAGATGGACGCGCCGGAGCACACCGCCCGGCGGCGGCTGCTGACCTCGGACTTCATGATCAAAAAGATGGAGGCGTTACGGCCCCGGATCCAGCGGATCGTCGACGACCTTGTGGACGAGATGCTCGCCGGTCCCAATCCGGTCGACCTGGTGGAGGCGTTCGCGCTGCCGGTTCCCTCACTGGTGATCTGCGAACTGCTGGGCGTGCCCCATGCCGACCAGGCCTTCTTCCACCGGGTGGCCCGCGCGCTCGTCATGGACGAGCCCGACCCCGCACAGGCCATGGCCGCCAGCGAGGAACTGAACGCCTACCTGGAAGAACTGGTGGACAGGAAGAACGCCGAGCCGGGCGACGACGTGTTCAGCAGGCTGGCCGTCGAGCAGTACCGGACCGGCGGGATGACCCGGCGTGAGATCGCCACGATGGGGCAGCTGCTCCTGGTCGCGGGGCACGACACCACCGCCGTCATGATCGCGCTGGGCACGGCCGCGCTGCTGGCGCACCCGGACCAGCTGAGCGAGGTCCGCGACAGCGGCGACCCCGCACTGGTGGCCAACGCGGTCGAGGAACTCCTGCGCTACCTCTCCATCACCCACACCGAAGCCCGCCGCGTCGCCCGCGAGGACCTTGAGATCGGCGGCAGGCTCATCCGCGAGGGCGAAGGCATTATCGGGGTGAAGAGCGTCGCGAACCGGGATCCCTCGGCCTTCCCCGACCCCGACGTTCTCGACGTCCACCGCGGGGCCCGCCACCATGTCGCCTTCGGCTACGGCGCCCACGTGTGCCTGGGCCAGACACTGGCCCGGGTGGAACTGCAGGTCGTCTACGGCACCCTCTACCGGCGCGTCCCCACACTGGCCCTGGCCACACCGCTGGAACGCCTGACGTTCAAACACAACGCGATCTTCTACGGGGTGCGGGAACTGCCCGTCACCTGGTGACTCGTGAAATCCGCGAAAGCCGTGAAGGTCGCGAAGGTCGTACAAGTCGCAAAGGTCGTACAGATCGCGAAAGTCGTGAAAGGGGAAAGCGCGTGAAGGTCACCGTCGACCAGGACGCGTGCGCCGGATCCGGGCAGTGCGTACTCGGCTCACCCGGGGTGTTCGCCCAGCGCGACGCGGACGGCGTCGTCGTACTCCTGCGAGACAGTCCGGAACCGGGGCTGCGGGAGAGCGTTCGCGAGGCCGCCCGGGTCTGCCCGGTCCGGGCGATCACGCTTACCCCGCCGTGAACCGGCCGTCCCGGATCGTCGTCGCGGGTGCTTCGGCGGCGGCGGAGGTCTGATGGCCGCCGGAACCCCGCCACCGGCTCACCGGCCTCAACCGTAGAGGCTGTGCTCCCGTGATCTTCCCGAGGTGTCCGCGAAATCTCAGTGGGATCGCGGGAGCATGGCCGGAGGCGTGATCTGCCGATAAAGATCCACGGCCTCCCGGATTCTCATATCATTCCCCGAAAACGGGGGATTGGTGGGGGCATGACCAAGCAGGAGGATGTTCCGGCGGGTATCGACCCGAGCATTCCGAGTGTCGCTCGAATGTACGACTACTACCTCGGGGGCAAGGACAACTTCGCCTCCGACCGCGAGGCCGCCGAACAGTTCATCCGGGTGGTGCCCGGTATCCGGGAGATGGCCCGCGACAACAGGGCGTTCCTGTCGCGGGTCGTCGAGCTTCTCGCGCGTCAGGGCGTACGGCAGTTCCTCGACATCGGGTCCGGGCTGCCGACCCAGGACAACGTGCACCAGGTCGCCCATCGCGTCGCGCCGGAGAGCCGGGTCGTCTACGTCGACAACGACCCCATCGTCCTGGCACACGGCCGCGCGCTCCTGGAGGACAACCCCTTCACCTCGGTCGTCCAGGCCGACATGCGGGAACCAGAGGAGCTCCTGGCGCACCCGCGGATCGAGGGCGTCATCGACTTCACCCGGCCCGTCGCCGTGCTGATGATCTCGATGCTGCACTTCATCCCCGACGACGCGCTGGTCACCCGCATCACGGCCGCGATCCGCGAACGGCTCGTCCCGGGCGGCTACCTGGTCGTCACGCACGCCTTCGCGGCCGAGGCCAGTGCCGAGACGCACGAGGCCGGACAGAAGATCTACCGTTCGACCAGCGCGGGGGCGCTCACCTCGCGCGGCCCGCGACAGCTGGCCGAGCTGATGAGCGGGATGGGAATGGACCTGCTGGAGCCGGGGATCGTCCCGGTGGAGGCGTGGCGGCCCGAGTACGACGAGGACGTCACCGCCGACTTCACCAAACCCGGCATCCTCGGAGCCGTCGGACAACTCTGACCGCCCCGGTCGGCTCCCCTCGGCCCCTCGGGTCTTCTTGGTTCCTGGTTCCGGTTCACGTTTTGATCCGGTCTCCCGTCGGCGGTGCTCCACGGTGTCGTGGTCCCGCCGAGGGGGGTCGTGATCCTCATCTCCGCGTGCCGGGCATGCGTGAGAGAAGCGAAACCTCCGCCCGCCGCACCCCTGCCCACGATCCTCTGGTCCCGGCCGCGACGTCCGCGCCCCTTCGCGGGCCTTTCACGAGCCCTCCGTGAGCGCCCGTGAGCTTCCGTGAGCTTCCGTGAGCCCTCCGCGACTCCCGGCTCCGGCCCTGGCAGCGGCGCGTGTCCGGCGGTCCCGGCCGTTGTAGCTTCGCGCAACAGGTGGTCGTCTGGGAACAGGACAACCGTCAGACGTCTCGATACTGATCGGTAGATCTCAAAAGATGTTCCATTGACACCAACCGTAACCTGATGTTCAAATGGCAACACTCAAAAGGCAAGGTAAGCCCCCCGCTTGCCATTCTCATCAGGAGCGGCGCGATGAAGTCCCACCCCCTCGCAGCTGGTGTCTCCGCACTACTTCTTGCCGTCGCCCTGACCGCCTGCTCCGGCGGAAGTTCCGAAACGGACAGCGCGACCGGTGCCGATGATGCCCCGGTCACACTTACGTACTGGGCGAGCAACCAGGGCGCGAGCCTGGAGAACGACAAAGAGGTGCTGACGCCGGAGCTGGCGAAGTTCACCCAGCAGACCGGCATCAAGGTCAACCTGGAGGTCGTCCCGTGGAGCGACCTCACCAACAACACCCTCGCCGCGGCGGTGAGCGGGCAGGGGCCCGATGTCCTCAACATCGGGAACACCAACGCGACGACGTTCCAGTCGACCGGCGCGTTCTACCCCTTCGACGACGCCGCGCTGCAGAAGATCGGCGGCAAGGACCGCTTCGTCGAGAGCGCCTTCGCCACGGCCGGGCCGCCCGGCGCGGCCCCGACCTCGATCCCGCTGTACAGCCAGGTGTACGCGCTGTACTACAACAAGAAGACCTTCGCCGACGCCGGGTTGCAGCCCCCCACCACCTGGGAGGAGCTGGTCTCGGCCGCGAAGAAGCTGACCGACCCCGCGAAGAAGAAGTACGGCATCGTCATCCCCGGCGGCACCGTCAACGTGAGCATGCACTTCTCCTACATCTTCAGTGAGCAGTACGGCGGCTCGGCCTTCGACCAGGCGGGCAAGCCGACCTTCACCTCCCCGGGGATGGTCAGCGGCGTCAAGCAGTACGTCGACCTGCTCAGCACGCACCACGTGGTGAACCCGAGCGCCGCGCAGTACACCGAGGCCGCGCAGGCCGCCGGGGACTTCGCCAGGGGCGACGCGGCCATGTACATGGCGCAGACCTCCGGGATCAACGTCCTGAAGCAGAACGGCATGGAGCCCGACCAGTACGGCATCGTGCCGATCCCGGCGCCCGCGAGTGGCACCAAGATCTCAAGCTTCGTCGCGGGGACCAACCTCTCCGTCTTCAAGAACACCAAGCACCTCGACGCCGCGCTGCAGTTCGTGAAGTTCATGACCAGCGACGAGGAGCAGCAGATCCTCAACAAGGCGTACACCACCCAGCCCGCGATCAAGGGCGCGTCCGCCGCGTTCACCGACGACCAGGAGAAGCTGGACGCCTTCACGACGATCCTGGCCGAGCGGGCGAAGCCGCTGCCGCTCGTCCCGGGGATCCAGGCGTTCCAGGCCAACGTGGGCGGCGAGGTCGTCGCGCTCATCGCGAAGGCGGCGACCGGGGCCACCGTCGGCGACGCCGAGATCAAGGCGGCCCTGGAGCAGGCCCAGCAGAAGATGGGCGTCGGCTGAGGCTCACCCCGGAAAACCGGAAACCCCCGGCACCACCAGCAGAACCGGACAGAACCGAACCACGGGTTGACATCGTCCCACGTCAGCCCAGCACCCGGGACGATGTCAACCCGAGGAGAACGAGATGGCAGTGACGTTCCCCAGAAGCCCCGCGCAGGGGCCACCGGGCGAGCAGGAGCCGGACGCCGACCGGCCGAGGCGGACGAGAAGGTTCACCTGGACGCAGGCCGCGCCCTACCTGCTGATCCTCCCGGCGGTCGCGTTCGAGCTGCTCGTCCACGTCATCCCGATGATCGTCGGGATCTTCATGAGCTTCATCCAGCTCACCCAGCTCTACATCACCAACTGGTCGGCGGCGCCGTTCACCGGCGCGGGCAACTACGGCGTCGCGCTGGACTTCTCCGGCCCGCTCGGCTGGCAGCTGCTGCGGTCCTTCGGGATCACCCTCGGCTTCACGGTGCTCGTCGTCGGCATCTCGTTCCTCTTCGGGATGTCGGCGTCGCTCGTGCTGCACCGCCTGGGACGCGGCCGGGGTTTCCTGCGCACCCTGTTCCTCATCCCGTACGCGCTGCCCGCCTACGCGGGCATCATCATCTGGAAGTTCATCCTCCAGCGGGACAACGGGCTGCTCAACCAGCTGCTGATCGACGGCCTGCACCTCGCGGACGAGCGGCCGTTCTGGCTCATCGGCGGCAACGCGTTCATCTCGGTCGTCGTGGTGTCGATCTGGCAGCAGTGGCCGTTCGCGTTCCTGATGTCGATGGCCGGTATGCAGGTGATTCCCGAGGAGCTCTACCAGGCCGCCGCGATCGACGGCGCGAGCACCTGGCAGCAGGTCCGCCACATCACGCTGCGCATGATGCGCCCCATCAACGCCGTCCTGATACTGCTGCTGTTCCTGTGGACGTTCCGCGAGTTCAACACCCCGTACGTGCTGTTCGGGCCGACCCCGCCGGAATCCGCGGACCTGCTGACCGTGCACATCTATTCGAGTTCGTTCATCACCTGGAACTTCGGCCTGGGATCGGCGATGTCGGTGTTGCTGATGCTCTTCCTCGTCGTCGTCGCCGGTCTGTGGGCACTGTGGAACAGGAGAGTGAACCGCGATGCGTGAACAGTTGTCGTTCCGTGTTTTCCGCTGGGTGGTGCTGGTTCCCCTCGCCGTGTTCACGGCCGTCCCGCTCTACGTGATGCTCACCTCGTCGCTCAAACCGCTGCGGGACGTGCAGGGGGAATTCCAGTGGTGGCCGACGAACCTGACGTTCGAGCCCTTCGTCGACATGTGGTCGACCGTTCCGCTGGCCGAGTATTTCGTGAACAGCCTGCTGGTCACCAGCGTCGCGACACTGTTCAGCGTCGTTATCGCGATCTTCGCGTCGTACGCCATCTCGCGCTACCGGTTCCGCGGCAAGGGCGCCTTCTCCGGGGTCGTCCTGTCGACGCAGATGTTTCCCGGCGTGCTCTTCCTGCTGCCGCTGTTCATCATTTTCGTGAACATCGACAGGAGCCTCGGATTCTCGTTCCTCTACCAGACCAGAATCGGGCTGATCGTCACCTACCTGACGTTCACCCTGCCGTTCTCGATCTGGATGCTGGCCAGTTACATGGACGGCATCCCGCGCGCCCTCGACGAGGCCGCGAAGGTGGACGGCACCACGGCGCTCGGCGCGCTTTTCCGGGTGATCCTGCCCGCCGCGCGACCCGGCATCATCGCGGTCGCCGTCTATTCCTTCATGACCGGCTGGGGGGAAATCCTTTTCGCCTCCCAGCTGACCAACAGCGCCACCCGTACGCTCTCCGTTGGCATGCAGAGCTACGCCACCGAGACCAATGTCTACTGGAACCAGGTCATGGCCGCGGCCCTTGTCGTCAGCGTGCCGATCGTCGCCGGATTCCTGATCCTGCAGCGATATCTGGTCACCGGCCTCACGGCCGGAGCGGTAAAGTAAGGGCGCGGAAAATGACATTGGATGTCATCTGCGTCGGAGTTGTCACCATCGACACGATCGCCATGGTCGAGCGCATGCCCGCCGAAGACGACCGTGTGCTCGCCGAGCCCTTCGTGGTCGCCGGGGGCGGTCCCGCCGCGACCGCGGCGGTCACCCTCGCCCGGCTGGGCGCCTCGGTCGGTTTCTGCGGCGTGGTCGGCGACGACGCCGCCGGTGAGCTCAGCAGGCGGCTCCTGGACGAGGAGGGGGTCGACACCCGCTGGCTGCGGACGCGCCCCGGCGTACGGACACCGCAGAGCATGATCGTGGTGTCCCGCGCCTCCGGTGCCCGGTCCATCGTCACCTCGCCGTCCACACCCCCCGACCCCGCCTCCGTGCCGGTACGCGCCTCCCGGTGGTTGCACGTCGACCAGACCGGATACGACGGCGCGCGGGCCGCGCTGCGGGGCGAGCCGGACGCTGCCTCGCTGAGCGTCGACGGCGGCAACCCGATCCCCGGGCTCGACCTCGAAGGCGTCGCGCTGTACGCGCCGACCGTCGGCTCGCTGCGCGACGCCTTCCCGGCCGGGGACGTGCCCGGAAGCCTGCGGGCCGCCGCCGAGGCGGGTGCCCGCCAGGTGGTGGCGACCGCGGGTGACGAGGGCTGCCAGGTGCTCGTGGACGGCCGGGCCGTGCACGTACCGCCGGTGACCGTCGACCCGGTGTCCACCATGGGAGCGGGCGACGTCTTCCACGGCGCCCTGCTGGCGGGGCTGGTCGAGGGCATGTCCCCGGTGGAGGCCGCCTGGCGGGCCAACGTGGTGGCGGCGCTTTCATGTCGTTCCCTCGACGGCAGAAGCGGCATCCCCGATGCCGCCGAGACCGGAAAATACCTATCCGCGATGCGACCCGCACCGCGGATTGATGAATACAGGTGAACGGAGAGAGATGTCTGGGAACCGTGTGGCCCCGGATGATCAAGCGATAGACGAGCTGGTGGCGCCGCTGAAATCGGCCGAGGGCGGTTTCGCCATGCTCGCGCTGGACCAACGGGAGTCACTGCGCCAGATGTTCCCGCTCGTGGACGGCGACGAGGTCGGCGACGACTCGCTGCGCCGTTTCAAAGACATGGCGACACGGGTGCTGTCACCGCTGGTCTCCGCGGTCCTGCTCGACCGTCCCTACGCGGTGACCGACGCCAGGCCCGGCGGCCTCGCCCCCTCGACGAGCCTGATCCTCGCCGCGGACGTCCTGGACCAGCCGAAGGGACAGGGGGTGATCACCACGACCCTCGACCCCGCCGTCACCCCCGAGTTCATCGCGCGGGTCGGAGCAGCCGCGGTGAAACTCCTGGTCATCTGGCGGCCGGACGAGGGCGAGGAGGAACGGACCCGGCTGGTCCTGTCGTTCCTGGACGTCGCCCGCGCCGCCGGGGTGCCCAGCCTGGTGGAGGCCATCGTGCGGCCCGCGACCGGCGGGGAGTGGGAAGGACCGGACGCCCGCCACGAGGCCATCCTCCAGGCGGCGCGCGAGGTCTCGACCCTCGGCGGGACGATCTACAAGGCGGAGATGCCCGGCTACCTGCCCGGGGACATCTCGCGCGTCAGGGACCACGCCGAACGCATGTCCGCGATCGTCCCCGTCCCCTGGGTGGTGCTGTCCAACGGCGTGAACCAGCCCGACTTCGCGCCGGGCGTCCGGGAGGCGTGCCTCGGCGGCGCCGAGGGGTTCCTCGCCGGACGTGCCATCTGGGGGGACACCGTCGCCGACCCCGACACGCTCGGCGCGCTGTCGCGGCGGTCGGTGGAGAGGCTGCGCACGCTGACCACCATCGTCGCCGAGTCCTCGCGGGCCGCGCGGGCCTCGCGGCCCCAGGCTCCGGAAGTGGAGGGGGTACGGAGATGACCGAGGAGAACTTCAGGTACACCTCGGCACCGGAACGCCGCGAGCGGCTGGTGCAGTTCATCTCCGAGCAGGGCTACTGCACGATCACCGAGCTGTCGAACGCCTTCGCCGTCTCCGAGATGACGATCCGGCGCGACGTGCTGCGGCTGGCCGAGCAGGGCAAGGTACGGGCGTTCCGCGGCGGCGTCGGCTCGCTGTCCAAGCAGGAGATGGAGGGCAGCGACTACCGCCTGCGGGACATGAAGATGGCCGACGCCAAGCGGGCCATCGCCCTCAAGGCGATCGACATGGTGGGCATCGGCTCGGTGGTGGCCATCGACGCCGGGACGACGGGCCACCAGGTGGCCGAGCTCCTGCCACCGGACCGCAACGTGACAGTCGTGACCCACTCCTTCCCCGTGGTGTCCAGCCTGATCGGCCGTACCGGCACAGAGGTGATGTGCCTGGGCGGCCTGCTGCACCCGGAGTCGCTGTCCTTCGACGGGCCTGCCGCCCTCGCGGCCATCTCCAACCTCCGGGTGGAGACGTTCTTCCTCGCCGCGAGCGGCATCGGGGAGCGGGGCGCCTTCTGCGGCAACGGTTTCGACGCCATCACCAAGCGCGCGCTGATCGAGGTCGCGGAGCGGGTGGTGCTGCTCGCGGACTCCTCCAAGTTCTACGCCTCGGCGATGGTGAAGATCTGTGACTGGGAGGTCATCGACCGGGTCATCATCGACGACGGCATCTCCGAGAACCAGCGGCACGTGCTCGAACAGCAGGACGTGGACGTGGTGACGGTGACGGCCACCCCGCAGGACGTCGTCGGTACTGCCGGCACCGCCACGGACGCCGCCTCATGAGCGATGTAAGTCGTCACCGCGTCGCGGTCATCGCGGGCGACGGCATCGGCCAGGAGGTGATGCCGGCCGCCATCGACTGCCTCGACCAGGTGGCCGGTCTGCACGGGCTCGACCTCGACTGGCACCACCTCGGCTGGGGTTCCGACCACTACCGCGCCCACGGCCGGATGCTCCCGGTCGACGGGCTGGACGTCCTGGCCGAGCACGACGCGATCTTCCTCGGCGCGGTCGGCGTCCCGGACATCCCGGACGTGGAGACCCTGTGGGGCCTGCTGATCCCGATCCGGCGCCGCTTCGAGCAGTACGTCAACCTGCGCCCGGTGCGGACCCTGCCGGGTGTCCGCTCCCCCCTCGCCGACTCCGGCCCGATCGACCTGGTCGTCGTCCGGGAGAACAACGAGGGCGAGTACTCGGAGATCGGCGGGCGGATGTACCGCGGCCTGCCCGAGGAGTTCGCGGTGCAGGAGGCGGTGTTCACCCGGCGCGGCGTGGCACGGGTGGCACGGTACGCCGCACGGCTCGCCGCGAGCCGGGGCGGGCGCCTCACCTCGGCCACCAAGAGCAACGGGATCGTGCACACGATGCCGTTCTGGGACGAGGTCGTCCGGGAGGTGCTCGCCGAGTTCCCCGACGTCGAGGCGCGCAGCGAGCTCATCGACGCCCTCGCCGCGAGCCTGGTGCTGCACCCCGGCCGGTACGACGTGATCGTGGCGTCCAACCTGTTCGGCGACATCCTCTCCGACCTGGCCGGTGCGATCACCGGATCCATCGGGGTCGCGCCCAGCGCCAACCTGAACCCCGAGGGCCGGCACCCGTCGATGTTCGAGCCCGTCCACGGATCGGCACCGGACATCGCCGGGCAGGGCGTGGCCAATCCCGTCGGCCAGATCTGGAGCGGAGCCATGATGCTCGACGCCCTGGGACACCCCGCCGCCGCCGCGCACCTGGTGGCGGCCTTCGAGGCCACCCTGGCGGAGGGGACCCGCACCCGCGACCTGGGCGGGAACGCGTCGACGGCCGCGTTCACCCAGGCGGTACGCGGACACATCGAAGAACTCGGGAGGTCGGACAGATGGACGGGGGCCGGACCGTGGTGAGCCGCGACCAGTTGCTGTACATCGACGGAGCCTGGGTCGAGGGCACGAGCCCGCGCCCGGTCCGGGACCGCTGGACGGGTGAGCGGATCGGCACGGTCGCGACGGGCCTGGGCGAGCACGCCGTCCGCGCCGTCGACGCGGCCGAGCGGGCCATGGCGCGAGGGCTGCCCGTACCGGAACGCGCCCGCGTGCTGGCGACCGCCGCGCGGCTCGTCGAGGAGCGCGGCGAGGAGTTCGCCCGGTCCATCACGGCGGAGACCGGGAAGCCGGTCACCGCAGCACGCGGCGAGGTGGGCCGCGCGGTGCAGACGCTCGGCTGGGCGGCGGAGGAGACCAGGCGGCTGACCGGTGAGACGGTCGCGCTGGACGCCGTCGAGTCGGGCGCGGGCACCATCGCGCTGACGGTGCCCGAGGCGCGCGGCATCGTCGCGGCCGTCACCCCGTTCAACTTCCCGCTCAACCTGGTGTTGCACAAGGTCGCTCCGGCGCTCGCGGCGGGGTGCGCCGTGGTGCTCAAGCCGTCCGACAAGGCGGTGCTGGTCGCGGGCCTGCTGGTGGAGGTGTTCGCGGAGGCGGGCCTTCCGGCCGGATGGCTCAACCTGGTGACCGGCACGCCCGCCGACGTCGTGGAGCCGTGGATCGACGACCCCCGGGTCGCGGTGATCAGCTTCACCGGATCGAGCCGGGTGGGCTGGGACCTCAAGGCGAGGTCGCCCCGCAAGCTGCACGTGCTGGAGCTGGGGTCGAACACCGCGATGGTCGTCACCGGCAACGCCGACCTGGAGCGCGCCGCCGCCGACGCGGTGACCTCCGCGCTGGCCAACTCGGGGCAGGCCTGCGTCTCGCTGCAGCGGCTGTACGTGACCCGCGAGGTGGCCGACCGGTTCGTCACCCTGCTGGGCGAGGCGTTCAGGGCGGTGCGGTACGGCGACCCGAGGGACGACGCCACCGTGGTCGGGCCGCTGGTCACCACCGAGGCGACCGAGGGTCTCAAACGCTCGATCGACGCCGCGGTGGCCGGTGGCGCGCGGCTGCTCGCGGGCGGCGAGGTGGTCGGCGGGGTGCTGGAGCCCACCCTGCTCGCCGAGGTCGACCCCGGCAGCGCGCTGGTCTGCGAGGAGGCGTTCGGCCCCGTCGCGAGCGTGCTCGTCGTCGACGACCTGGACGAGGCGATCCGCGGCGTGAACTCCTCGATGTACGCGCTCAACTCGTCGATCTACACCGGCGACCTCGGCGAGGCGATGGAGTACGCGGCCCGCGCGCAGGCGGGCAGCGTGCTGGTGAACATGCCCCCGTCCTACCGCGCCGACCACATGCCCTACGGCGGCGTCAAGGACTCGGGGCAGGGCACCGAGGGTGTCAGGTACGCGGTCCACGAGCTGCTGCACCACAAGCTGGTGGTTCTCAAACCGTAGTTCGTGGAGCCGGAGACATGGCCCCGGCCGGGAGGCATGGTCCCGTCCGGGGCCATGCCTTTCCAGCGTGCCGGGCCCGCGCCGAGGACCCGGCGCGTCAGGTCTGGGTGAAGGCCGTGTCGAAGCGGGCGTGGGGCTGCTCCCAGAGCAGCGACCGTACGAGCGCGAGCGCCCTCGGCGCCCCGTGCGTCCGGCTCATCCCCGCGTCCTCCCACTCGATGGATATCGGCCCGGCGTACCCGATCGACTGCAGGGCGCGGAAGGCGTCCTCGAAGGGGACGTCGCCGTGGCCCGCGGAGACGAAGTCCCACCCGCGCCGGGGGTCTCCCCAGGGGAGGTGGGAACCGAGCCGGCCCGCCCGGCCGTCCTTCTGGCGGATCCTGGTGTCCTTGCAGTCGACGTGGTAGATCCGGTCGGCGAAGTCGACGATGAAGTTGGCGGGGTTGATGTCCTGCCACATCATGTGGCTCGGATCCCAGTTGATCCCGAAGGCGTCCCGGCGGTCGATGGCCTCCAGGGTCCGTGCCGTCGTCCAGTAGTCGTAGGCGATCTCGCTCGGGTGGACCTCCAGGGCGAACCGCACCCCTTCCCCGTCGAAGACGTCCATGATCGGGTTCCAGCGGGCGGCGAAGTCGGCGTAGCCGTCGTCGATCACCTCCTGGGGGACCGGCGGGTACATCGCGACGTACCGCCAGATCTTCGACCCGGTGAAGCCGGTGACCACCGAGGCGCCGAGCTTGCGTGCCAGGATCGCGGTCTTCTTGACCTGCTCGGAGGCGCGGGCGCGGACCCCGTCCGGGTCGCCGTCTCCCCAGGTGCGCGGGCCGACGATCGACCGATGGCGGAAGTCGAGCGGGTCGTCGCAGACCACCTGGCCCTGGGCGTGGTTCGACAGGGCCCAGACGCCGAGCCCGTAGCGGTCCAGGATCTCCCGCCGGGAGTCGAGATAACCCTCGTCCTCAAGCGCCCGGTCCACGTCCAGGTGCTGTGACTTGCAGGCGATCTCCAGGCCGTCGAACCCCCACTCGGAGGCGAGCCGGGCCACCTCCTCGAAGGGCAGGTCTGCCCACTGCGCGGTGAACAGCGTTACGGGGCGGGTTGACATGGGATCTCCTTCACCCGGGGGCAGGTTGGCGGCGGTTCCGCTCAGGGATCGGCCTGCAGGAATTCGAGCTGGTTGCCGAAGCAGTCGTAGGTGTGGAAACGGCGATGCCCGGGGAAGCGGTCGTCGGCCTCGACGGCGACGCCGTGCCCGGCCAGCCGGGTGGCGAGCGCGTCCAGGTCCTCGACCAGGATCGCCGGGTGGCCGAGCCGGTTCGGCCGGAAGTCCTCGTCGGGCAGCCCGTGGATCTCCACGCCGCCGGTGCCGAACCAGCAGCCGACCGGCCGCATGGTGCCCGGCTTCGGCACCTCCGTCATGCCGAGCACGCCGCCGTAGAAGGCGCGGGCACGATCCTCCTCGCCGACCGGCATGGTGAACGTGGCGTGGTGCAGGCGCAGGAACCCGGTCATGCCGTGACCGGGGACCGGGATCCGGTCTCCTCGCCGCTCGCTGCGCTGTCTCCGCCGGGGGCCGTACGTGCGGTCACGCGCTCGTCGGACCACCGTTCGTCCTGGCCGGTCATGCCGTGACCGGGGTGGCGTGTACGCGGGCGATCGCGTCCCCCAGGATCCGGGGCAGGTCGCGTTCCGGGATGGTGAACGACGTCTCGTCGTCGATGGCGAGCGGGGCGCCGAAGACCACGACGCCCGCGCCGATGGCCGGGCAGCCGACCGCCTGTTCGATGGACAGCCCGCCGACCGCCTGCACCGGGACGGTCGTCGCGGCGACGATGCCGGGCAGGTCCGTGAGCGGGGACAACCTCAGCTCCCGGTGCATGTTGCGGTGGTCGTGGCCGATGTGGTGGATGACCATGCCGACCCCGAGGTCCTCCAGCCGCCTCGCCTCGGCCACCCGGTCGTCGGCTCCCATGTCGTCGCCCATCACCAGGATGCCGAACTCCTCGCCCGCCTCGCAGACGCGCTGGACCGTCGCGTCGTGGGCACGGCCCATCACGACCACGGCGTCGGCACCGGCCTCGGCGAACATGCGGGTCTCGCCGTATCCGCCGTCCATGACCTTCAGGTCGGCCACCAGCGGGTGGTCCGGATACTCCTTACGCAGGGTGCGTACGGCACGGAGGCCCTCCGCCATCACCAGCGGGGTACCGATCTCCAGCCAGTCGGCACCGGCCTCGACCGCGATCGCGGCCATGCGCAACGCGTCGTCGAGGGTCTTCAGGTCGAGCGAGACCTGCACGATGCCGTGAGTCAGATCGGATCGCCGCAGACCTCGGATCGATGTGCTCACGTCGTGTTCCTCCTGCTTCGGGGGGTTCCCCGTCTCTGGTTCCGGGTGGTGCTCATCGGGTGTGCGTACGGGGGTGCCGCCGCGTACGGCCGGTGGGGTTCTCAGCCGCCGTGCCCGGCCGTGCTTCTGGCGACGTCGTGGCTGCGCACCCGGACCGCCGTCGATCCGCCGAACCAGCGGTCGCGCGCCATACGCAGGAAGTCGGCCGAGGCGCGCAGCTCGTCGATGCCGTTGACCCCGTCCTCGATGCTGATCCAGCCGTCGTAACCGGCCTCCACCAGGATCGGGAAGATGCGGTCGTAGTCGTTGAGCCCCTGCCCGATGACACCGTGCTTCAGGGCCGGTGAGTATCCGATGGTGCCGTCGGCCTGGCGCAGGTCCTCCAGGGTCGTACCGTCCTGCAGGTAGCGGTCGGACGCCTGCATGGTGACCACCCGGTCGACCACCCGCCGCAGGAACTCGGCCGAGTCGACCCCCGCGACGATCGCGTTGGAGGGGTCGTACTGCACCCCGAAGTTGACGCGGTCGGAGATGCCGTCGACCAGCGAGAGGAAGACGTCGGGCGACTGCGCCAGCTCCGGGTACGTCCAGGTGGTGGCCTTGTAGTGGTTCTCGATGGCCAGGGTGACGCCCAGCTCGGCGGCGAGCGGGAGGAGGGACTCGATCGCCTCGACCGCCCACCGGACGCCCTGCTCGACGGGAACCTGCGGGTAGGCCTGCCCGCTGAGCACGCGGCAGGTGGCTCCGGGGCCGCCGAGCACGGCGGTGACGCGGATGAACTCGGCCTGACGGTCGATCTCCCGCGCGCGGACGTCGGGGTCGGGGTGGGTGAAGTCGGGGGAGGCGCACATCATCGGCATCTGGAATCCGGCGTTCGCGAGAGCGTCGCCGATCCGCCGGAGCTCGTCCTCGGCGGTGGACCAGATGAAGCCGGTGTGGAGTTCGAGCCCGTCGACGCCGAGCGTGCGGGCCTCGTCGATCCACTCGAAGACGGACTTGGTGCGCCGGACCACCATCTGTTCCAGGTAGCCCTTCGGGAACGCTGCGATCCTCACGTCCGCTCCTCACCGACTCAGCAGGTGAATCGATACGTTAGCACCAAAGTGTGGGAGATAGCATACAGACTTTGAGCGGATTCTGAACTACTGTTGGGGCAGAGCGAGCATTTCTTGCGCCCGCCGGCACGCTGGGAGGTCATCCCGGGTGCTCAGGAGGCCCCCCGCTCGGCCAAGAAACCACAAGCTGGAGGAACGCTGTTGAAAGCGTTGGTGAAGTACGCGAACACCGACGGCGCGCTGGAGGTGCGCGACGTTCCCGAACCGGTGGCCGGGCCGGGAACGGTCCTTGTCCGGGTGCACACGGTCGGCGTGTGTGGATCCGACATCCACATGTGGCACAACACGCAGAGCAAGAGCTCCAAGGGCGTGCTGCCGATCACCCTCGGGCACGAGTCGGCCGGTGTCGTCGCCGCCGTCGGCGACGGCGTGACCGGCTGGTCCGTCGGTGACCGCGTGGTGTGCGAGACCGCCGCGTCGATCTGCGGCGTGTGCGGCCTGTGCCGCGCCGGACGCTACAACCTGTGCCCGTGGCGCGAGGGCTACGGGCTCAAGCGCGACGGGGCGATGGCCGAGTACCTGGTGGCCGAGCCCCGCGTGCTGCACAGGATCCCGGACAACGTCAGCTTCGAGATCGCGTCCATGACCGAGCCGTACGCGGTCGCGTACAACGCGGTGGTGGAGCGCGCGCCGGTGAACCCCGGTGACCTGGTGGTCGTCCAGGGGGCCGGGACGATCGGGATCCTCGCCCTGCAGATGGCCATCCTCCGGGGAGCCGCCACGACGGTCGTGCTCGGCACCGCGATCGACACCCATCGGCTGGAGAAGGCCAGGCTGCTCGGCGCCGACCACGTCGTCGACATCTCCCGGCAGGACCCGGCCGAGGTGATCTCGCGGCTGCACGACGGGCTCGGCGCGGACCTCGTGGTCGACGCGACCGGGGTGAGCGCCGCGCTGATGCAGAGCATGGAGCTCGTCCGTCCCGCGGGGGCGATCGCGAAGGTCGGCTGGGGGCCGCAGCCCCTCGGTTTCACCCTGGACCCGCTGGTCAAGAAGGCCGTGACGCTCTACGGGTGCTACTCGCACACCTGGAGCACCTGGGAGAACGTGCTGCGCCTGTTCAGCCAGGGCAAGGTACGCCCGGAGCGGATCCTGGGCGGCGTCTACGCCATCGAGCAGTGGGAGGAGGCGTTCTCCGCGATGCAACGGGGAAACAACGTCAAGTCCGCGCTACGGATGCCCTTCGGCTTCGAGAGCAGCGGTTCCCTGGACAGCGGTTCCCAAAGCAGTGAGTCCTGGAGCAGCGGTTCCGTGGACGGCGGCTTCCCGAACGGCGGGTCCCGGAGCAGTGGGTCCACGGACGGCGGCTCCTCGGACGGCGGCTCCCCGGACGGCGGGTTCTCGAACAGCGAAACGACGAGCTGAAAGGCCAACGGCGTGTCCCCCTCACCCATCCGCCTGGGGATCCTCGGGCTCGGTGCGGTCGCCCAGGCGGTCCACCTGCCGCTCCTGGCGAAGCGGCCGGATCTGTACACCGTCGCCGGTATCTGTGATCTCTCCCCCGAGGTCACCGACGCCATGGGACGGCGGTACGGCATCCCTCGGTCCCGGCGGTTCTCCCACCTCGACGACCTGCTCGACGCCGGTGGCCTCGACGCCCTGATGATCCTCTCCCGGGGGTCGCACACCTCGGCGGTCCGCGCCGCCTTCGCCCGGCGGCTGCCGGTGTTCTGCGAGAAGCCGCTCGCCTACACCACGGCCGAGGTCGACGACCTGATCGCCACCGAACCCGACCTCGGGCACCCGGCGATCCTGCTCGGCTACATGAAGCAGTACGACCCCGCGGTCGTCGAGGCGGCGCGGCTGCTGGAGGACGTCGACGACATCCGCAGCATCGAGGCGAGCGTGCTGCACCCCACCGGGGCGTCCCAGCTCGCCCTCGCCCGGCTGGTCGGGCCGAGCGGGCCGCCGCCGCCCCACGTGCAGGCCGAGGCCGACGCCGAGGACCTCGCGCTGTGGCGTACCGCGGTGGGCGACGCCGACGAGGCACTGTGGCGCGCCTACCGAGGCGCGCTGGTCAGCAGCCTGGCGCACGACCTGTCGATCATGAGGAGCTTCGGCTCGCCGCCCGCCACCGTGGACTTCGCCGACATCTGGCGGCAGAGCTCCCGGTACGCCCTGCGGGACGTGGGACGCGACAGGAAGTCCTTCGGCGAGCATCCCCCGTCGATCTCCGCCACGGGCACCCTCGCGGGCGGCGGCCGGTTCGGGCTCTCCTGGCACTATTTGCCCGACTTCCCGGCCTACCGGGAGACGGTACGGGTGGTGCACGGCCGGGGCACGGTGGAACTGGTCTTCCCCTCCCCGTACCTCCTGCACGCGCCGACGGAACTCGTCGTCACCTCCCTCGACGGCGACGCGGAGCGCAGGGTGCTGAGCCGCAGCGTGACCGAGGCGTTCGAGACCCAGCTGGAGGCGTTCCACGCCATGGTCCGCGAGGGGGTCGAACCCCGGTCGGGCCTGGACGCGGGCAGGGCCGACATCCTCGACTGCCAGCGGATCGTGGCGACCTTCGCCGCGAGGACCGGGACCCCGGTGGGCGGCGAGGTGGGTCGGCTCACCGGCGAGCGGACGGGGGTGCCAACCCGATGACTCCCAAAGACCCCGTGACGTCCAAAGGCCCCGTAACACCCGAAGGAAGAACCGCCATGGCACTCGTGCGAGGAGAGCACCCGGCAGGACCGGCCCGATGACGCCCTCACCGATCCGTACCGCGATCGTCGGGTACGGCCTGGCGGGCAGCGTCTTCCACGGGCCGCTGATCAGCGCCGATCCCGCGTACGCCCTGCGCGGCATTGTCACCGGCGACCCGGAGAGGGCGCGCGCCGCGGCCGGACGTCACCCCGGCGTCCGCGTCCTCCCCAGCGTCGAGCAGCTCCTCGCGGCGGACGAGTACGACCTCGTGGTGATCGCCTCGCCGACCCCGAGCCACGCGGAACTCGCGGAGCGGACGCTGGAACTGGGCCTGGCGACCGTGGTCGACAAGCCGCTGGCCGTCAGGTCCGCCGACGCGGAGCGGCTCATCGCGCTCGCGGAGAGCCGGGGAACGCCGTTGACCGTGTTCCAGAACCGGCGGTGGGACGCCGACTTCCTGACCGTCCAGCGGCTCGTCGAGGAGGGCGCGCTCGGGGAGGTACGGCGCTTCGAGTCCCGGTTCGAGTGGCTCAACCCCCGGCCCCGGCCGGCCTGGAAGAGCGGCACCACCGGCCGCGACGGCGGCGGCATCGCCTACGACCTGGGCTCCCACCTCATCGACCAGGCCGTACGGCTGTTCGGGCCGGTCGCGGAGGTGTACGGCGAGCTGGACAGGCGCGGGGCGAACGCCGTCAACGACGACGACAGCTTCATCGCCCTCACCCACACCTCGGGCGTCCGGTCACACCTGTCGATGAGCAGCCTGGTCGCGCGGCGCGGATTCCGCTTCCGGGTGCTCGGCTCGGCGTCCGCGTACACCAAGTGGGGCCTGGACCCGCAGGAGTCGCAGCTCGCGGCCGGGATGTCCCCCCTGGACGAGGGCTTCGGCGTGGAACCGCCCGAGTCGTACGGGCGGCTCGGGCGCGACGGGGACGACGGGCCGGTACCGGCCGAGCGCGGCGGCTACCGGCGGTTCTACGCGATGCTGGCCGAGGCGCTGGCCGGTCGCGGCCCGCTCCCGGTGGACCCCCGGGACGCGCTCGTGGCCATCCGGATCGTCGAGACGCTGCAGGCCCAGCAGGGCTGAGTCCGGTACGGAACGGATAACAACGGAGAACACGGACGGCGCCCGCCAACCTGGCGGGCGCCGTCCGTGTTCTGTCCTACGAGAGCGTCCGGGCGTAGGGGTCCCAGTCCTCGCTGACCGGCTTCGTCGCCGGGGCCGAGCTCCGCACGGGCACGACCTCCCCGCGCTCGATCGACTCCGAGACCGCGGCCATCGTGTCCAGCACGTGGTAGGCCAGCTGTCCCGAGGCCCGGTGTGGCACTCCGGCCCGTACGGCACGGGCGATGTCCAGCGTGCCGAGACCGCGCCCTCCCACCGGGCCCGCGGCCGGTACGGTCGTCCAGTCGTCGTCACCGGCACGCCGGATGTGGAGGTCCCCGTCGAAGTGGTTCGGGTCGGGGACGGACAGGGTCGCCTCGGAACCCACGATCTCCACGTGGCCCACACGGCGATGTGGGGAGTCCCAGCTCAGCACGGTCGTCGCCGCCTGCCCGGCCTCGAACTCGGCGAGGACGCCGACGTGCGTCGGGACCTGCACGGTGATCTCCTGCCCCGCCTTGGGGCCCACACGCAGGACGCGGGTGGGCCGGGCGACGCGGCCGGTCGCCACCACCGAGCGGAACGAGCCGAAGAACTGGGCCAGCGCGGTCAGGTAGTACGGTCCCATGTCCCACAGCGGGCCCGCGCCGCGCGAGAGCAGCACCTCCAGGTTGCGGTGGTCGTCCACCGGCCCCGGCACCTCGAACAGGGTGAGCCCCGTCAGCGGTACGCCGATGTCGCCCCGCTCGATCATCCGCCTGGCCGTCTGCAGACCGGCGCCGAGGAAGGTGTCGGGCGCCCCGCCGATGCGGAGACCCGCGCCCTCCGCCGTCTCCAGCAGTCGCAGCCCGGTGGCACGGTCGAGGGTGAACGGCTTCTCGGTCCACACGTGCTTGCCCGCGCCGAGCGCCGCCATGGACACCTCGGCGTGCGCGGCCGGGATCGTCAGGTTGACGATGATCTCCACATCGGGGTGCTCCAGCGCCTGCTCCGGGGTGCCCGACTCCGGCACCCCGTACGCCGCGGCCTGCTCGGCGGCGCGGTCCGGATAGAGGTCCGTGACGATGCGGACGTCCAGGTCGGGGAAGCGGGTGAGGTTCTCCAGGTACTGCTCGCTGATCTTCCCGGCGCCGATGACGCCGACTCCCATCGGGCCGGAGCCGCTCACGCTTCGACCTTCGGGGCGAGGTAGGCGAAGCTCGCGGCGATCGCCTCGAAGACGTCCCCGGTGTAGTCGTCGAACTCGACCGCCCCGGCCTCCAGGTGCGGCGTCGCGTCGAGGATCTCGGGCCAGGGCAGCTTGCCCTGCCCGGCCGGCAGCTGCTGGGTGTTGTCCCGGCTGACGGGGCCGTCCTTCAGATGCAGGAAGCGCACGCGGTCGCTCACGCGGCCCAGCAGGGCCAGCACGTCCTCTCCTCCGACCGCGACCCAGTACGCGTCGACCTCCAGCACCACCTCCGGCCGGAGCCGGTCGGCCAGGGTCTCCAGCGCGGTACGACCGGCGAACCGCCGCTCAAGCTCCCACCAGTGGTTGTGGTACCCGACCCGCAGGCCGTGGTCCGCGGCCCGCACCGCCGCGGCGTTCAGATGGTCGGCGATACGGGTGACGTCGTCGTCGGTGGTCCAGAACTCCTCCGGGATGAACGTGTCCACCACCGTGTTCGCACCCAGCCTGTTCGCCGCCGAGAAGATCGCGTCCAGGTCGACGTCGATGAGCGACGAGGTCATCGTGGGGGAGACCAGGCCGTTGGCGGTGACCGCGTCGAGGAACTCCGGACCGCGGGAGTACAGCCTGTACGAGGACTCGATCTGCCGGTAGCCGATCGCGGCGACCCTGGCGAGCGTGCCCGGCAGGTCCTCGTCGATGGCATGCCGGACGCTGTAGAGCTGGAGGGACAGCGATCGGAGAGGCACGGTGAACCCTTCGCCTGTTTGAGGCGCGCCGTCCACCCGTCATGCTCGATACCGATCATCGGTGGACCACGTACGCCATATCTGTTACTAAAGTAACGAATATATGTGAACTACATATCATGTCAAGGGTGTGCGCGGACGTTTCCGAACACTCCGCCGCAGCCCGTTCCGACACGGCACCTGACGTGTCACCCGGAGCGACATCCAAGCCCCGCTAACCGGGAAGCGAGGCGGGGAGGGAGGCGAGGAAGGCCGTGACCGCGGGGCGGTGGTCGGCGGAGCGCCAGGCGATGGCCAGCTCCGCGGGCGGGAGCCCGGTCACGGGGCGGCAGACGACACCCGGGCGGGAGTAGAGGTCCGCGTTGCCCTCGGCGAGCAGCACCACGCCGAGCCCGCTCGTGACCGCCTCCAGGACCTCGTCGGCGGACGCGGCCTCGGCGCCCACGACGGCCCCGTCACGGACGTCCAGGCCCAGCCAGAAGTCGCGCAGCGGACCGGACGCGGCGGGCAGCGCGATGAACGGCTCGTCCCGCAGGTCGGCGACGTCGATCTCGGCCCGACCGGCCAGGGGATGATCCTCCGGCAGGGCGGCGAACCTGCGCTCCCTCACGAGGACGCGGACCGCGAGCCCCTCGGGCGCGGGCAGCCAGACGAAGGCGACATCGGAACTGCCGTCGGCCAGGCCACCGCTCGGATCGTCCCAGCTGACCAGGCGCAGGGAGACCGTCCAGCCGGGCATGCTCTCGCGGAAGCGGCGCAGCGTCTCGCGCTGCAGGTTCCGGCCCACGGACGTCTGCATGCCGATCACCAGGGTGCCGGACGGCGCCGCCTGGCGGGCCGCGTCGAGTCCCGTACCCCAGAGTTCCAGCATTCCCCTGGCGGTCGGCAGCAGCGCGGAGCCCTGCGGGGTGAGCCTCGCGCCGCCCGGCACCCGTTCGAACAGGGGGAAGCCGAGCTGCCGTTCCAGGACGCGGATCTGCTTGGACAGCGCGGGCTGGGAGACGAACAGCCGCTCGGCCGCCCGGGTGAAATGAAGCTCCTCGGCCACGGCGACGAAGTACCGGAGATCACGCAGATGGACGTCCACAACCACTGGTTATAACGCGGCACCCTTCGCCGTGGACGGACGGCGCCGTCTTCGTGACCCGGACGGGTTCGCGGAGACGGTGTCATAACCGACCGTTATGACGAGAGGTCTTGGACGGTCGCGCGGCACGCGGATGACCATGGGCGTCATCCCGCATCACCCCATCCGTCCCAAGTCCCGTGGAGGATTCCATGACCGAAGAGCAGCGGCCGTCGAGGCGCAGGGTTCTCACCACCGGCACGACCGGGGCGGTGGCGCTGGCCGCCGGAGCCCTGGGCGGGGGAGCGGCGGCCGGACCCGCGAGGGCGGGCACGCGCGAGCCGCCCGACCCCGCGCCGGGCAGCGACGACTCCCGGGGCCGGTTCGCCGGGAAGGTCGTGCTCATCACCGGGGCGACGTCGGGAATCGGCCAGGCCACGGCGTACGAGATGGCGGGAGAGGGCGCGAAGGTGTTCTTCTGCGGGCGGCGCGAGGAGCTCGGACGCCGCCACGAGCGGGCGATCCGGGAGTCCGGCGGTGAGGCCACCTACATGCGGGCCGACGTGTCGCGGGAGTCCGACGTGCGGGCGTTCGTCGCCGGATGCGTCCGGCGGTACGGGAGGCTCGACATCGCCTTCAACAACGCCGGGATCGAGAGCCCGAGGGCCGCGCCCCTGCACGAGCAGACGCTGGACGATGTCGAGCGGGTCTGGCGCGTCAACGCCGCCGGGGTCTTCCTCGCGATGAGGTACGAGATCCCGCACATGCTCCGCCAGGGAGCCGGGGTCATCGTCAACACCGCGTCCATCTCCTCCGAGGTCGGCTTCGCGACGATCGCCCCCTACAACGCCAGCAAGCACGCGGTCGCCTCGCTGACCAAGGTCGCCGCGCTTGAGTACGCGGACAGGAACATCCGCGTCAACGCGCTCGCGCCCGGTGCCGTCGACACCCCGATGCTCGAACGGGCGGCGAGGGCTTTCGGGGTGACGTACGAGCAGATCGCGCAGGACTACCCCATCAGGCGGATCGTGGAACCGCGGGAGATAGCGCGCGTGGTGATGTGGCTCGCGTCCGACGACGCGACCGCCGTCGTCGGCACCGACATCGACGCCTCCGGTGGCTACCTCACCGGCTGAACGATCGGGGAAGGCGACATGTCATCACGTGATGCCGCGCCGTTCCGGGCGCTGTGCGTGACCGTGTGTGCGGCCCTGCTCTCGGCCGCCTGCACGACCGGGACACCATCGACCGAGGCGCCGTCGGCGGGCGCGACACCGGCTGTCACATTGGCAAACGTGACACCGTCTGCGAACGAGACGCCTTCGGCGGGCGCGGAGCCGTCGACAGCGGGAAGCACGGGCGCGTCGGCGGCGCTCGCCCCGGGGCATCGCGAGCTGGTCGGCCGTTTCGTCGACGCGATCAACCGGGGAGACGCCCACGAGGTGGGGGCGACCTTCGCGGAGCGGGCCCGCTTCGACAGCGTGGGCCGGATCTACGCCGGTCGTACCGAGATCATGAACCGTTTCCTGATCCCCGAGGTGATCGAGGCCGGTGGCCGGTACACCCTGCTCGGCGTCGTCCCCGGCGAGGCGGGCCGGGTGGTCGCGGAGTACGACTTCGCCACGGGCGGCGGGGGGAGGGAGCACTTCACCTACGACTGCGCCGTGTCGGAGAACCGTTTCACCGACTGCGTCGGCCGCTATGTCGGCTGACCCGTGACGCCGCCGGTCGCCCTCAGACGGCCGGATCCCGGGAAACTCGATGATCGTTTCACCGGGGAAGAAAGACCGGCGGACGATTTCGCGGCGGGAAAGGAGCCCACCGTGAGAACGTTCATCTCGGCGGAGCCGGGGGGCCGTTATCGTGGAGATGTCGCGTGAGCGCGGGAGGTGCCGGGATGGCCGGGCAGGAATGGGGCCCCGATCCGGATGGTGAGGGCGAATCCACAGGTCGTCGAATTGCCAGGGCGCGTAAACGCAGAGGGCTCACCCAAATCGGCCTGGCGGCGAAGGCGAATGTTTCTCGCAGCCTGATCGCACAGGTCGAGTCGGGCCACAAGCGGGCCACCCCGTCGCTTGTCGCGGCCGTGGCGAGAGCGTGCGCGGTCGATGCCGCCGAGATCATCGGCCGGCCCCAGGGAGGGCCGGGCAGGGAGCCGGACAGCCGTACCGAGGCGGTGCACGCGGCGATGCCCTCCATCAGGCGTGCCCTGGCCTACGCCGACATCTCCCCCGAGCTGGAGGTTCCTCCCAGGCCGCTCGACGAGCTGGCCTCGGAGCTGGTCAAGCTCCAGAAGCTGCAGGGGGCCGCCGCGCACGTCCGCCTCGGTGCCCGCCTGCCCGCGGCCATCGAGGAGCTGACGGTCCACGCGATCGAGTCGGACACCTCGAAGGCGTGGCGCCTGCTGAACCACGCGTACGCCATAGCGGTGTCCCTGACCCGGCGCCTGGGCTACAGCGACCTGGCGCAGGTCGCCATCGAGCGGGCCGCGGTCGCCGCGCCGCGCGCCGACGACCCGCACCTGCGG
Source organism: Streptosporangium sp. H13245 (assembly GCF_055690525.1). Lineage (NCBI taxonomy): Bacteria > Bacillati > Actinomycetota > Actinomycetes > Streptosporangiales > Streptosporangiaceae > Streptosporangium > Streptosporangium sp. H13245. The sequence continues at coordinate 234,868 of NZ_JBSZKT010000004.1, read as the reverse complement.
CACCTGGTCTCGCTGTCGCGGGCGTTGCTGCTGCTCACCCTGGGGTCCGGTGACATCGCGCTGACCATGGTGAGGCGGGCGGTGGGTGAGGTGGACCGTTCGGAACCGGCGGGGCTGCAGGTCTACGGCTCCCTCCACCTGCGCGCCGCCGTCTCCGCCGCGCGGATGGGACACGCGTCGGAGGCCTGGGAGCACCACGGCCTCGCGGCGGAGACGGCGGCGCGGATCGCCACCCGCCCCCGCCCCGACCCGTACGGGCTGCAGGTGAACCCCTTCAACGCGGTGATCCACGGGTGCGCGGTGGCGACGGAGCTCGGTGACCACGACACGGCGATCCGCCTGGACGCAGGGTTCACACCGCCTTCCGGGCTCTACGCCGAACGCAGGGCGCATCACGAGATCGACATGTCCAGAGCGCACCTGCTCCTCAAGGAACACGACAAAGCGCTCAGGCGAGTGCTCAACGCCGAGCGAATCGCCCCCCAGATGGCACGATTCCACCCCACGGCCAGAGAGGCCGTCAGGCAGCTCGGAACCTATTACCGGACCGTCCCCGAACAGTTGCGCGGCCTGGAAAGTCGAATGGCCTTCTAGTCTTATCCGGGGATGTGTTCACGGAAAACTGTGAACACTGGCGGTGGCAATTCTCATAAGGTCGTCGTTGTTGGCGAGAACCGTGACCCTCGCCATCCGGATTCGGTGATTCCGACCTTGGAGGATGGGTGACACGGAGTGTGGTGCGAGCCGAACCCCGGAGGATGGTCGACGAGGCGACGGCCGAGCGCCACGACCGGGCGCTGGCGGTCGTGCAGCGGCTTCTGATCGAGCGGGGAATCCGCGCCCACCGCCACCACCCGATCAGCCTGGGGGTCTTCGCCCCCCACCCGGGCACCCCCGCCCGGCCAGGGGGACCCGCCTTTCGCTCGCGGACGGACCGGCACCCGCCAGAGCTGGCCGTGATCGCCCAGGGCCGCCGCGCCGCCACGGTGACCATAGGCCCTCGCTCCGGCTGCTACCTGGTGTCCGTCCGCGAAGGACCCAACCTCCACGCCGTCAGGCGGGAGCACCCCCAGAGGGTCGTGGAGCTGATCGTCACGGACCGCCTGGCCGAGCGGCCCTGACCGTCGGGCCGCCCACCGATCCCGAGGTCCTTCCATCCAAAAATCGCGCCGCCCCCGGGCCGTCCCGAGGCTGCTCCGTCCAGGGCCGCTCCGTCCAGGGATCGCTCTGCCCGAGGCCGTTCCGTCCAGGGATCGCTCTGCCCGAGGCCGTTCCGTCCCGGGATCGCTCTGCCCGAGGCCGTTCCGTCCCGGGACCGCTCCGGTCCGGGACCGGAGCGGTACTCCTCACTCCTCGGCGACCATGGCCTCCAGGATGGGCAGCGCGGCGGCGAGCGTCTCGCGCTGCTCCGGGCGGAGCCGGGCGAGCCGCGCGTCGAGCAGCGCCGCGCGCCGCGAGCGCACCTCGGCGAGCACGCGGATCCCCTCGGGCGACAGTGCCACCCGGACGGAGCGCGCGTCCTCGGCGTCGATCGTACGGACGATCAGGCCCCGGTGGCCGAGCGCGACGAGGACGCGGCTCATGGTCGGCGCGCTGACGGCCTCGCGCTGGGCCAGCTCGCCCAGGCGCAGCGGGCCGTGGTTCTCGATGGAGACCAGGGTGGACAGCTGCAAGGGGGGCACGTCGTTGGTCGCGATCCGGACGCGCCGGTGCAACCTGCCGACGGCGAGGCTCAGCCGGCTCGCGAGCTGCGCGTCGCCGGACACCGTCGCGCTCATCGCCTCTCCCCTTCCTCGTGGATGTAGAGATCACCGCGGAACAGCGAGACCACGGCGCCCGCGGCCGCCATGACGGCGGCGAGGACGAAGACCACGACCAGGCCCTGGTGGAACGGCCCGGACAGCAGCGTCGGCAGGAAGGTCCTGCTGGTCAGCGTCGTCACAATCGAGGCGGGCAGCTCGTGCAGCACGCCCGCCGCGTTCAGCAGCGAGGAGAGCGGGTTGCCGCCGAGGAACGCGGCGAACATCATCCCGACCGGGGGGACGGAGGCGACCGCGGTCACCGCGTGCGCCGGTATGCCCTGGACGGTCAGGCCCGTGTGCAGCGCGCCGGGCAGCGACCGGGACAGCCCGGCGACCAGGAGCGAGAAGAACACGCCGATGGACAGCACCATGCCGGCGTTCTGGAAGGTGGCCCTGATGCCGGAGGCCACGCCGCGCTGGTCGGCGGGCACCGAGTTCATCACCGCCGTGGTGTTCGGTGCCGAGAACAGCCCGGAGCCGACGCCGTTGAGCAGCAGCAGGACCGCGAAGGCCGGATAGCCGAAGACGACCGGCAGCGCCAGCATGCCCAGGAAGGTCACGGCCATGAGGAGAAGACCGCCGGTGGCCAGGAGCCTCGCCCCGTACCGGTCGGACAGATAGCCGGAGACCGGTCCGGCGACGAGGAACCCGAGGGTGAGCGGCCCCAGGTAGATGCCCGCCCACAGCGGGGTCTCCGCGAAGTCGTAACCGTGCAGGGGCAGCCAGATGCCCTGCAGCCAGATGATCAGTATGAACTGCAGCCCGCCGCGGGCCGTCGCGTTGAGCAGCGCGGCCGCGTTCCCGGCCCAGAACGCCTGGATCCGGAAGAGCCCGAGGTGGAACATCGGCTGCGCCACCCGCGTCTCCACCGCGCAGAACACGCCCAGCAGGGCGAGGCCGCCGACCAGCCCCGCGACGACCATCGGGTTGGTCCAGCCCTCGGTGTGACCGCCGTAGGGCTGGATGCCGTACGTGATCGCGGCCAGCAGCGCGGTCAGGCCGAGGGCGAAGGTCAGGTTGCCCCACCAGTCGATCCGCAGGTCGTGACGGCGCGCCGCCGTCTCGTGCAGGTTGCGGTACGCCCACCAGGTGCCGACCAGGCCGATGGCCGCGCTCACCCAGAAGATCGACTGCCAGTGCCACGCGGACAGCAGCCCGCCCGCCATCAGCCCGATGAAGGTACCGGCGAGCCCGGCGACCTGGTTGACGCCCAGCGCCGTACCGCGCTGGCGGGCCGGGAACGCGTCCGTGATGATCGCCGCGGAGTTCGCCATCAGCATGGCGCCGCCGACCCCCTGCACCAGCCGCCAGCCGATCAGCCACAGCGCGCCCGTCCGGCCGCCCGCCGGGACCAGCGCGAGCGCCACCGAGGCGACCGTGAACACGGCGAACCCGGCACTGTAGACGCGCACCCGGCCGTACATGTCTCCCAGCCGTCCCAGCGTGACCACCAGCACCGCCGTCACCAGCATGTATCCCATGAGCATCCACAGCAGGTAGCTCACGTTCTCCGGCGCCAGCGGGTCGAGACGGATGCTGGTGAAGATGGCCGGGAGCGAGATGATCAGGATGGAGGCGTTCACCGTGGCCATGAGCATGCCCAGCGTCGTGTTGGACAGCACCGACCACCGGTAGGGAAGGCGCCCGTGCGGACGGGAGGGCGGCCGGGTGACCGGCCGGGCCGGAACGATGGTGATGGGGCTGCGCATGAGCCCTCCAGATTGGCGAATCTGGCGGAAAATTAGTTGACGCGTGCTAAGTATACGCGCCGCGGCTCCTGCTCCAGGTGCTGCACCCCAGGTCAGAGGGGGTGTACGCCAACACGACGGCCGCTTCTCCGACCGCGTGACCCGGCGCGGGCACTGACCGTGAGAACCGATCATGGAAGCCGACCGCGAAAATCAGCCGCAGGGTGCCGCCGCAGCCGTACCGCACCGCCCGGAAGATCAGAAAAGGCAGCCGACGTGGGCGAGAGCCTGCTTCAGCAGGACGCCCTGCCCGCCGAGCATCTCCTGCTGCACCAGGGGCGACGAGGCCTCCTCGGGGGTGAACCAGACAAGATCGAGAGCGTCCTGCCGGGGGCGGCAGTCGCCCGCGACCGGGACGACGTAAGCGAGGGAGACCGCATGCTGCCGGGGGTCGTGATAGGGCGTGACGCCGTGGGTCGGGAAGTACTCGGCGATGGTGAACGGCTGCGGAGAGGCCGGGACGCGAGGCAGTGCCGTCGGGCCGAGGTCCTTCTCCAGGTGGCGCATGAGCGCGTCACGGACACGCTCATGGTGAAGCACCCGTCCGGAGACGAGGGCGCGGCTCACCGCTCCGTCCGACCCGATGCGCAGCAGCAGGCCGACATGCGTGACCACTCCGGTCTCGTCGACCCGTACCGGTACGGCGTCGATGTAGAGAATCGGCATCCGGGCGCGGGCCGACTCCAGTTCTTCGGGAGCGAGCCAGCCGGGCGTGGTTTCGGTCATTTCGGTCATTGACCGATCGTACTTCGCAGCCGCCTCGGAAACGCGTTCTCTCCTCGCAACCGGCTCGCGGAACTTGCGGACCTCGCAGGAGCTCGGCGGACGTCACGGGGCATGCGGGCCTGTGGAACTCACAGCTCAGCGCCTTCGCCTCGCGAGGTGGAGATCGAACACCTCCACGCCCACCTGCCCCGCGTCCCCAGTCCTCATCGATGTCCCGCTGCGCCGGCACACACCGGTCGGCTCGCTAGATACGAGCGATGAGCGCGTAGCGTTCGTCGCTCACCGGGCCGCCCCACAGGTCGGGATCGTCACCGAGCGGCTCGACGCGCAGGTCGGTAACGAGCGGCCGCACCGCGGAGGCCAGGTCGGCTGCGGCGACGCCACCGCTCCACGGCAGCGTCTCTGCTCCCGCCACATAGGGCGGTCCGGCCTGTCCAGTCTCACCCCAACGGCCTTCGACCAGCACCAGCAGGCCGTTCGGGCGGAGCCGGGCAACCCACTCGTGCAGCGCCGCACGGGGATCGGGCAGGGTCCACACCAGGTGTCGGCACAGCAGCATGTCGAACCGTTCGCCCCCGGTGGGCGGGACGGCGGCGTCGCCGACCAGGAAATGTCCGGCGAGCCCGGCGTCCGCGAACTTGGCTCGGGCCTGCTCGATCATCTGCGGTGCCAGGTCCACACCGGTCACCCGATGCCCGGCCGAGGCCAGCAGCTCAGACAGCGAGCCGGTGCCGCAACCGACGTCCAGGATGTCGGACGGATCCGCGGGTGCCCACGCTCGCAGCAGGCGATCCCAGGCGGCACGCGTGTGCTCGGCGCGCAAGCCATGGTCGGGCCCGTCGTCGAAGGCGCGGGCAGCGGCATTCCAGTAGTCGGTGATCGCAGACGTGAGGGCGGTCATGGCGACATCCTCGCAACCACCACCGACAATGCCGCGCCTGCGATGCCGGGGACGACCGGAAGCACGCCGAGATCAACAAGGACATCCGAGTTCAAGCCGCGCGCCACACGGCCGCGACGCTTGATCCAGGCGGTCCCCGGCTTTCCCCGTTCAGTACACAACGGCATGAACCGCCGTGCTCCCGGTCGGCGGGGAATTCCCTACGGCCTATCGCCTTATCGGGCACGTAACGGACACGGTTTTGGATCTTCGTATGGGATGCTGCCGGAATGAGGAACCGTCCGCGTAGGCAAGCCGTGCGATCGCGAACCGTATGGGCCGTGGTCACCCGGCTCGGCCAGACCCACTGGTTCTTCGGCAATGTCTACGAAGCGATGGTGGACATGCCTCAACTACTGGCGGATGCTCGATCGAATCGGGAGCCGAAGCTTCTGGGGGCCGGAAGTCCGCTGCGCTACTACCTCCCGGTGGCACCGCTGACCTTGGCGGGCACCGCGGTCAGTCTGATCGACAGCTGGCGGTCTGGTGGTGACAGACGCGCCATCATCGCGGCCGCGGTGAGCACGGCATCGGCGATGGCGCTGACGGCCTATCTGGTACGAACCGTCAACCTTCGGCTACTGCGAAGCGATGAGCCACTGAGTGTGACGGAAGTTCGTAGCCTGCTCCGGACCTGGCACCGTGGCAACCTGGCACGCCTGCTGGCGCTCGTCGTCGCGATGTGGGCACTGCGTCAAGCTGCCCGCGCAACTGATTCCGAAGCGAACACCTGAAGAACCGCGTCGGGATCGCTGGAGACTTCGACACACCTCGGGGCGGCTCGCCCTGCGATCACTCGCCTAGACCGGACCGGACCGCTGGGTAGGCGGTCTCTTCGGGGCGGAAGACGGCTGCCGTGACGGGCGCACGCAGCGTCCAGCCCAGGGAGCGGTACAGCCCGAGTCCGTCCCGGGTCGCGACGAGGACGCCGGTTCGCGCCCCTTGGCTCGCGGCGTGGTGGCCAAGGGCACTCATGACGCGGCTGCCCAACCCTCGGCGGCGATGCGACGGGTGAGTCTCCACCTGGTCGACGATCGCGAACGACCCGGTCCGTGCGATCCGCCCCCTGGCGGCTGTCCGCTCATCGGCGCCAAGGATTTCCGCATCGGTGACGGCACCCTGTGTCGTAACCCGCAGCGCGTAACCGGTCGGCATGGAGAACTCGGCGGAGCGCAGGGAGACCGTCATCATGTACTCGGGGTCCTTCACGAGCCAGCCGGTCGGCAGTACGGCGGCGACGGTCTCCACTTGCGCGCAAACCTTGAGCCAGGTTCCCGGCGCGAGCGGTTCCCGTGTCAGACGGCGGAGGACTGCCGGATCAAATCGAGGCAGCACGTAGCGAACGAGGTGGCCCGGCAGTCCCACATCGACTCTGTAGCCGCCCGGCACCGCCACCGGTGATGCTGTCGCGCGGGAGAGCGTCCACCCCTGTACCCATGCCGCGGTCACTTCCGGGAGGCCTCCGACGTCCTCGGAGGCGTTGGCCGGGGCACCAAGCACCGTCAGTCCCTTCGCGAACATCACAGCTCCACCGGACACCTTATTGCGACATTCTCGCAATAATGGATCCTACTCCCGATAGGGGCTTCCAGCCGACCCGCCATCGTCGCAACCGGTATCGCGGCGTGTGTCCCCGTGAACTGCTGCGGCCCAGGTAAAAGGCGTTTCCGCTCTGTCCGTGAGTCCCCCTTGGTGCCCCTCCTGACGGGCACACAACGAACACGCCGGGCACGGCCCTCAGCTCCGCCGCTCGGTGGTCCGGAACACGGACCACGCTGAGTGCCAGCCGCCGCACTCGGAACGCTCGTGCCGACCTGGGGAAACGCCAGTGATCCCATTCCGCGCATATTCCGGGACCACCGGCGGACGGCCGCGTCCAGTTGCATGGACGGTATAAGATCAACAAGACCAAAGGCCCAGGTCAGAGCCTAAGTTCCTGATCGGGAGTGGTAGGGCGCCTGGGACTCGAACCCAGAACCTACGGATTAAAAGTCCGCAGCTCTAACCATTGAGCTAACGCCCCGCAGGTGACAGCGTACCGAGGATAGTGTCCACTAACGTCCGTCGCCAGGCCCATTCATGGTCATCTGTTTGCGGAACGGCCGGTGGAGGGCGGGAGCGGCTCCTAGAGTGGCAGGCATGACGAGCTCGGGGCTTGAGCCCGCCTTCACCTCCCATGTCTCCACGCGCCCAGGGTATGTCGTGGTCGACGTGGAGACCACAGGTTTCTCGCCGTCGAGGGGGGACCGGATCTGTGAGATCGCGCTCGTCTCGCTGGACGCCGGGGGCGAGACCGTCGACGAGTGGCACTCGCTGGTCAACCCCCGGCGCGGCACCGGGGCCGTCCACGTCCACGGCATCACCAACGCGATGGTCCAGAGCGCGCCGGTGATCGAGGAGCTGCTGGACGAGATCTGGCGGCGGGTCGCGGGCCGGGTCCTGGTGGCCCACAACGCCTCCTTCGACCTGCGCTTCCTGCGGAGCCTCCCCGGCAGCGAGTGGGTGACCGAGACCCTGTGTACGCAGCGGCTGGCGCCCGCCTTCATCCCCGACGGCAGATGGACACTCGCCGCCTGCTGCGAGCGCGCCGGAATCCCGCTCCTCGGGGCCCACGCCGCGCTGGCCGACGCCCGCGCCAGCGCCGAGCTGCTCCGCTTCTACCTGCGTACGGGCGTCTCCTGGGAGGCCGAGCTCGGCAGGGCGGCCCAGGCCCCCGAGTGGCGTCCCTCCGGGCTGCCCCAGCGGCACTCTCGCCGACGGTGAGCCCCGGAGAAGGCGCTTCAGTGGCACCCACGCCGACGGTGAGTCCCGGAGAAGATCCCCCAGCGGGACCCCGGCCGCCGATGAGCCCTGGAGAGGAGTTACGGACAAGGAGCCACGGACGAGTCCCGGAGAAGATCAGCGGTAGGCGGGGATGCCGGTCAGGGCCTCGCCGAGTACGAGGGTGTGGATCTCCTCGGTCCCCTCGTACGTCAGGACGCTCTCCAGGTTGTTCATGTGCCGGATCACCGGATACTCCAGCGTGATGCCGTTGCCGCCCAGGATGGAGCGGGCCTGGCGGGCGATGTCCAGGGCGGCGCGGACGTTGGCGAGCTTGCCGAAGCTGACCTGGCGCGGGGAGAGGGTCCCCGCGTCCTTGAGGCGGCCCAGGTGGAGGGCGGTGAGCTGTGACTGCCCCACGCCGACGTACATCCAGGCGAGTTTCTCCTGGGTCAGCTGGAAACCGCCGATGGGCCTGCCGAACTGGACGCGGGAGGTGGAGTAGTCGACGGCCGACTCCAGGCAGGCGCGGGCGGCGCCCACCACGCCCCACACGATGCCGAAACGGGCCTCGGACAGGCACGACAGCGGGCCCTTCAGGCCACGCACCCCGGGCAGTACGGCGGACGCGGGCAGGCGTACGTCGTCGAAGTACAGCGACGAGGTCACCGAGGCCCGCAGGGACATCTTCTTGTGGATCTCCGGGGCGCTGAAGCCCGGGGTGTCCGCGGGCACCACGAAGCCGCGGACGCCGTCCTCGGTCTGGGCCCAGACCACGGCGACGTCGGCGATCGAGCCGTTGGTGATCCACATCTTGGAGCCGTTGAGGACCCAGTCACCCGAGGGGTCCTGCTTGGCGTGGGTACGCATGCCTGCGGGGTCGGAACCCTGGTCGGGCTCGGTCAGGCCGAAGCAGCCGATCGCCTCGCCCGCGGCCATCCGGGGGAGCCACTCGTCCTTCTGCTCCGCGGAGCCGTACTTCCAGATCGGGAACATCGCGAGCGAGCCCTGCACGGACACGAACGACCGCAGCCCGGAGTCACCCGCCTCCAGCTCGCGGCAGGCCACGCCGTACGAGACGGCGTCGAGGCCCGCGCAGCCGTACCCCTCCAGGTGCATGCCCAGCACGCCGAGCGAGCCGAGCGCCGGGGCGAGCTCGCGGGCGGGGAAGATCGCCTCCTCGAACCAGTCGCCGACGTGGGGGAGGATCCGGTCCGCGACGAACTCCCGGACGGTGTCGCGGATGAGGCGCTGCTCCTCGGAGAGCGTGTCGTCGATGCGCAGGAGATCGTCCATGGGCTTCCCTCTCTCTCGGCCCTGTCAGGGTATTACCGGTACGGGTGGGACGGACGTCAGGGTCGCGTACGGCCACGGGAGGGGTACAGGTCAGGGTCGTGCCAGGGGGAATCCCGATGTGAGGAAGCCTCGCTCTCGGGCAGTCTGAGGACATGAACGAAAACGACTTCACCGGCGTCAAGAAGCTCCAGCGGACCAGGGACGGGCGCATCGTCGCGGGTGTGGCCTCCGGTCTCGGACGCTACATCGGAGTGGACCCCAACATCATCCGGGCGGCCCTCGCCGTCGCCACCTTCTTCGGTGGTCTCGGGGTGGCGGTGTACGCGATCGGCTGGGTGCTCCTGCCCGAGGAGAGCAAGGACAGGTCGGTCCTGCAGGACGTGATCGACAAGAACAAGGACAACCCGATCTGGGTGGACGCCAGGACCAAGGCCGAGCAGGGCTGGGCCAAGGCCACCAACCAGCACCGCGCGCCGCACCAGCCGTACCCGCCGGCCCCGGAGTACTCCGCCCACCAGGCCCCGTACGGCACGGTGCCGAGGCAGGACGACGACACCCGCCCCCAGGCGTGAGTCAGGAGGTCGCCTCCGCGCGAACCCTCTCGATGATCTCCCCGCGGGACCCCTTCCAGAGCACGGCCAGCGCGGCCGCCACGGCGAGTCCGGCCGCGCCGGCCAGTGCCACCACCAGCTCGGAGCCGAGGTGGTCGGCCGCGGCCCCACCGACCAGGATGCCGACGCCCTGAGAGGCCAGCAGGCCCGACTGGACCAGGCCGAAGGCCTGTCCCCGCTGCTCGGCGGGGACGCACTGCACGAACGCGGCGTTGGCCGCGAGCTGGTAGGCCCCACCCAGGCCCGAGACGAACCACAACAGCAGCACCACAGGAAGCGGTGGCTGCGCGGCGCACAGGATCAGCGGCGCGCAGGTCAGCATCGCCATCCAGCCCATCGATCGCAACCGGTTCGATGGGCTGACATAGCGGCTGTACAGGAACGCGCCGACGACCGTACCGGTGGGCATGGCGCCCATCAGCAGACCGGTGACCAGCGAGAGCTGCTGGGGATTCCCGGTCAGCTCCGCGGCGTACGGGGTCGCGATCCCCTCGGGTAGCACGTAGAAGCCACAGAGCCAGGCGAAGAGCACCAGCGTACGCAGCCGGGGGTCGCCGAAGACCAGCCTGGCGCCGGCGCGGGTCATCGTCCACATCGAGGGCCGGTTCTCGTCGGCGGGGATGGGGGCGGGACGCCGCCGTACCCCCGAGACGATGATGAGCGCGGAGGCCAGGAAGGTCGCCGCGTCCAGCGCCAGCGCGCGGTACGGGCCCATTCCCATGATCAGGACGCCGCCGGCGGCGAAGCCGAGCATCTGCGCGCCCTGGTTGGTCATGTTCTGCAGGGCGGAGCCCGCCACGTAGCGGTCGCCCTTGAGCAACTCCGGCAGCAGCGCCGCCCGCGCCGCGGAGAACGGCGCGCTGAGCAGCACCACGCAGAAGACCAGCACGCACAGCATGGCGAACGAGACGCCGGGAACCGCCATGAGCGCGACCAGGGCGGCCCGGAGCACGTCACAGGCGATCATGATGCGCCGCCGGGCGTAGCGGTCGGCGAGCCCCGCGAGAAGCGGTCCGCCGATGATCGGCGGCAGGTAGGTCAGGGCATAGACCGAGGCCGTCGCCAGGGGGGAGTCCGTCCGTTCGAAGACCAGGACGGACAGCGCCACTCGTGAGAGCTGGTCGCCGAGGAGGGAAAGCCCCTGGCCGAGCCAGAGCGCGCGGAACTCCCGGATGGCGATGACCTCGCCGTAGGTCGCTTGGCGTTCCGCCGGACGGCGGTGCCGCCCGGGTAGTCGGCCGGACTTTGTCGCCGCCATAGGACTCCGCTGAGCTCGCAGGCACACTGACTGTGGGTGTTCACTGTGTAACCTACGGTGCCTGTTGTCGGGCCGCCGCGCAACCGAAAGCAATCAAGCGCATGCAAACTGTAATGATAAGCCGCGACATTCCGGAAAGGAGGGCTTTGACGTGCTGTGCGGGGCTACTTACCAGCCCAGCTCGTGCAGCCGGTCATCATCAATGCCGAAATGATGGGCGATCTCATGGACGACGGTTATCTGCACTTCTTCGATGACCTGCTCCTCGGTCTCGCAGATCGAGCAGATCGGCTTGCGGTAGATCTCGATCCGGTCGGGTAACACTCCTGCGTACCAGTCGCCCCGCTCGGTGAGCGGAATACCCGTGTAGAGGCCTAGAAGATCCGGTTCGGGTGGGTCGTCGACGACGACGAGCACCACGTTGTCCATGACTTTCGTCAGCTCGGGGGGAATGGTGTCCAGAGCCTCGGCCACGAGCTCCTCGAACTTCTCCCGCGAGATCTCGATCACACCAGTCATTCTGCCCCGTGACCCCGGGTAGAGGTGGAGGCGCATGAAATTCGCTGATTGGACCCATGGTGTCCGTCGTCTCGCCACCGGGCGCATCGCCCGTGGCGTGGCCGTCGCCGCCGTCGCCCTGGCCGGCGCGTGGCTCGGCATCATGCTCGGCGGGCCCGTACGGTCCAACGTCGGCCCGGTGGAGCTCGGCATGTCCGCGGAGCCCTCGTGGACCGGGGAGACCGTCGTCGACGCTCACCCTTTCGGCACACTTCTGTTCGACACCCACGACGGCCCCGTCAGCCTCCGGGTGACCCTGGAGAACATCAACCCCGACCGTGCCCGCGGGTTCCTGGACGACCCGAGGTTCTCCGCCGACCGGCTCCCCGCGCTCCTGGAGGAGGAGCTGGGCACCGGCGTCAGGACGCTGATCCTGCGCGCCGCGCTCTGCGGCCTGGCGGGCGCCCTGGTGACGTCCCTGATCGTCTTCCGCCGGCCGGGACCGGCCCTGGCGGGCCTGCTGGGCATCACCGTCGCGATCGCCGGTACGGGAGCCGCCATCGCCCTGACCTTCCGGCCGGACTCCGTGGTGGAGCCCAAGTACACCGGCCTGCTGGCCGGAGCGCCGTCCCTGGTCGGCGACGCCGAGTCGATCGTGACCAGGTTCGAGTCCTACCGGGTCCAGCTCGCCAAGCTCGTCAACAACGTCTCCCAGCTCTACGACGTCGTCTCCGCCCTGCCGGTCTACGACGCCGACCCCACCTCGATCCGGGTGCTGCACGTCTCCGACATCCACCTCAGCCCCATCGCCTGGAACCTCATCCGCTCGGTCACCGCCCAGTTCAAGATCGACGCGATCATCGACACCGGCGACCTGACCGACCACGGCACGAGCCCCGAGGACAGGTTCACCGACGAGATCGGCACCTTCGGCGTCCCGTACGTCTTCGTCAGGGGCAACCACGACTCCATGACCACCCAGCGGGCCGTGGCCAGGCAGAAGGGCGCGGTCGTCCTCGACGGCCAGGCCAAGACCGTGGCGGGGCTGCGCATCTACGGCATGGGCGACCCCCGCTTCACCCCGGACAAGTCCGTCTCCGTCGACTCCAACCTCGAATCGCTCGCCGCCCTCGGCAACTCGCGGGCCGCCGAGCTGGCGAAGCTGCCCAAGCAGGTCGACCTGGTCGCCGTCCACGACCCGACGATCGCCAAGGGGTTCTCCGGCGCGGCCCCGATGGTCCTCGCCGGGCACTCGCACCAGCGGTCCACCGAACTGCTGCCCTCCGGCACCCGCCTCCTGGTCCAGGGATCCACCGGCGGAGCCGGTCTCCGGGCCCTCGAACACGACGAGCCCACCCCCGTCGAGGCCTCCGTTCTGTACTTCGACGCCACCACGCACCGCCTGCGGGCCTGGGACGACATCACCCTGGGAGGGCTCGGCGAGCAGTCGGTTCAGATCCAGCGTCACGTTGAGACCGACCCTGGCCGTACAATTTCTCCTGTGCCGACGATCGCCCCGTCTCCAACGGGGTCTGTCACCGTCACACCGACGCCGTAAGCCGCAAACCGCTTTGGCATCGGGGGCAAAAGTCCCCTATGCTTCAGAGGTCTCCAGCGGAAGACGGCAACGGAACGAGACGAGAGTCTTGAGCCCCCATCGTCTAGTGGCCTAGGACACCGCCCTTTCAAGGCGGCGACACGGGTTCGAATCCCGTTGGGGGCACGGCCGAGCCAAGGCTCGCCAGGGAAACGGCAGGTCGAAGACCTCCGGAAAACTGGTAGGCTAAGCGAGGCAAGAACGACCGGGACAAAAGCCCCGGAAGCAAGGTCCTGTAGAGCAGTTTGGAGTGCTCGCCACCCTGTCAAGGTGGAGGTCGCGGGTTCAAGTCCCGTCAGGACCGCTCTGGTAGGTGTTCGATCCACCACCGAGGTCAGGTAGCTCAGTCGGTACGAGCGTCCGCCTGAAAAGCGGAAGGTCGGCGGTTCGACCCCGCCCCTGACCACACTGATTGAGCAGGAAAAACGCCCCGAGCCAACAACGGCCCGGGGCTTTTTGATGTCCGGTGACAGCAACGGTGTTGAGCGCGAGGTGAGATTGGCCCCGGGCTCTTGATGTCCCGGGTGAGGGTATGCCGATTGCGTGGGCGAGTTGCCGCTGTAGTGCTCATTCGAGGTGATGACTTCGGGCGCCCGTTGAAATGGGTTACCCCACCGTGTGGAGAGCAGGCCGGTGGTCACCAGTTGTCCCAGCCACGCCAGCCGTACCAGTTCCCGCCGAGATGCCGGTAGCTGTCATCCATGGTTCCCTCGGGTTGGCCTTTAGGTAACCAGACGAAGCCGGTATTGCTATGAATGGCCCATTCCTCGGTGCTGAGGGCGGCGCTGCCGGGAAGTGTCTCGGCGTCTATGGTCGAGTAGGGAGATGCCCAGCACACCCGGTACAGGCCCAGCCATCGGCAGGAGTCGTTGATGGTCGTCTCCTCTGTCACCGTCTTGGCGAACGCCTCCATGCTCGGTTTGGAGATCGTGAAGCGCACCCAGAAGGGGACGTCGACAACGATTGTGGCCAGGATCACCGCGAGGACGATCCAAGGGAGGAACCAGCGTCGTATGCGGCCGGAGACCGCGTCCGCGTCCTTGCGTCCGGCCAGGATGATGCGAACGGTCCAGATCAGGGCCAGTGGGGTTACAGCAAAGACGAAGAACAGCGACATCTCGATGATGTACCTGTAAGGGGCGCTGGCCCAGTACAGAAGTACGAGCCCTACGGCTGAGACTGCGGTCAAAAACGGCCATCCAGGTGGCTTGGTGATCACGGCGTCACCCTAGCGATCACACCTGAGCTCCCGACAGGTCAGCTTTGACGGTCACCTGCTTTTGGACAGGACCGCCGCCTCCGGTCTTACCGGCTATAAAAAGGACGCCCCGGCTGTAGCCGGGGCGTCCAAGAATGAATCTTGTTTATGTGAGGGCGTCACCGAGACGTTTGAGGGCGCTGCGTTTGTCGTCGAGGGAGACGTGAGCGTAGATGGTCATGGTCACCTCGATGTCGCTGTGGCCGACGATGTCGCGGACGACCTGGGGCGGGACGCCGAGGTTGAGCAGCAGGGTCACGCAGGTGTGGCGGAGGTCGTGAAAGCGCATGTCTCCGAGGCCGACGGCCTTGCGGATGGCTCCCCAGCTTCGGCTGAGGTTGTCCGGCTCCATGGGCATTCCGCGTCGGCATGGGAAGACCAGGCTGTGTTCCTCCCAGTCGTTCCAGCGGTCGGAGCGTTCGGCGAACTGCTGTTTGCAGTGCGCTCGAAGTCGTTGGTCCTGGGTCGGACGAACGGCGGCCCTCGACACGCTGAGGGTCTGGATCACTTCGAGTCTCGCGCCGTCGAAGTCGATGTTCGCCCAGTGGGACGGGTTTCTTCAGCAGGAACCTGGAGTGGGTTCGCGGCAACCGGCGGGCATCGAGCCGGACACCGGTGGCTCATGCGGCGGTCCCGTACCGCAACGTCGCTTTGCGCGGTCACCAGCGCCGTCCCTCGCAGATCGGTTCGTCACGGACGGGCTACCTCTTAACAGAAAAGTCGTATGCCCCTTTCATCTGTGGTCCAGGGGTGTTCAACGACCAGCAAGAACGATCAACGAATCTCTGTTAAAAATCAGGCAGTCTGATTTCATGAAGGTAATGACTGCTACCGAGGCATCTCGCAGCTTCGCGGTCGTTTTGGACGAGGCGGAGCGGGGGGAGACGATCGTGGTTACTCGGGGAGGCAAGCGGATCGCGATGATCGGTCCCGCGCCCACGGCGCCGGGACGTATGGTCAAAGCCTTCCTGGCCAGAGCCTCGGTGACACTGGACGCCGCTTTCGAGGCCGATGTCGTGGCGGCCCGGGAAGTGGTCGACGACGAGATGAGGAGCACGTGGCCCGACGCCTGATCCTGGACACCGGCGTGCTGATCGCGGCGGAACGGGGCAGGGCATCCGTGGACGCGGTGATCGGAGATGCCGGCGACGTGGCGATCGCCGCGATTACCGTGGCCGAGTTGCTCGTCGGCGTAGAGCTGGCGGACGCGGCGCGCCGTTCCGGGCGACAGGCTTTCGTGGATGAAGTTCTGGCATTGATTCCGGTTGAGGAGTACACGGTGGACGTTGCCAGAGTTCACGCTTGTCTCCTTGTACATGTGCGCCGGTCGGGAAAGACGTGGAGAGCGTACGATCTGCTGACCGCCGCGACGGCGGCCACCACCACCAGAATCGTGATCACAATGGATTCCTCCGCCGCGTTCGACGATCTGCCCGGGGTTCGGGCGCAGGTCGTTTCCCGCTGAACTCCGCCGACACCGCCGAGGAACTTGCGTCCCGCGTCGAGCGCTTCCAGTCACGCCGCCCCATGACCAGACCTCAATCGCGGCGATGATCAGCATCACCCATATGATCACAGGCGGCTTGTGGCCTTTGCGACGGCTCGGGTGATCAGCCGATAAGCCGATAGCCAGCTTGATTCTGCTCTTTATTGGCGATCATGTAGCGGTGGTGACCCCTCCTGATCAATTGCCTCCTTCGTCCACGTCCTATTCGCCGTTCTCACCGAAGCATCCCCGTCGACGTCTCGGTGTCATGTGGATCACAGCGAGCATCGCCTGTGCGGCTGCCATCACACTTGCCGTGATCTTCTGGCCGATCGCCAAGAGTCCGACGGTGGAGGAGCCAGAACTGACGTGGGATCGCGACCCCGTCGCATCGGCGGCGGTCGGTCAGTTGGCGGGGCGGCCGATCGTCGTCACCGGTGACCTGGACGGCATAGTGCG
Organism: Streptosporangium sp. H13245; assembly: GCF_055690525.1. Taxonomy (NCBI): domain Bacteria; kingdom Bacillati; phylum Actinomycetota; class Actinomycetes; order Streptosporangiales; family Streptosporangiaceae; genus Streptosporangium; species Streptosporangium sp. H13245. The sequence goes on along the minus strand of NZ_JBSZKT010000004.1, from coordinate 218,429 downwards.
GGTGTGGGACCTGACTACGCGTCGATTGGTGGGCAAGCCGATGATCGGCCACACCATCATGGTTTCGTCGGTGACGGTCGCTCGGGTGGACGGCCGATCGATCGCCATCACGCTCAGCGTGGACGGCACGATGCGGGTGTGGGACCTGGCCACGCATCAACAGGTGGGTGAGCCGATGAACGGCCACACCGGCAACATGGCGGTGGTCGGTCAGTTGAAGGGACGGACGGTCGTCGTCACCGGCGGCGCGGATGGCGCGGTGCGGGTGTGGGATCTAGCCACGCGGCGGCCGGTGGGCGAGCCGATAACCGGTGACACCGTTGAGAGTGTCAGTGCGGTGGCGATCACCCAGGTGAAGGGGAGGACGGTTGTCATCACCGGCGGCCGGAACGAAACGGTGCGGGTGTGGGACCTGGCCACGCGTCGGCTGGTGGGCAAGCCGATGATCGGCCACACCAACTCCCTGGAAGCAATAGCGCTCGGCCAGGTGGGCGGCCGGCGGGTCATTGTCACCGGAGGTTCGGACGACAGCGTGCGGGTGTGGGACCTGACCACCCATCACCTGCTGGGACAACTGAGCGGCCACGTCGGTGTTGTCCCTGCGGTGGCGGTCGTTCAGGTGGACGGTCGGCCGATCGCCGTCACCGGCGACCTGGACGGCACGGTGCGGGTGTGGGATTTGACCACACGTCAGCTGCTGGGCAAGCCGGCGACTGGTCACACCGATGCCGTTAAGACAGTGGCTGTCACTCAGGTAGGTGGTCGGCAGGTCGCGGTCACGGTCTCTGACGACTACCTGATGCGGGTGTGGGATCTGCCTGCGATACCGCGGTAGCGACAAGGGGGTGACCGTCGGCTCAAGGTGATCGGTACCGCTGCTCGACCACGCGCAACTCCGCCAGCGCCAACCCGGGCCTCCTCGCGATCGTCACCGATCGCCAGGAGGGCAGGTCAGCCGAAGGGGTGTAAAGCACCCTGGAGGGAACGCGCCATGTTGTGATCATGATCAAGGTGACAGCAGCGTCCCCACGCGCGGACTCACTTCGGCTACCGTCCACCACCCTCTGACCACGGTCTCCGCTACCCGGCCAGGGTGATTGGTCCGCCTGAAAAGCGGAAGGTCGGCGGTTTGGTCCTGTACCTGATCACAGCAGCTGAGCAGTACAAACGCCCCGAGCGAATATCGTTCTCTGATGAGCAGGAATGGTTTCCTACCTTCGGAGTTGCTCGACTTGTCACGTCTTCTGGCAGGCTGATGAGTATGTGGTTTTTACGTGGCCAACGGGAATTGACCGAGAATACAGCATACGCCTGCCCGAGGCCGCTTGGACAGTAAGGGCGGTTGATACGTGGATGCTGATCAAGTTGTTTCTCGAAGCGGAGGCATTGCCGGGAGGGCCGAAGTCGACCGCGGCCTAGTTTCTCCGGGCGCCACAGCGGATCAAAGACGTCTGTTTTTATGAGAACCGGGGGAGGGGCGACGGTCTGTCATCTCGTCTGCCTCGCATATTTCTGTACTCCGCGCCGACGAGTCGAAAGCGAAACCGAATGTGCCCGGTCGCGAGCGGGGTGAGGAGGTGGAACCACAGGCCTTGATCTGGGGATGGGAACCGTGTGTCGGGGGCCTCAAGTACGGTGTCGTTGACGACGGCCCGCCCAGACCGGTAAGACCTGGAGAATGACGTGCACTTTTTCGATATCGCGGTTCCGGAGACGGATGACTGGGAGGCATGGCTCGCCTACGCGGACTTGCTGACCGGGGCGGGCGACCCGCGGGGCGAGGCGATCCGGCTGGAGCATCGCTGTGAGAGCGGGGACGGGGACCAGGCCCAACTGGCCGCGGTCTATGAGGAAGTGGAACGGCGACTGGGACTGGATGGGCTGCGGGAGGACGGCTCCTGGCAGTTCACCTGGTTCCGTGGCTTTATCGACGAGGCGTGTTTCCGCCTGGCCAAGGACACCCGACCGCAGCGCCAAGAGCTGGTGGAACGGCTCCTGACGGATCACCCGCGTACTACCCAGATCGACCCGGCCGACGCCGAACGGTGGGAAGGCGCGCTGATCGACGCGTTGCTCTCCCACCCCACCAGCCACCGGCTGCGCGCACTCGAACTACATCTCACCGACTACCACCACTCCGCCGAGCGCGCCGCGATCTCGCTTGCCGGTCGGCAACGCCCCCGGCTGGAGCGCATGTACTTCGGCTACGGCTTCAAGTACCTGTTTGAGCCAAGCGAGGGATCAACGGGCAATCGGATCGATCCTTTGGAATACCATAAGCAAGGGCTTGTTCAGGCCGACATATGGGACGCGCTGCCCGCCTTACGTACATTGGAACTCGAAGGGGCGTTCCTGTTCCACTCCGTGAACCACAACGGTCTGACCCACCTTCGGGTCCGGGGCCCCGTCATCTCCGACGGCTCAATTTTCAGTCTCGGATGGACTTCTGGCCTGGTATCATTGGAAGTTGAAATCGGCAGTGACATTTTTGGCTGCCTCTGCTCGCTTGATCAACTTGACGACCTTGACGCCTCCCAGTTCCCCGGCCTTAAAAAACTGGACCTCAGCAAGGCTGATTTCGATGCCACCTCGTATGAGCTGATTTCGGCCCTTGCGGATTCCTCGGTCCTTCCTCAGCTCGAACAGCTGTCCATCGGGAACCTGACGATCGATCAGGTGGACTGTGAGGGTGATCCGCTGGCCACGCTGGCTGAACTGGCGCCCCGGTTCGCACACCTTGACCTGTACGTGGACGACGTCATCGACATCGAGGGCGCCGATGAGGAGGAAGTCGATCGAGTCCTCTCCCGATTCGGCCTGAGCCAGGCGCTCCGGTGAACTCCGGCATGTACGCGCGGGGTTGGGGGTTCTCGGCGCGCTGAACCGTGCCGGGTTCGATGGAGGCTCTGACGTACCCCGGCATCACGTTCGGTCCGTCCTCGCGAAGCGTGAACGGCTCCCCGCTTTTGCCCGTCCGCACGTCCACCGCGGTCGGCGGCGTCACCAAGCGCCGACCGCCCCGGGCTTATCGGCTCGCGACCCCGGGCAGAACCAGCCGCATCATCTTCCGGCTTTCCGGGTAGCGAGCCACCTGGCGGGTCTGGCCGGTGTTGACGTTGACCGCGTACTTGCGGGCGTCGCGATACGGGTTTCCGGCGTCCCAGGGCGGGCTGCCGTCCGAAAACGTGCGATGAACCACCGACCGAACGGTCTGGGGCGAGTCACCTCGGTCCTCTCCATGAGCGGCCACACACCCCCGCCAGGACGAGCCGCATGGCCATCCCCGCGTGCGCGGGGAGCAATGCCTGTCCCCGCCAGGGGCATCCCCGTTCGTGGAACCCCGAGCGGCGCCCGCCTTCCAGTCCGCCATTCTGGTCTCGATGCTCATCATGGTTCCCATTGGCCGATCGACTCGGCGGTGCGGGGCCTGGCGCTTAGGGGCACTACGGAACGACGTTTCCTGTGTTCCTTAAAAGAAAGAAGCGCGACTCATGGCGCCTTTATTGGGTGTCCTAATGGGAATCCCGTCCAAGGATCTTGATTCGCGAATCTTGACAATGGTTCACCGGGTCGGCAAGATCTTCAGTGCGGGCGATTTTCAGTCAAGTCGTGATTGCAGGATTCTGGACTACGGTCTGCCTTTTCGGACACCACAGGGAGAATTTCTGTATGTCGGAGTTCATTAACGTCCTCATCGCCATCGACGCGGAAACAATTCTCGGAAAATATGGCAGGAACAACGACCCGAACAGCCCCACGTCGATTCCCGACAGCAGTAGTTTGATCTACATGACGACCCGGCAGAACCAGCTCGGGGGCACTCCGGGCAGTGAGTTGGTGGTCAACGCCTCCCCCACGGACATCATCAGGTGGCGTGAGACGACACTGTCTCTGAATTCCGACTACACCAGCATCCTCTACAGGTTCAACGCCCTGTCCGGACAGAATCTGATCAGCACTCCCGTGCCGAGGGCGGTGGTCCTCAACGAGCCGCAGCCGAGCAGTCAGGACCCGTTGAACCCCACCACCCAGAAAATCAACAGCTATTACTGGGAGTCCGAGGTCCTGGACACGGGGACGGTCACCTACAACTTCAGCTTCATGATTCTCAACCACAAAGGCGAAAAGCAGGGTTACTACTACTGGGACCCCTACATCAATATCCAGGGTTGATGGAGCCGATTCACCGATCTGTGCCCGGTGACACTTCGCCGCTGACCATCGCATGCCACTCGTCCGTCGCCGCAGAGGCGCAGCACGCCTGAGAAGCTTACCTGAGCCGTGTTCGGTGAGGATTTTCCCGCACGGTTCTGAGAGCCCGCCGCAGTAATGCGGCGGGCTTACCCGTGCTTGTCATATGAGGACGTCGACATTCTCAGGTGCGCCGCCACCCGTACGAGGATCCCGGCTGCCTGTTCTTACGTCACAGCTCGGTGAGTTCGGCTTTCTCGGCTTGGCCAGTGTGAGGTGCCCTGCCTTCGCAAGGTCAGGAAGGTACGGGGAAGGCGGCGGGGCTACGGTGCCCGGCTTTGTCGACGGCCTGTACACCGAAGAAGACATTGTCCTTGGACAGGTCGACGCGCACTTCGGTGACGTCGCCGACCGGGATGACGTGGGTCCAGTCGGGGCTGGTGGTCTCGCGCCAGACGATCTCGTAGCCGGCAAGGTCGGGTTCGGTGCCGCGAGTCCAGATGAGGTCGGTGTCGTTGGTGAGCTGGTCGGTACGGACCTTGACGTCCTTGGGGGTGCCGGGGGCCTGGGCGAGTGACCAGAGGGTCGCGGCGTTGACACGGGTGACGCGGCCGATGTAGGCGAAGTCGCAGAATTCGGGGAGGTCGCCGAACTGTTTGCCGTTCTCGACGCGTACGTCCTGGTGCTGGTGGTCGAAGTTCTCGTTGGGTTCGGTGAAGCGGGCGGCGGGATAGCCCTGTTCGAGGAAGCCGATGTGGTCTCCGCCGCGCAGGTAACGGTCACGGCGGTAGATGATCCGGATGTTCATGCCGGTGGCATCGTTGTCGGCGACGTTCGTGACGAAGCGGGCGAGCTGGCGGGAGGGCGAGTCGTTCTCGCCGCCGACCGAACGGCGGGTGTTCGCCTGGGCGGGGGTCTCGGCAGTGGGCACGCCCTCGGCGAAGAGCCGGACGGTACGGGGATCGCGGGTACCGTCGTCGGCGGTGCTGCTGCCGACGATGTCGTTGGTGAACATCGCCTGCACGTCGGCGGTCGCGGCCTTGTACTGCCCGGCCATGTATCTCGCGCCGTACAGGTTCTGCTCCTCCCCGGCGACGGCCGCGAAGACGATGGTGGCCTTGGGCCGGTGAGTGGCCATGACGCGGGCGAGTTCCATGGCGACGGCCACGCCGGAGGCGTCGTCGTTGGCGCCCGGCGCGTCCGCTGTGGCGTTCATGACGTCGGTGACCCGTGAGTCGTAGTGGCCTGACACCACGTATATCCGGTCGGGGGTGACGGAGCCGCGCAGGGTGGCGACGACGTTGGTGATGGTGGTGGCGGTGGGGATCCGGGTGGCGGGCTGCTGGACGTAGGACTGCAACTCGACGGTCATGTGCCCGCCGGACGCCGCGGCGTACTTCTTCATCTCGGCGAAGATCCAGTCGCGGGCGGCGCCGATACCGCGGTTCGGATCGTCCTGGGCGGAGAGGGTGTGCCTGGTGCCGAAGCTCACGAGCTTGCGGACGGTGGCCTCGATGCGTCGCTCGTCGATGTTTCGTAGCAGGGCGCGTAGTTCGGCGTCGGGGCGCTGCTTGGTGACGGGCCTGCCGGGACCGGCTGGGCGCGCCGAGCCCGCTGCTACAGCCGGGCCTCCGTTGAGGGTCACGCCTGCGGTTACCGCCGCGGCCGCGGAGACAGAGAGGAAGGTACGACGGCTGGCTTTACTGGGGAGTTGAGAATCTTTGTCATCCACATAGTGGGTTTATCCGGACATAGAAACTTTGTCCATCCCACCGGGGTATCGCATCGAGGGAAGGCACCGGTTCGGCACTCGCTCTCCTGTCATGGGTGATCGCCTCCGACCGCGATGAAAGATCAGCGGGCGAGCCGCTGCCGTCGACCGGTCACGCTGGGCGACGTACGGCGACACCGCTTCACACGATCACACGCCACCAGCCCGCATCTACTGTCCGGCCAGGCCGTGAGTTCGCCGACCTGTGCAACGCCGTTCACTCGCGATGAGGTGATCGCGGGTGGAGCCATGGTCGTGATGCGTTCGGAGCACGCTTCCTCGGTGGGTGAGCGGGGAGCCTAGGCTCCCAATCATGAAGCGCTCGACGATCGTGGTGCTTGTGACCATCTGCCTGGGGGGCGCTGCCCTGGTCGCTCTTTTCCTCCGGATGCTTCCCGAGGTGTGTGTCGATGAGGATGACCGGCTCGCCGCCTCCCTGGCCACGCTCAGCATTCTCGATGCTCATCCGGTGACCGCGACGCCCAAGGGGGAACGTGTCTCCGATTGCCACGACGACGGCCGGGTGGTGAATGTCGGGCAGTCCTATCGCGCTTCGGGCCCGGCAGCCGATGTGCTGTCCTTCTATCGAGACGCCGCGATCAGGGATGGCTGGAAGCCCTCTCCGAAGGACGAGGGCGAAGGGGTGAACTGCTTCGCCAAGTCCGTCGGCGGCAGGGACGTCGACCTCTCGGTCTGGTTCCTGGAAGTGGAGAGCGGGAAGTACGGCGACGACTACGAAGTAGCCGTGAGCTCCTCCACGGTGGGTGGGGGCTGGTGTTGACATCAAGACTTCCCGGTCACGGGATATGGACTGACGACAACACTGGCCATTACCAGCACACGTGCGAAAAGTGGCGCTATTAACGGAGGTCGGCAATGAAGCGTTCCAGAGGCGACCCCCGGGACACTTCGTTCATGTACTTGCGGTGTCGGCCGAGGGCTCTACCTCATGACCGCCCTTACCGGCGCATGGGAAAGTCAAAGGCGACGCCGCCGGTCGAACGGTCTGGGGCGAGTTGCCTCTGTCTGCTTCATGAGCACCGCGCCCCCAGCGCTACGCGCTCTCCGTGAGCGGTTCCCCGCCTGGGCGTTCCTCTACAACCCGTTCGCGTACCGGTGGTTCGCCCTCCAGGGCCGTACGACCACGCTTACCGCAGACACCGCCGAGGAACTCGCGGCCCGCGTCGAGCGCTTCCCATCACGCCGCCATCTGACCGGACCTCAACCACGGCGATGACCAACACCATTCACATGATCACACCGGCCTGCCCGATCGAGTGCCTCAGAACGTGCTGTCCGCCAGGGCTACAACCCGCTCACGCAAGCGTGTGGAGCTTCGTTCGACCGGCTCGGTACGGTCGCAGACGTAATGCACATCAGCTCGATCAGAATCGGTGAGATCGAGGTGGCCCCGGTGTTCGTCGGCCTGACCCGCGTTCAGCAGCAACCTGTGAAGTACCAGGTGAGGTCGTCGTGACGGTTGCCGTGCACTCAAAATCATCGGGATTCGCACAGATTCAGAGGTGCCGGACGAGTTCATGGAGATCATGGAACGGATCTATCCCGTCCATCACCCGCCCCGCGAGCTCCACAGCGGACCGGCGTTCCTCCTGGCCGAGCACCTCACCGGGATCACGCTGACCCCACGACTACTGGATGAGTCCACTTACCTGGGCCTCGTCCCCGAGCCCAGGTCGTGGACGAGGCTCAGCCCGTGGTGAGCCGGATCCAGCGAGAACAGTCCTGGGCGTTCGCCGAAGCGGAACAGGCTCAGACAACCCGCTACAAGATCGTAATGAGGCGCGGGTCATCGGAGTGATGTCTAGCCCAGATAATGCTGTGGTGATATTTCGCGGGTTATATGTACCGATCATTTCGTTTGTGGTCGCAGGGGTTTCCGCGTGCTCGGTCATACCTGAGCCATTGATTTCCAAGGTGACCGGAAGAGAGTCCTACCGCGAACCGAGCGAGGCCATGATGCCTACCCTCAAGGAGGGTGACGTGGTCACCGGTACGGTGACCGACGGGACCTACGCCCCCAAGCCGGGTGACGTCATCGCCTTTCTGCCCCCGAAGTCGTGGGGTGGAAGCGGCGGCTACATGATCAAGCGAATTATCGGTGTTCCGGGGAACACGGTCAGTTGCTGCGACCCGCAGCGTCGGATGGTCATTGACGGCAAGCCGGTGGATGAACCGTATGTGACCAACGAGCGGGCTTCGAATTTCATCTTCGAGCCGGTAGTCGTCCCGGAGGGGCGTATCTGGGTTCAAGGCGACAACCGCGATGTCTCTATTGACTCGCGTAGCCACCATCGCATGGGGGTTGACGGCACCGTCCCTGTGTCTAACGTCATCGGCGTCGTCGACGTCAGTACCGCGAGGTAGAACCCGTTCATGAAGCGTTCGACCCCATCGCTCTGAGCCCACGAGCCCACGAGCCCACGAGCCCACGAGCCGACGTGCCGCCCTTCCACCGAGACATCGCGCTCAAGAAGCTCAAGAAGCTCAAGAACGGGTGGAGGCCCTCTCCGGAGGATGACGGTGAAGGGGGGTACTGCTTCGCCAAGTCCGCCGCATGTCGCCGAGGCCGGTGGCATGGCGGATCGCTTTCCGGCTCCGGTGGAGATCGTGAGTGCTCCGGCGGGGCGGAAGGGCGAGAGCGTGATGCTTTCCAGTCGGGCCAGGGGGCTGAGTGTTCGGCGAACTGTTGCTTACGGTGTTCTTTGAGTGCTTCGAGGTAGATCAGGGGAAGCGGAGGATGGTGTGTTTTGAGTCTTCCTGCCTTGGGCTTTACGAACTGGACGTGGCCGCCGACTCGTTTCCAGGTTGATGTCTTACCGGCGGAGCCGATCTACGCCGACCGTGCCTGCGGCCACGATACGTACGGTAAGCAGGTCCGAGCAGCCGGGATCACCTCGATCACCGCCTGCCGCGGCGCTGTACGCCGCTGCGAACCCGTTCTCCACCCCCCGTCGGCCGCGCCGTACGGCTCGATGTGGTGGGGGATGTGCCTCGTAGGTCGAAAACGATCTATGAAGGATCTCCCCAATGCACACAGCAGTCTCTTTCGAGATACATACCCTTAAGTGACTGTTCGGCGTTCGGGCGGGTCGGACAGGTGGTAGGTAAGGGGGGCCGCCGTGACAGCCAGCGACGACCTGGAATACTGGGCGAGGTACGGGTTCAGCGAGGAACTCGTCAGGGCCCTGTTCCAGGGGCTGCGCGTGGGTCTGTACGTGGTCGACCACATGGGGAAGATCCTCCTGGTCAATCCGTATGCCGAGAGGCTGCTCGATCGTCCCGCACGGCAGTTGATCGGGGTCGACCCTCACGACCTGCTGCACCGCAACGCCGACGGTAGCTCGATCCCCCGCGAGGACTGCCAGATTCTGGCCGCCTTTTCCGAAGGGGTGTACGTCCGCAGCGAGGAGGCGTGGTTCACTCGCGGGTCCGGGGGCCTGGTCCCGGTGGGTGTGATGGCGGCCCCGCTTCCGTTGGACGGGGGGAGGAACATGGGCTCGGTGGTCCTGTTCTACGACCTGTCGCGGCACAAGGCCGTGGAGCACGAGCAGGCGGCGGCTCTCGCGGCGCTGGAGAAGCTGACCGACCGGCTGTCGCTGATGGCCGAGACCAGTATCGTGCTGGCCTCCACCCTGAAGGTGGATGAGGCGCTGCGGCGGCTGTCCCGCCTGGTGGTGCCCCGGCTGGCCGACTGGGCGATGATCGACCTGCTCGGCCCCAGCGGCGACGGGGTGGACCGGGTGGCGGTCGTGGTCAAGCAGGGCCGGGACGGTGTCGAGTGCAAGCAGTGGGAGGGGCCGCTTCCGGCCTTTCCTGAGACCTCCCAGACGCCGATGGCGCGGGTGCTGCGCGGCGGCCCCGCGGTGCTGTTCGGCCCTGAGGAGCTGGCCGAGCGAATCGACCAGGAGGAGGGCGGCGTACAGCGGCGGCCGTACGAGGAGCTGGGTGCCCATTCGGTCATCGTCGCGCCGCTGCGTACGCCACGCCGGGTGCTGGGGGCGCTCACCCTGGCCCGTTACGAGACCTCCCTGGTGTACGACTCAGCCGATCTCTCCCTTATCGGGGACATCGCCAGCCGGGCCGGGCTCGCTGTGGACAACGCGGACATGTTCGAGGAGCAACGCCGGTTCGCCTCCTCCACCTCCCACGAGCTCAGAGCGCCGCTCGCCGGTCTCCGTGCCCGGCTTGAGGAGGCGGTGCTCTACCCCGCCGACATCGACCCGCACGAGACCATCAGGAAGGCGCTGGCGGTCACCGACCGGCTGGAGACGATCGTCGACGACCTGCTGGTGATGGCTCGGCTCCGCGCCGGGGGGCCGGTCGCGTACGAGCCGATCGACGTCGGCGCGCTGGTGGTGAAGGAGGTGACGGCCATGGTGGGGGGTGTGCCGGTCCACGTCGACGCGGGCCGGGATGTGAACGTTCTGGGCAACCGGATCCAGCTGATCCGGATCATCGACAACCTCCTGGTCAACGCCCGGCGGCACGCGGACAAAAGGGTCGAGGTCACCGTGGGACGAGTGGAGGGCTCGGCTGTCGTCACCGTGTGTGACGACGGTGCCGGAATCGCGCCGCAGGACCGGGAGTACGTCTTCGAGCGCTTCGTCCGGCTGGACGAGGCCCGGCGCAGGGAGCCGGGAGGCAGCGGGCTCGGCCTGGCCATCTCGCGCGACATCGCCCGCGCCCACAGCGGAACCCTCACGATCGAGAACTCACTGTGTGGTGCCCGGTTCGTCCTCCGGCTTCCGCTGACGGACAGGCTTCCGTAGCCTTCGCGGAACCTCCGGCCGTCCTGGCGCTTCTCGTCGCCTGCCGAGGATTTGGATTCTGTCCATGGAAAGGCGGCGTGAAAGGGCCGACCGGCACGTTTGGCTTCGTCTGGAGTCGGTGACCGTTTCGGTTTGTGCCGCGGGCGATTGGGCGCCGAGATTTTACCGGTGATTCTCCACCTCGACACAGCCGTCCCGGCGTGGAGCGGCCATCCCGGGGTACGCGGAATCGCCACGGAAATCAGGGGGATATCTTCTTGTCATGCCAAACTCTCCTGGAGGCGTAAGCCAGCCAAGGCAACCCGGCGCGGTTCACGTGAACAAAGTGAGGTGTCACGGTCCGATGGCGGTGAAAATGCCCGCTCGTGGTTTTTTCGATATCCGTTTCGGGTAGGTTGAGGCTGCTTTGGTGCGCGACCACAAGGGCTTCGTCAGGTGGCCGATCCTGGGTGGCGCCGAGCGGACAGGGGAGCCCTCCGGATGAAGATCGTCGCGTTGTCCTGCACGCAGAAGCGGCTCCCGTCGCTGACCGACGCGCTGCTTGAGGCGGCGATCACCGGCGTCGTCCGGGAGGTCGGCGACGCGGAGATCCAGCGGATCCGGTTGATCGACCATCGCATCGCGATGTGCGAGGGCGAGGACACCTGCCTTGATCCCGAGGTGGGCCGGTGCACGATCGACGACGACTTCGAGCACGTCGTCGAGCTGGCCGAGGGCGCGCAGGGGATGCTGCTCGCCATGCCGGTGTACGCGGGGAACGTCCCTGCGGTGCTGAAGATCTTCCAGGAACGCCTGAAGAGCTTCATGAACGCCAGGCAGCGCCCGTTCGGCAACCTGACGGTGGGGACGATCGTGCACTCGCGCACGATGCTGACCGAGCCCGCGCTGGGATCGTTGTTCCCGTGGTACCTGCGCCTGAAGAACAAGAACGTGGCGTCGGCGTGCTTCACCCAGAACGATCACCAGGACCTGACCCGCACCGCGGCGTTCGACCTGTGTGTGGCCGTGGGCCGGCAACTCGGCATGACGCTCGACGGCAGCCGGTCACCGGCCAACGACCGTACGACACTGCCGTTGGTTCAACCACCGGCTCGTCCGCGGTGCGGTGACCCGGCCGCCTCCTCTCCCGGAGCTTCCGGAACTCCCGGAGCTTCCGGAACTCCCGGAGCGCTCGGAGCGCCCGGAACCCCCGGAGCGTGAGGAGACTCCGCGCGCCAGGTGCACCCGTCGCCCGCCTGCTCGCACGACACCGTGACGTCCGGTTCCACGTAGCGGGTGGCGATGGCGGTGTTGAGTTCCTGGCAGTACGGGCACGGTGACGTGAACGTCAGCACGACGCCGGCGCGGGCGGCCCGTTTGCGGTACCGGAGGATCCCGCAGTCGGTGTTGCGCAGGACGGTGCCCGAGGGCTGGGGCTCACTGGTCACCGCCGAGTCGTACAGCAACAGCTGACGCTGCAGCCGGGTCATGAAGTGGTCGGTGGCGGACACCCCGGCGGGCCGTTGCGCTCGCAGCAGCTCCGCGGTGATGCGGGAATTCGCCTGGATCCACGCGGCCAGGCCCTCTTCGCCGTGCTCTCCCAGGATGAACTCCTCCGCGGCCGCCTGGGCCTCGAAGAACCGCTGGCGCCACAGGTCGACCTTCTCGGCCGGGTCGAGGGAGGACAGTTCGCCGTTCACGGTCCGGTGTCCCTCTCGGCGGCGCCGTCCAGCTCGGCGAAGACCTCCTGGGCGACGCGCAGCCCGTTGTTGGCGACCGGCCAGCCACCGTAGTAGGCGAGCTGGATGATGATTTCGACGATCTTCTCTCGTGACATCCCGAGGTGCAGGGCGGCACCGATGTGGCCGCGCAGCTCCCAGTCGGTCCGCGCCAGCGTGACCGCGGTCAGCGCGACCAGTTCGCGCTCCTCGACGCTCAGGTGCGGGCGGGTCCAGATCTCGCCGAACAGGTGCTCCACGGTGATCTGCAGGAACTCCGGGTAGGAACCCGGGCGCGGTTCGCGGCCGAAGACCTGCTGGAACATGGCCTCACCCCGCTCATGTCGGGCAGACGGCTGATTCATCGATCAACTCCCTTGTGTTGGCCGAACAGTTGTCAACGTCCACGACGCCACGAAGGCGACGACCAGCAGCCCGGCGCCGCTGCCGAAGGCGGCCGGGACACCCACCCGCTCGGCGATGAGCCCGACGACGACCGGTCCGATCACGGCGCCGACATCGGTGCACATCGAGAAGACGGCGACCCCGCTGCCGGCCCGGCCGGCGACGACGTCACCGATCAGCGCGGCCGGTGCGGCGTTGAGCAGCGCCGATCCCGCCGCGTACACACTGAGCAGGACGACGAGCCAGGCGTACCCGTCCACGAACACCAGGGCCGTGATCGCCGCCGCGGCCACACCGGTACCGGCGATCATGGCGGGCCGGCGGCCGGCCCGATCGACGACCCGGCCGGCCGGCATGATCAGCAGCGACTGGACGGCGGCGGAGATCGTGAACGCCCACCCGACCCACGTCACGTCATGCCGCCACGCCACGATCACCGCGGGGACCAGTGCGCCGCGCAGCCCGAACAGGACCCATCCCTGCGCCAGCGCCGCGAGGCAGGCCACCACGTAGCGCCGGTCCCGCAGCAGGACCGGTAGCCGGACCACGTCACGGCCGGGCTCCGCGCCGGAGGTCCGGCCGGTACGGAGCACCGCCAGTGTCAGTGCCGCGGCGGCCAGCAACAGCACGGCGTACACCACGAACGGCGCGGACAGGGTGATGAGAGCGAGGAGCCCGCTCAGTGCCGGTCCGCAGATCCCGCCGAGCAGGAAGCCCGCTTCGAACACGGCGCCGGCCCGGCCCCGCTGGTCGGGCGGCGCGATCGCCAGGAGTGTCGCCAGCGCGGACACCGAGAACAGCACCGAGCCGACGCCGCCGAGGCCGCGGAACACGAGCAGCTGCCCGTAGGATCCGGCGAACGCCGTCAGGGCCGAGGAGACCGCACAGAGCAGCAGGCCGGAGACCAGGACCCGCCGCTCCCCGAACCGGACTCCGAGCCGGCCGCAGAACGGGCTGGCGGCCAGCCGCATCAGCGCGAACAGGGCGACGAGCGCCCCGACCTGGGTGGGCCCGGCCCCGAATGTCGCCGCGTACACCGGGAGCACCGGGAGCACCAGTCCCAGGCCCAGCATGACGCAGCCACCGACGACACTGAGGACGTAGACCTCGCGGGGGAGACCCGGCTGGGCGGCGGCAACGGGTGGGGCGCTGCCGGGGCCGGCCGCCGTCACTGTCCGATCACAGGATGATGCTGAGCTTTCCGTGCTCGTACAACGTCTCGTGGTCGAGCACCACGACCCGTCTTCGGATCCGGAACGACTCGCCCTCGACGACGAGTTCGAACCGGCATTTTCCGACGTAGGCGTCAGAGCGCCCGTGCCCGAAGCGGTACACGACGACGTTCGCCGCCACGTCGAGGTGCGTGCCCCGGTCGGCCAGGATCTCCACGTTGCTGATCATTCGGTTCGTCCGCGACCGGGGGTTCTCGCACCACACCTCGCCGTTGAGGAGTTGTTCGATCCGCTGGCGGAGCCGGGCGGCGTCGTCGTCGATGAGCCCGAGCGCGTCGGCCGTCCCGTCGCGGACGTCGGTGGCCGGTACCGAGTAGCGGATGTCGCCGGTCAGCATCTCGTCGTACCACTCAAGCAGGCGCCACTCGTCGAGCAGCCGCGCCTCACGGAAAAGGAACTGGCTCACTCGGTGCCACAGCCGCACCTGGGCCGCCTCGTCGACCGTCAGCTCGATGGTCATCGTGGTTCCGCCCCTTGCGTCTCGGCCTGGTGGGCGACTTCGAGGTGACCGTCGTCGCCGTGCATCAGCCGGTCCCACTGCCGCCAGAACTCGCGGGCGGGGAGCTCGTCGGTCGTCTCCGGGACCTCCTTGTTCATGCCGCGCGACAGATCCGAGTAGCGGACCGTGCGGTTGAGGTAACCCCGCTGGCACGACTCGACGATCTCGACGTCGTCGGGGGTGGCGAAGCCCGCGGGGCCGAGGAACGTCAGGTAGTGACTCTTGCGGAGCTCCCGGATGTCCGGATCCTCGTCCTTGGGGGCGAGGGCGACCGAGGTGATGGCCATCTGACCGGCGCCGACCGGGTCGATCTTGCGGATCGTGATCGCGATCGCGTCGATGATCATCAGGTTGGGGAAGATCAGCACCGCGCGGTTGGTGCCGGTGATCCGTTCGGCGCGTTCGGCGCCGAACCGGTCGACGAACCGTGCCGCCGTCGCCTCGATCCTCGGCCGGACCTCGGCGCCGAACATCGGCGTCCAGTAGGCGAGCGGGCGGGCCGCCGCCGGTGGCAGCTCGTTGGCTCCGTGCCCCAGTCCGAGGGCGCAGCCGAAGCCGCCTCGTCGTCGCGGTGGCACCGACCCCAGCGACTCCATGTAGCCGACGTAGCGCTTGTGCAGGGCCCGGAAGTGGTAGATGTCGACGCTGTTCTCCATCATGAGCTTCCAGTTGGCCCGGGCCCCGTGGAGTTGCGCGCCCTGGATCACCTCCATCCCGGCCTCGGACTGGTCGTCGATCAGATCGAGGTACTCCGTCGCACCCGCGAGGTACTCGGTCAGGGTGCGCGGCTGCTCCGGGTCGAAGGTGGCGAACACGAAACCTCGGTAACTGTCACTGCGGTGCCGCGCCAGGCCGAAGTCCGCCTTCCGGAAGCCCGGCCCGTACCCGTCCGGGATCGGGACCCCGACCAGGTCACCCTGGTTGGAGAACGTCCAGTCGTGGTACGGGCACCGGAACGACCTGGTCTGCCCGGCCGGTTGCGAGCAGATCAGGGCCCCGCGGTGGGTGCAGCTGTTCGCGAACACCCGGATCACCCCGTCGGACCCGCGCGCCATGACGACCGGGCGTCCGCCGACGTCGCGTGCCACGTAGGAGCCCGGCTCGGGCACCTCCGACTCGTGTCCGACGTACAGCCAGCAGCGATCGAAGATCCTGGTCATCTCCTGTGCGGCCAGGTCGTCGTCGGTGTAGGCGCGGCGATCCACCCGGAACGAGAGACGCTCAAGATCATCGATCACGATCGGGTCGCCCACCGGCCGCCGCGGGTCGATCGTCACCGCTCCCCCTCTCGCCGCAGCGTCTCGACCGTGCCGACGACCAGCTCGGCCGTGCGCGCGGCGGAGTCGCCGCACTCCGGCCGCGCGGCGCGCAGCCGGGCCCGGTAGTCCCGGGCGGGGTCGAGCAGGTCGGTGACGGCGGCGGCGACCGCCTGCTCGGTGACATTGGCCGGTTCCAACGCCGTCCCGAAGCCCGCGCTGCCCACGAAGTGCGCCTGGACGGGCTGGTCCACGGCCAGCGGGATCACCAGCATCGGGGTCGCCGCCCGGATCGACTCCGCCACCGAGTTGTATCCGCCGTGGGTGACGAACACGTCGGCGCGCTCAAGCACCTCACGTTGCGGCACGTACGGAGCGGTGAGCACCTCGTCGGGCAGCGCGAGCTCCTCGGCGAGGTCTCCCACCGAGGCGATCACCTGCGCACCGGTCGCCGCCGCCCCGATGATCACCGTGCGCAGCAGGTCCGGCCGCCGGTAGAAGATCGTGCCGAAGGAGACGTACACCACCGGGCGGTCGGGGGCGATCCGGTCCAGGCCGGAGAAGGCGACCTCGTCGCCGCGGATCCCCGCCGCGCCCGGCAGCCCGACCAGCCGCACACCGTCGTCGGTGACCCCGTCGTCCCCGACGAGAGCGGGAATCGTCGGCATCAGATTGAGGATCGGCGAACGCGCCGAATGGGTCCGGGCCGACCACAACACCCCGTGCCTGGTCAGGTAGTCGCCGACCTGCTCGTCGTACGCCCAGCGGCCTCGTCGATGCTCGCTCGGGCACACTCCACCCAGGTTGGCCCAGATCATCCCGTACGGCACGCCGGACGCCTGCGCTCCGGCCATGGCCGACGCCGTGACCGGCAGCGAGTCGACGAGCACGAAGTCCGGAGCCGTCTCGCGGAGCGCGTCGGCCGTCTGGTCCGCCACCGGCGACGACTGGAGCATCGGGCCGATCTTCGCCGGGTCGCCGCTCCACGGCGCCATCTCGACCTTCCCGATCGTGTGGACCTCCGCCTTGCCCAGGGCCTGGCGGCGCCGCTCGTCGAGCACGCCGCCGTCCGCGGACAGCAGCAGCAGCGTGACCTCACTGCCTGCGGTTTGGAGCGCGTTGACCACCGGGATGTACGGGTTCAGGTGGCCGTGCTGAGTCGTGGTGAGAAGGGCGACGCGCATCAGATTTCCGATCCATCGAAAGAAGACGACCAAGCCGACTCAAGATTTGGCTCTGGACGCACCACAGCAGCCACTACCGGCGACACCCCCCTGCCTTCAGAAACGTCTTCGGAAACGAGTCGAGACGGCGACACGCGAACGGCGGAACTCCGCTCCCGGACAGGCGAGAACGCCCGGCAGGCGAAAGGGGCCGTTGACGTCCGGTTACTGTTACAAGGCTCTGCGCATTCCCCGCCATCGCTAAGGGAACACCTTGGTCGACGCTATTCGGAACAACCTCGAAAGGGTTCACCACCTGCCTCAGGCAGTTTCGCAAAGCCTGCCGGGATGCGCAATCGGTGCCAACGCCTCGCGGCTGTCAGCTACCACCACTCTGCCGGAGGCAACTTCGTCAAGAACGGCTATGGGACTCCTACGCGGCAGGTGAGCGTCTCTCGACAGGGTCGGTGCCCGTTCGGCAGGCGAGACAGAGGTCACCCAATTTCCTGTCCGTGAAGCATTTTCGAATCGATGTCAAGCCCTCCTTCGCCGGAACTCGCCACCGGTGGTCATGGTTTCTGAGCGGCACGAACGCCCTCTGACGTCCGGTGACGGCGACGTCCGCCGGGGTTACGGACTCCGGTTTCTCCGCCGCCACTTCTCGTGGTCGCGCCAAAGACAAGCGGAGCGAGGCGGCGGGCCCATGTCACATGCTCGGTTTTGGCGTGTGAGGACAGCCGCCACAGCTGCCGGATCTCGTCACACGGAAGAACCGCTCACCTGCGCGGTAGTCCTCCGGAATTCGCCTGAGAAGTGGCGCCCCCGGCCGCGTCGCCTGAACCGCTGGGACGTCCCGTGCGAATTATGTGCGGGACGCTGTCCTTTTGATGTGAGGATTTACAACTGGCGCAGCGCCCGCATGGCGTCCTTCTCGATGTGTGAGAGATCGTGGAGGATGACGCCGGCCTGCTCCAGATACCCCGCGTCGCCGCTCTCTCCGGCCTTCGCGATCAAGGTGGACACGTCCGTCCACAGGACGGCGGCCTCGGCGTACAGCCGGTGACCGGTGCGGAGGTTGGCGTCGTCGACCAGCCGGGCGCACTCGTCGAGGAAGTCGCGATAGAGGGCGCGAAACAGGCCGCCGCCGGTGCCGCCCTTCTCCATGAGGAGGGCGGCCTGCGGCAGGTCCTGCCGCGGCTCGCCGACGCGGAGCAGCCATCCGGGCACCTGTTTACCGGCTTTCTCGATGCCGCGACAGCCCAGGTTCGCGATGGGAGCGGCGAGGAAGGCGTCGGCGCAGTCCCTGATGGCGGGGATGATCTGTTCCTGCCAGGAGGGCGGGTGAGTTGGCAGGGTGATGGTGAAGGATCGGTTCCTGGCGGTCATCGGGCCGCGTTCGGCGCGCGCCATGGCGAGACCGGCCCGGCCGGTGCGCACCGCTCCTCCCTGCTGCGCGGTGTCCACGAGGTAGGCGTCGTGCTCGTCGTAGCCGTACATGGCGACGACGTGACCGCCGAAGTGCACCTTGGAGCGGAAGTAGTCAAGGTGGTAGCAGTCGAGCTGAAGGCCGACCGGCCGACCGGCGTCGATGGGGGCGGCCACGTTCTCCCACGCCTTACGCGGTGAGGTGGTCTCCTTGGCCGTCAGCGTCAGCCCCAGCCTGGCGGCCAGGTTCCTGGTGAGGTCGAAGGGCTTGACGCGGCCTCCGAGGAAGGGGAACGCCATGCCCCTGCTGTCCCAGTAGACGAAGGACAGGCCCGAGCCCAGCCCGAACAGCATGGGTTCGGACAGGTCAAGTCCCTCATGTCGTAACAGCACCCCCAGCGCCGTCGTCTCGCAGTGGTGCGTGCCACGGGCCTCGATGTCCTTCACGATGGTCATGCGTCGCTCTCCTCGGACTGACGCGGTGAACGGTTTGTGGGTAGATCATGAGGTCTCCCACGGGGGGAGAGTCCACCGGCTCCGCGAACTCACGCCGTGTGCCGGTCGCGCCTGACGCCACCGGCGGTCCTCCGCCCCTGGCTACAGCATCTGAGCAGCGCAAACGTTCCGGGCGAGTATCGTTCACGGCTTGTGGCCTCCGGTGGCGGCGACGTCGTCCGGCCAGGGCCCGGTCCCACGACTCGGTGGCGGTACGGCGAGGGAGGGCTCGCGCCTTGACAGGCAAGTGGTGACTTGCCTATAACTGTGCCCGTGGAGGCAGACCCCGACCTGTTCAAGGCCATTGGCGACGCGACGCGACGCATCATCCTGGACGAGCTGACCGACAGGGACGGTCAGACGCTGTTCGAGATCTGCGGCCGGTTGACCATGAAGCACGGCCTGGCCTCCTCGCGCCAGGCCATCTCGCAGCACCTCGCGGTGCTCGAACAGGCCGGACTGGTGCACACCCGGCGGCAGGGCCGGTACAAGTTCCACCACATCGACACGGGCCCGTTGCGCTCGATCGTCGAGCGGTGGCCCATCGACCGAGAGGAACCGAACCCGTGATCCGCATCAACATCACCAGTGTGTTCGTCGACGACCAGGCCAAGGCGCTGGCCTTCTACACCGAGAAGCTGGGGTTCATCAAGAAGACCGACGTGCCCACCGGTGAGGCCCGGTGGCTCACCGTGGTCTCCCCCGCCAGCCCGGACGGTGTCGAGCTGCTGCTGGAGCCGGACGGCCACCCGGCGGCGGGCCCGTTCAAGAAGGCCCTGGTCACCGACGGAATCCCCTTCACCCAGTTCGCCGTCGACGACGTGTACGCCGAGGTCGAGCGGCTCAAGGGGCTGGGCGTCGAGTTCACCCAGGACGCGACCGACTTCGGCCCGGTGGTCACCGCCGTCTTCGACGACACCTGCGGCAACCTGATCCAGCTCGCCGCCATGAAGTAGTCGCCCGCCCCCGCAGGCTCTCCGTGTCCCGCTCGTCAGGGGGGTCGCGATCCACCGATCGGTTGATCGCGACCACCGCCCGGTGGGGGAGGCGGCCCCGCCGGACGGCGACGAGGTCCCGTCCACCGGTCGATGTTGGAACGAGCGCCGCCATAGAAGGGTGGATGTAGCCGGTCGCCGACGGGCCCGAGCCCGAGAGGACACGCACATGCCACCAGTGATCGAAGTACGCAATCTCCACAAGCGCTACGGGGACAACGTCGCGGTCGACGATGTCTCGCTCACCGTTCAGGAGGGCGAGATCCTCGGGATCCTCGGCCCGAACGGCGCGGGCAAGACGACGACCGTGGAGTGCGTCGAGGGCCTCCGGGTGCCGGACCGGGGCGAGATCAAGGTGCTCGGGCTCGATCCCCACCGGGACCACGCCGAGCTGACCCGGCGGCTCGGCGTGCAGTTGCAGGCGGGGCAGATCCAGGAGCGGCTGGAGGTCGCCGAGGCCCTGGAGCTCTACAGCTCCTTCTATCCCAGACCGGCCGACTGGCGTGAGCTGATGGAGGGCCTCGGTCTGGCGAGCAAGGCGAGGACGAGGTACGCCAAGCTGTCCGGTGGCCAGAAGCAGCGGCTCTCCATCGCGCTGGCGCTCGTCGGCAGCCCTCAGGTGGCGATACTCGACGAGCTCACCACCGGCCTCGACCCGCAGGCACGGCGCGACACCTGGGCCCTGATCGAGGGCGTGCGCTCCCGCGGGGTGACGATCGTGCTGGTCACCCACTTTATGGAGGAGGCCGAGCGGCTGTGTGACCGGGTGGCGCTGATCGACGCGGGCCGCGTCGTCACGGTGGACACCCCGGCCGGCCTGACCGAGCGGGCCCGCATCGAGCAGCGGATCCAGTTTCACCCGTCCAGGCAGCTGGACGACGAGCTGCTGACGAGCCTGCCCGGCGTCTCCGGCGTCACCCGCCGGGGCGAGCTGGTCATCGTCACCGGCAACAGCGACGCGCTCACCGCCGTCACCGCCGTACTGGCCCGCAACCAGATCGTGGCCGAACGGCTGCGCGTCGAGCAGGCGAGCCTGGAGGACGCGTTCGTCGAGCTGACCGGGAAGCGCCCCGACGCCACCTCGTGATCCGAGCGGTCCGAGTCATTCGAGCGGTCCGAGTGATCTGAGTCATTCGAGCGACCCCAGCGATCCGAGCGACCCGAGCCGGTCCGAACCGATGCGGTTCCCCCGAGAGGAAGCCATACCCATGTCAGCCCTGAACGCCGCCGTACCCGTCACCGCCAGGCGCGGTTCCGCGACGTGGCGGCTCACCAAAGCCGAGATCAAGCTCTGCGTCCGCGAGAAGACCGGGCCCCTCTGGGGGGTCGGCTTCCCGCTGGTCCTGCTGGTCGTCCTCGGGAACGTCCCCTCCCTGAGGGAGCCCGTCGAGGTCAACGGCGACCTGACGTACTTCGACCTCTACGTGCCGGTCATCATCCTGTTCAACCTGGCGATCCTGGCACTGAGCGCCCTGCCGACGATACTCGCGGGGTACCGGGAGAACGGCGTGCTGCGGCGCATGCGGACCACGCCGGTCGGCCCGGCTCGCGTGCTCGCCGCCCAACTCGTGGCCAACCTCGCCATCGCGCTCGTCGCGGTGATCCTGTTCCTCACCGTGGCCGGGCTCGGCTTCGGCGTCCACCTGCCGCGGAACCTCGCGGCCTTCGCCGTCGGCTGGCTGCTCGCGGCCGCCGCGCTGCTCTCGATCGGCCTGCTGATCACCGCGCTGGCGCCCGGGCGTGGCCCGGCCACGGCGATCGGCACGGTGTTGTTCTTCCCGATGATGTTCTTCGCCGGGCTCTGGGTGCCGATCACGCAGATGCCCCCGCTGCTGCGGAACATCAGCCACTACACCCCGCTCGGCGCGGGCATGCAGGTCTTCCAGGACGCCGCCTACCAGGGTGATTTCCCGTCCGCCCAGCCCTTGCTGACCCTGGCGGGCTACGCGGTCGTGTGCGCGCTCATCGCGGTCCGCTGGTTCCGCTGGGAATAGGGTCCGCCGGTTTCACCGGGAATCGGGAATAGGGTTGGGCCGGAGGGAGAGGGATGTGAGCGGGCAGATGCCAGAGGCGCGGGAACGGCCTCCCCTTCTGCTGGTGACCGTGGTGCCGTACACGCTGCTCGCCGCCCTCGTCGTCTTCAAGGTGATCGCGGGGCACTCGGAGGGCGGCGACTCCCTGCCCGTCGACCTCGGCCTGTGCGGGCTGGCCGCGGGGTGGATGCTCGTCATGTTCACCCTGCGTCCCACCTGGTGGGAGCGGCCACCGCTGATGGGGGTGTTCTTCACCGGCCTGGTGGTGATCACCGCCGTCCTGGTGGCGCGGGACCCCTTGTTCGCGCTGTTCACCCCCGCCGCCTACATCTACGCCTTCACCATCCTCCGCTGGCCGTGGCGGCTGCCGGGCGTGGCCGCCACGGCGGTTGTAGCCGGTACGGCGCAGGCGTCCGACGTACCCAAGACGACCGCCCTCGGCCTGACGATCTTCGTGATCATCGTTGTCGTCAACATCGTCATGATGTGCGGCACCGCCTGGTTCCTCCAGATGGCCGAGCAGGAGAGAGAGCAGCGCCTCCAGGCCCTCGCCGAGCTGAGCCGGACGAACCGGTTGCTGGAGGCGACCCTCGCCGAGAACGCCGGACTGCACGCCCAGCTGCTCGCCCAGGCCAGGGAGGCGGGGGTCCTCGACGAGCGCCAGCGGATGGCTCGCGAGATCCACGACACCCTGGCGCAGGGGCTCACCGGGATCATCACGCAACTCCAGGCCGCCGAGCAGATCCACGAGGTCCCGGCGCAGTGGCACCGCCCCTTCGAGGCCGTGAAGGGGCTGGCGAGGGAGAGCCTGGCGGAGGCCCGGCGCTCGGTCGACGCGCTCCGGCCCGAGCTGCTGGAGACCGCGCGCCTGAGCGACGCGCTCACCGACGTCGCCGGTCGATGGTCGACGTTGCACGGGCTCGCCGTCCAGGTCACGACGACCGGTACGGTACGGCCGATGGCACCGGAGACCGAGTTCGCGCTGCTGCGTACGGCACAGGAGGCGTTGGCCAACGTGGCCAGGCACGCGCACGCGACGAGGGTGGGGGTGACCTTGTCCTACCTGGAACACGAGGTGGCGTTGGACGTGCGTGACGACGGCAGGGGCTTCGATCCCGCGAGTCTCGAAGCCGGAACGGCCGGGAACGGCGCGTCGCGGCCACCGTCCCGAGGCGGGTTCGGCCTGACCATCATGCGACAGCGCGTCGAAGGGCTGTCCGGGAGCCTGCGAATCGAGTCCGAGCCCGGCACCGGCACCGGGATCTCGGCCTGCGTCCCCACCCCGCCGCCCGGGAGCCACACATGACCGACCACACGGCCGAGACCCCGATCCGACTGCTGATCGCGGACGACCATCCCATCGTCAGGGACGGGCTGAGCAGCATGTTCGCCTCCGCGCCCGGATTCGAGGTGCTGGGCGAGGCCGCGGACGGCGCCGCGGCCGTGCGGCTCGCCCAGGAGCTCCGGCCCGATGTGATCCTGATGGACCTGCGCATGCCGGGCATGGACGGGCTGACCGCGATCACCGAGCTGGCCAGGCTCGGCCTCACCGCACGCGTGCTCGTTCTGACCACCTACGACAACGACACCCACGTGCTTCCGGCGATCGAGGCGGGCGCGACCGGCTACCTGCTCAAGGACTCCCCCCGGGAGGAGCTGCTGCGCGGCGCGCGGGCCGCCGCCAGGGGCGAGAGCGTCCTCTCCCCATCGGTGGCGGCGAGACTGATGAACCGGGTCAGAACACCCGCCCCGCAACTGCTCAGCCAGCGGGAACTGGAGGTCCTCGAACTCGTGGCGGCCGGGAACACCAACCGTGAGGCCGCCGCCCGGCTGTTCATCACCGAGGCCACCGTCAAGAGTCACCTTCTGAACATCTACGCCAAGCTCGGCGTGGGGGACCGCGCCGCCGCCGTGGCCGAGGCGTTCAACCGGCGGCTGCTCACCCCCGAGGCGCGGGAGCCGTCCTGATCCGGGGCCCCGGGCCTTCCGGTCGCGGCGCCTTCCGGACCGACCGAACGCGTTCACCGGAGACCGTGCCTATCCTGTCCACATGCCGATCACGGACAAGGAACTGGTCCTCGCAGCAGCGCGATCAGGGGCCGCCGTCGTAAAAGCCATGTACGGTACGTCGCTGACGCGCTTCGAGAAATCCGCGGACGACTTCGCCACCTCCGCCGACCTCGCGGCGGAGAGCGCCGTCCTTGACGTCATCCGCGCCGCCCGGCCGGACGACGCCGTGACGGGCGAGGAGGGCGGGCGCACCGGCCCGGCCGAAGCGGAGCGCATGTGGCTGGTCGACCCCCTGTGCGGCACGCTGAACTACGCCGCGCGCAACCCGCTGGTCGCGGTGAACGTCGCCCTGCGGGTGGGCCGGGACCTCACGGTGGCCGCCTCGGCCGACCCCTTCGCCGACGAGGTGTTCTGGACGGACGGCGAACGCGCCTACGTCCGCCGCGACGACGTGGATGAGGAGCTCACGCCGTCGCCCGAGTCGCGGCTGGTGGACGTCAACCTCGACCCGCCGTTCCCGAACGAGCCGGACTTCCTGGCGGTCCGGCTGCTCGCCGACCCCGGGTTCGCCGAACGGTTCCACACGCGCGTCGTCTCCACCTCTCTGGCGGTGGCCTGGGTCGCCGCCGGTCGGCGGGCCGCGTACGTCACCGACGGTGATGTGCGGGACAACGTGCACTTCGCCGCCGGGATCGCGCTGTGCCTGGCCGCCGGGTGCGTGGTGACGGGCATCCACGGCCAGCCGCCGCACACCGGCGCGGGCGGGCTCGTCGTGTCGGCCGACCGGGAGACGCACGCCGCGTTGCTCGAACTCATCGGCGGGCAGTTCCCTACGGCTCCGTGAGCACCGGACCACGTTGGAAGGGGTGGATGTGGGGCGTTCCTACGTCGTGACGGGAGGCGGTCAGGGCATCGGCCGCGCGATCGTCGAGCGACTCCTCGGAGACGCGGACAACGTCGTCGTCATCGAACTCGACCCCGCGGCGCTTGAGTGGACCCGCGACCACCCGGCCGGTTCCCGGGTGACCGCCGTGGTCGGCGACGCCGCCGACGAGGCCGTCACGGAGCGGGCCGCCGACCTGGCGCAGGCCGCGGGCGTGCTCACCGGCTGGGTGAACAACGCCGCGGTGTTCCGCGACGCCTCGGTGCACACGGTACCGGCACGCGAGATCCTGGATCTCATCGCGCTGAACCTCAACCCCGCCGTCGTCGGGTGCGCCACGGCGATCCGTCGCTTCCTGGCGGCGGGCCGAGGCGGCGCGATCGTCAACGTCTCCTCGCACCAGGCCCAGCGGGCCGTTCGCGGATCCCTGCCGTACGTGACGGCCAAGGCGGCCACCGAGGGACTGACCCGCGCGCTCGCCGTCGACTACGGGCCGATGGGGGTTCGCGTCAACACCGTCGCGCTGGGTTCGATCAACACGGAACGGTACGAGGACTTCCTCGGCAGGCAGGAACCCGCGACGGCCGGGCGGATCCAGGACGAGATGCGCCTGCTCCATCCCCTGGGCAGGGTCGGACGCCCGGAGGAGGTGGCCGCCGCCGTCGCGTACCTGCTGTCGGACGACGCGAGCTTCGTCAACGGGGTGGTCATGCCCGTCGACGGCGGGCGATCGGTGCTCGCACGCGATCCCGAGGAGAGCTGACGGCCGAGGGCCGGATTCCTGGAGGATCGTCGAACCGCGTGCCGGGGACCTCGCCGCCACCGGAAACGGGGAACGCCCCGGCATGTGCGCCGGGGCGTTCGGGGTTGGCGGATTCACCTGGGTGCGCCACCGGGCGTGCCGGGGGGCGTGTGTCTGTCCTGGGTCATGACGACCGGTCCTTGTGTCGTCTCGGCGTCGCCGGGAGTGGCGTCACCCATGGTTTTCGTACGGTGGCGGGTCTTACGGGTGCCCGCGCAGGTGTGCGCGCAGCAGGTTGGGGTCGGTGGTCGTGGTGTAGGCGGCGCTGAGCACGTAGACGTCATCGCCGCGCAGCGCGACGGAGGTGGGGTTCTGGAGCCCGTCACCGGCGTCCAGAACGGTGGTGTGGGTGCCGTCGGGCTGGATGCGGACGACCGTGTTGGGGGCGTTGAGGGCGGCGAGGATCTCGTCGCCGCGGCCGGTGAAGGCGAAGTCGTCGATACCGGCCAGGCCCGATGCCTTGACCTGCGGCGTTCCCGCCCGGTTTCCGGGGCGGATCGGAATGCGCAGGAGGGTACCCCGGTCGAGGTTGGTCACCCACAGCGCGCCACCGCGTACCTTCGCGCCGTTGGCTCCGAGGAAGCCGGTCGAGGCGAGTTCGGGAGCGGTGGACCACGCGGTGGGCGTGCCGCCGGTGACGGGGACGGTCCACACGGTGCCGAGCACCGAGTCGGTGATGTAGAGCTGTTCGCCGTGCCCGTCCAGTGCCAGCCCGTTGGGCAGGCCGTTGGCGGGCAGCGCGGCGATGCGCCGAGGGGCCTGGCCGTGGCGCAGCCGCCACAGCCCGGTCAGGTCGGCCGTGCCGGTCGCGTACAGCACGTACACGGTTCCGTCAGGGGTGCGGG
Source organism: Streptosporangium sp. H13245 (assembly GCF_055690525.1). NCBI lineage: Bacteria > Bacillati > Actinomycetota > Actinomycetes > Streptosporangiales > Streptosporangiaceae > Streptosporangium > Streptosporangium sp. H13245. The sequence goes on along the minus strand of NZ_JBSZKT010000004.1, from coordinate 191,937 downwards.
CGATGCCGGTGGCCAGGGGGAAACCGAGGACCGGCGTGTTGACCCCGCCGTCGGCGGGCGCGGGCAGCGTCGCCAGGACGCGCGTCTTGCCCCGGGGGCTGACCTGCGCCACCTGGCGGCTGGCGGCGAAGGTGACGTTCGCCGTGCCGTCGGGGAGCAGGGCGATGTTCTCCGGCATCTGACCCGCGGACAGGTCGAAGTGGGTGGCGATCCGTACGTCCGTCAGCGGCCCCCCGGTAGAGGACGTCACGTTTGTTCTCTCGGCGGACGCCGCGGACATCGCGTGGGTCGGCGTGGCCGTCGTCAGGGCGGCCGCGGCCATCAGGACGGCCGACATGGTGATCTTGATGCTTCGTGCGGACATGGTTCCTTCGCTGTCTTCCGGGTGTTTTTCGGCATGCGGCAGCCGCGGTGCGGCGCCGTGGTCAAGGGAGTGCCTCGGAGGGAGGTCGCGATCGTGCCGCCGACCGGCGGGGGCGGCGACAGGGGTGACCCGGCGGCGGGAGGCCGTGGCGGACATCGCGGACACGGTGGATACGTACGTGCCCGGCGTCCTCAGCCGACGGGGTGGCTCGGGTCGGGTGGTGCGGGGTTCAGGTCAGGGGGGTGTGGGGGTTCGGGTCAGGTGGTGTGAGGGTCGGTGGCGTGTCGCGGCAGGGGCGCCTCCCTCGGCGCGGTGACGTGGGAGAGCAAGGTCAGGGCCGTCGCGGAGGGGGAGCCGGGATCGGCCGTGGCCACCACCAGGGCAGGGCCGTTCCCCTGCGGGCTCTGCAGCGTCTGCTGGGTGACCGTGAGTGTCCCGACCAGGGGGTGGCGCATCTCGTAGTCGGCGACGTCGCAGGCCAGGACCCGGTGGTCGGCCCACATCGCGGCGAACTCCGGACTGCGCATGGTCAGTTCGCCGATCAGTCCGGCCAGCAGTGGATCGTCCGGGTGCCGCCCGGCCGTCAGGCGCAGGTTGCCCACCACGGCCCTGGCCTTGGCGGGCCAGTCGGCGTACAGGTCACGGGTGTGCGCGTCGAGGAACACCAGCCTGGCCATGTTCGGCCGCCGGTTCGGGACGTCCGGGCCGTCCGGGTCGAGATGACCGGCGAACAGCCCGTGACCCTGGCGGTTCCAGGCCAGGACGTCGCCGCGACGGCCGATCACGATGGCGGGTGTGCTCCCCAGGGCCGCCAGCAGGGCGCCGGTCGCCGGGGTGACGTGTTCGGTACGCGGCCGGCCCGCGAGCCCGCCCCGTTTCGGCGCGCCTGCCAGGGCGTGCAGGTGGGCCCGCTCGGACTCGTCCAGTCGCAGGGCGCCCGCTATGGCGTCGAGCACCTCGCGCGAGGCGTTGTGTGACTGGCCCTGCTCCAGGCGGGTGTAGTAGGGCGCGCTGATGCCCGCGAGCATCGCGAGCTCCTCCCGCCGCAGTCCGGGCACCCGGCGTCGTTCGCCGTAGGTCCGGAGCCCGACGTCCTCGGGCCGCAGCTGGCCCCGGCGTGTCTGCAGGAAGTCGGCGAGGTGCCCGTGCTTGCTCATGGAACCGAGTATGCGGGTGGCTGGCGATCCGCGCCTCACCCCGCCGGGGTGAGGCTCCGCGGGGTCTGGCTCACCCGGGCCCGGGTCTCCAGGATGGGCGCCGTCCCCCTCCATCGCCTCCGGGAGAGTCCATGAGCGCCACCTCCGAGCCGCAGAACCCGCTTGCCGGGCTCGACCTGACCCCCTTCGCCTTCACCCGGAGGTGCTGGGTCGACACGACACCGGACTCCGTGTATCGCCTGGTCAGCGACGTGTCACTGATCGAGACGTGGAGTCCGAGCGCCGGTGGGGTGAGCTACGCGCCGGGCGACGGTCCGTGGGTCGGCGCGTGGTTCAGCGGCCGTAACCGCCGGGACGGGCGTGAATGGGTCACCCACTCCGAGGTGGTACGGGCCGATCCGGGCACCGCCTTCGCCTTCGTCGTCGGCGGGGCCGAGCACGGAATCGTGCGCTGGAGCTGGCATTTCCGCGAGCAGGGCAGGGGCAGCGTCGTCCAGCAGTCCTGGCGGCTGCTGCGTACCGATCCGGTCCTGGGTGACACGCGCGAGGACGTCCAGGCGTTGCGCGACCACATGGCCGACAGCGCGGAGTCCACCCTGCTCGCCCTGGCGGAGTGGATCGCCGACCGCCGCCCTCGCTGATGGCACGTCGGGGCCCGCCTGCGAAACCGGGCCCCTCGGGTTTCGGCGAGGGGCGTTTGTGTGTCGTAATGCACGCTCGGCACTATGTGTGCGTTTGTACGCAGAACAGGACTTTTCTTCTGCCTAATGTGAGTGATGTCCGGAGCGCACAGCACCAGAAAAGCGCACCGGGCGCAGGTCGGACAGGTTCTTTCCGAGCATCCTCACTCAAAAGGAAATCCCTCATGCGTAAGCTTCGCAGCATTCTTGCCGGCACGGTCCTGGCCGGCGCTCTGGCGGCCGGTGTCGTCGCCGCCCCCGCCCAGGCCGCCACCACCGACACGGCGTCGGCCGCCCAGGCCCAGTACGAGAAGCACTGGTTCTCCGGCTACTCCAGCTTCGGCGACGACGAGTCGCGCGGCGAGCGCTCGTACTACAAGGGCTACTGGTACTACTCCAAGGGCCGCTACTACTTCGACATCAACACCTGGGACCGCGACCGCGACCGGGAGAACAGCTTCGTCGACTTCTACTACCACGACGACCGCGGCTGGCACAACCGTCGCTTCAACACCGGCGGCCACCAGGAGTGGAAGTTCAGCTACAGCGCCAAGGGTGGCTTCGACGGCTTCCGCGTCCGCATCGGCGAGGGCCGCTCCGGGGACTTCGACTGGGGCAACTACTACCGTCACTCCTTCTAAATCCTCTTATATCGCGATAAAAACCAGCAGAGACGACCGGCGGGGGTGCCGGTCGTCTCTGCTCGCCGGGGGAAATGCCGACGGCCGGATCCTGGGCCGGCGGGCATCCGTCGGTCTTTCCGGGCCGCTGAGACAGGCGCCCGTACCGGAGGTGCCGGTGGGTGTCAGGTGGCCGGGACCAGGCCGCGTTCGTGCCAGACCACGCCGCGCCGTTCGTGGGCGATCAGCTTCTCCACGCCGCGTGCGACCCTCGGGCCGAGTTCGCGTTCCACCAGGTACAGGCCCAGGTCCAGACCCGAGGTGACTCCGGCACCGCTCACCAGGTCGCCGTCGTCGACGATCCGGGCGTCGACCGGGAGGGTGCCGGTGGCCTCCAGCAGGTCCAGGCCCATGTGGTGCGTGGTGGCCGGACGGCCCTTGATCAGGCCGGCCATCGCCAGGATCAGCGAGCCGCCGCAGACCGTGGCCACCGTCACCCCGTCCCGGCGCAGGGCCTCGCCGAGCAGCCGGGGGAGATCGGTGCCGAGGGTACGGCCCAGGACGGCCGGGATGGTCCTGTCGCGTTCCTCGTCGGTGAGGTCGCCGTCGTCGTCGCCGGGCAGCCTCCCGTACGCGCCGGGCACGACGACCAGGTCCGCGCGGACCGGATCCAGCACGGTGACGGCCCGCAGGGACACGCCTCCGATCCCGCCGACGACCTCGCGGGCTCCCTCGGCCGACACCAGTTCCGTGCTCACCGCCCCGTGGGTGAGCATGCCGGCCGTGTCCAGCACTTCGTAGGGGGCGATGACGTCCAGGGGGTCGAACCCGTCGAACAGGACGAACTGCGCGAGCATCGGAGACTCTCCTTCTGTGGCTGCCTGTGCTCGCCCCACGCTAGGCAGGGAGGAGCCGCCGCCACAGTGGCTGGATCGTCAAAGACCAACGAATTCCCGCCAGCCCGGTGAGGTGGGAAAACAGAGCTGAGATCACATACACCGAGTGGCGGGATCGTGTCTATCGTGGCGTTCATGCACACGGTGGCGATCCTGGCGCTGGATCATGTGGTGGCGTTCGACCTGTCGGTGCCGATCGAGGTTTTCGGCCGGGCCCGGCTGCCCGACGGGCGCGGGCCGTACCGGATCCGGGTGTGCGGTCCCGAGCCGGAGGCGCGCAGCGAGGCGTTCGTCGTCAGGGTGCCGTGGGGTCTGGAGGCGCTGGCCGAGGCCGACACGATCGTCGTGCCCGGCTGCTCGGAAGAGGCGGGACCGCCCCCGCCACGGGTGTTGGAGGCGCTTCGCCTGGCGGCCGGGCAGGGCACCCGGATCGCGTCGATCTGCGCCGGGGCGTTCACCCTGGCCGCCACCGGCCTGCTCGACGGGCTGACCGCGACCACGCACTGGGCCGCCGCCACCGAGCTGGCCGGGCGCTTCCCCCGGGTGAACGTCCGGCCGGATGTCCTGTACGTCGACAACGGGCAGTTCCTCACCTCGGCGGGCGCCGCGGCGGGCCTGGACCTGTGCCTGCACATGATCCGCGGCGACCACGGCTCCGCCGTGGCGGCCGACGCGGCCCGCCTGTCCGTCATGCCGCTGGAGCGCGAGGGCGGGCAGGCCCAGTTCATCGTGCACGAGAGGCCACCGGTGCCGAGGGGGTCGGTCATGGAACCGGTGCTGGCCTGGATCGAGGACAACCTCGGCCACGACCTCACCCTGGAGGGGATGGCCGTCCGGTCGGGGATGAGCGAGCGGACCTTCAGCCGCCGTTTCCGCGAGCAGACCGGTACGACCCCTCTGCAGTGGCTGCTGCGTGCCCGGGTGCGCCGCGCGCAGTACCTGCTGGAGAACACCGACCACGGCGTCGAGCGGATCGCCGCGCAGGCCGGGTTCGGCTCGCCGACCGCTTTCAGGGAACGCTTCAAACGCGTCGCCGGAACCACTCCGCAGGCCTACCGCGCCTCCTTCGGCGCCCGCCGCCCCACATCGTGACCCGGTAGGGGTCCGTACGCGGGCCCGCGACTCGTTTCAGTTCACCTCCTTGCGGATCACGCGTGCCACGCCCGCCGCCATGGGAACGACGATCCAGAGGGTCGCCGACACGGCCAGCCGGGCGGCGTCGCCACCGGTCATCTCACCGGCCGCCAGGGGAATGGTGGCCGAGTTCACATCGAGCCAGTCGGCCAGAAAGGCGCCCGTGGTGCCGAGCCCGCTGACGACACTCCACAGGAGCGGGGTCGACAGGCAGATCACGATCGCGGCCGGCGCGTTCAGGAGCAGCATGCCCATGGCGAGCGCCGCCGCGACGATGAGGACGTTCGTCCCGGTCCAGCCCAGCAGGGCGAGGGGCGCGATCTCCCAGGTGGCCGGGACGTCCTGGACGTGGGCGACGACGGCCGTCACCGGCACCGCGACCAGCATTGCGAACAGGGGGGCGGCCACGGCCATGATCAGCGGCGGCAGGCACTTGGCCGCCAGCACCCGCCCGCGCCGGGGTTCGAGCGCGAACGTGGTCAGGGCGGTGCGGTGGCTCCATTCGCCGGTCACCGTGAGGATGCCGAGCACGGGGAACAGGGTCCCGAACCCGATACCGGCCGTACCGATCAGGGTCTGCAGCTGCGGGCCGGAGAAGATACCCCGGCCGATGATGGACGCGAGGATCAGGACGACCAGGCCCGCGGTCACGATCTTGCCGCTGCGGGTGTCGAAGAGCTTGCGGGCCTCGACCGACAGCAGCCGGAGGAACGGGATCGGTGCCCGGGGCCGGTGGATGTCCGGCCCGGCGATCCTGACGTTGTCGGTCGCGGAGGCAGCGGAGGCAGCGGAGGCAGCGGAGACGGTGGGGACGGCGGGGGCGTTCGTGGTGCCCCTGGTCGCGGGGATGTCGGTCATGCCACGCTCCGATCGGCGTTCGCGGTCAGTTCGAGGAAGGTCTGTTCGAGGCCCCGGCCCCGGTTGAGCTCGTCGACGGTGCCCTGGACGAGGACACGGCCGTGGCCGATCATCACGATGTGGTCGGCGACCCGTTCCACCTCGTGCAGCAGGTGCGAGCTGAGCAGCACCGAACACCCCGCGTCGGAGAGGTCGCGGAGCAGTTCGCGCATCCACCGGATGCCCTGGGGGTCCAGCCCGTTGGCGGGCTCGTCCAGGACGAGCGCCCTGGGCCGGCCGAGGAGCGCGTGGCCGATGCCGAGACGCTGCCTCATCCCGAGCGAGTAGCCGCCCAGGGTCCGCCCGGCCTCGCGGCCGGTCAGCCCGACGAGATCGAGGACCTCGCCGACCCGCGACCTCGGCAGGCCGAGCGTCATCGCGCCCAGGGTCAGGATCTCCCGCCCGGTACGGCCGGGATGCTGGGCACCGGCGTCGAGCAGCGTGCCGACCTGGGAAGCCGGGCAGTCCAGCTCGGCGTACGGCCGTCCCAGTACGGTGGCCGAGCCCGAGGTGGCGCGGGAGAGCCCGACCAGGACGCGCATGGCCGTCGATTTTCCCGCGCCGTTGGGCCCGAGGAACCCGGTGACGCTTCCCGCCCCGACGGCGAAGGACACGTCGTCGAGGGCCTTCACCCCTTTGTAGACCTTGTGGACATGGCTGAATTCGATCATTTGCCCAGTCCATCGGATACGAGCCCGCGGGGCATCGGCCCCGGGTCGAGGGTCGCCGGACGCGGGTATAGGCCCGCCACCGGGGTTCTAGACCTTCGGCCACCCGGATGTCGACCCTGGTCGCTAAGGCGTCGGGCCACCACTCTCTAGGCTGGAGCGCGTGGACCACCGTACGGAGAACCAGCCGCCCCTCGACCGGATGGGCGTCGCGCTGCGTTACCTGTGCGCCGTGCCGCCGATGCTGTTCTTCGGCGTCATCCTGGTCGTGGTCGTCGCCAGGAACCCCGACCGGCTCGCATTGGCACTGGTCGACGTGGGGCTCGGCGTGACCGGGCTGGTCCTGATGCACTGGCGGCGTCGCCTGCCGTGGCAGATCGCGCTGGTGACGACCCTGTTCACCCTCATCTCCACCACGGCGACAGGTCCCGCCCAGGTCGCGTACGTGTCGCTGGTGACGCGTCGCCGGTGGCGCGAGATCGTCCCGGTCGGGGGCGTGTCCTGGCTGTGCCTGGTGGTGGCCGCCAGCTGGCACGGCGTCAACCTGGCGACCTACGTCTCCGTGGCGATCGGAACCGTCATCCTCGGCGGGCTGACCGTCTTCGGCCTGTACCTGCGCGGGCGCCGTGACCTGGTCGTCTCACAGCGGGAGGCGGCACTGGCCGTGGAGCGCGAGCAGCTGCAGCGGATCGAGCGGGCCAAGCTGGCGGAACGGGCCAAGATCGCCCATGAGATGCACGACGTCCTGGCGCACCGGATCTCCCTGCTGTCGATGCTCGCCGGAGGTCTGGCGTACCGCACCGACCTCACCGCCGAGGAGACCCGCGGGGTCGCGCTGGCGATCCAGGAGAACGCGCACCAGTCGCTGAACGAACTGCGCACCGTGCTCGGTACGCTCCGGCACGACGGTGTTCTCGAAGCCCCTCCCGAGGCCCCGGAGGCTCCGCAGCCGACCCTGGCCCACGTGGGCGCCCTGTTCGACGAGGTACGCGCCGCGGGCCAGCGGGTCGAGGTGGACGACACCGTCGACGACCGGGAGCTCCTGCCGACGCAGACCGGCCGGCACGCGTACCGGATCGTGCAGGAGGCCCTGACCAACGCGCGCAAGCACGCGCCGGGCACCCGGGTGACGGCCGAGCTCGGCGGGCGGCCGGGTGACGGCCTGCGAATCCGGGTGAGCAACCCGGCGCCGCCCGGGGCGCCCGCGGGTCCCGGCGGGAGGCTGGGGCTGGTCGGCCTGGCCGAACGGACCCGGATGGCCGGTGGCACCATCAGCCATACCGTCCGGGACGGACGCTTCGTCCTCGACGCCCGGCTGCCGTGGGAGGCCTGACACCGTGATCCGGCTGGTGATCGTGGACGACGACCCGATGGTACGGACCGGGCTGCGGCTCATCCTGGGCGGCGAGCCCGACCTGGACCTCGTCGGTGAGGCGGGGGACGGCAGGCAGGCCATGGACGTGATCCGTGACCTCAGGCCCGATGTCGTGCTGATGGACATCCGGATGCCCGGCCAGGACGGCCTGACCACCACCGAACTGCTGATGGCCCGGCCGGGCCCGCCCCGGATCCTGGTGCTCACCACCTTCGACGCCGACGACACGGTGCTCCGGGCCCTGCGGCTCGGTGCCGTCGGCTTCCTGCTGAAGGACACGCCGCCACCGAAGATGATCGAGGCGATCCGCGCCGTGGCGAGGGGCGAACCGGTGCTGTCGCCGAGTGTCACCCACCAGGTGATCACCGCGGCCACCGGCGGGCACGAGCCGCGGAGCCCGGAGGCGCGACGGGACCTGGACAGGCTCACCGACCGCGAGCGCGAGGTCGCGATCGAGGTGGCCAGGGGCAGCTCGAACGCCGAGATCGCCGAACGTCTCCACCTGAGCGTCGCGACCGTGAAGGCGAACATCACCCGGATCTTCGCCAAGCTGGGGACCGACAACCGTGTCCACGTCGCGATGAGGGTGCGTGACGCGGGTCTTCTCTGAACACGCGCCGATCGTCTTCACGGGTTCTCACGGTCGTACGGTTCCGCTGTCACGAGGGCTCGAAAACCGGCCGGTCGCGGGGGGACCGGCCGGTCCTCGACCGGTCGTTATCGTGGCGAGGGGGGCGGGCTGGAACGTTTGTGGCTGGGCAGTGTCTGGCGCCAGAGTTCGCCGCCGCCGGCGTCGTAGCCGATGTAGACGGCGCCGTTGAGGTTGGGGTCGGCGCCCTTCGGGAGCTTGCCGCCGAAGAACCGGACACCCTGGTCCCAGAGGTCGGGAACGGTACTCGCGGACACCCGGCGGCCGTCGTTGAGCCGTAGCTCGACCTTGCGGGTCCCCTTGACCGCGTAGCCGTACCAGAGACCGCCCACCGACTGGCCGGGACCGCCCCAGATGGCCGAGGGCCACTTCTGGTGGGCCAGCCGGTCGCCCAGCGACTTGTCCCTGGTCGCCTCGTTGCCGAAGCTCGTTCCGGCCTGGTCGCCTCGGTACCAGAAGACCAGGCAGTTCTCCGCGTGCAGGTGGGCGCTTATCCCGCCGGGAAGCCGGATTCCCTCCCCGACCGGAGCCCGGTCGCCGTCGCATTCCAGCGGGATCCTCCGGGGGAGCCGTTGCAGGACCCGTCCCGTCTCGTCGGTGAAGACGAAGGCGGTGACGGGCGCGTCCCCGGGGAACAGGACCGACCACACGGGCCAGGGCCTGCTGTCCTCGCGATGGAGGGTGCCGGGGAACTCGCGCCCGTCCTCGGTGGTCGCGGTCACCGAGGCGACCTCCGGCCTGGCCAGGCCGTAGGAGATCCTTTCCGGCGGGGCGGGCATGGCGCTGTCGGTGCCGCTCAGGTACAGGGCGAAGTGCTTGTCCTGCCACGGTTCCACGGGCGTGCAGAACGCCCCGTTGCTGCCTGTCGGCGTCTTCTGTGCCGCGTTGCATACCTGCAGGCGGTCCGGGGTGGATCCGCTGAACCAGATCCTGATCATGGAGTCGGTGAACTCGGGGTGCGGGATGGAGAGGATCTTCCCCACCGGGGGGTACTTCCTCATCAGACTGGCCCCCACCTCCTTGCCGGGGTTCGTCGTCGCCGACGCGCTGATGTCGGTGTCCCCGCCACCGGGCAGCCCGGCGACCAGGGCGACGGCGCAGGCGGCCGCCAGGACGGGCAGCGAGGTCAGGACGGTCCACCGGCGCAGCCGGGTCCCGCGGGCGCGGGCCTGAACCTTCGACCACGCCTGCGGGCTCGCGTCGAAGGTCTTCGCGCGCTCGCCGAGCGCCTCGCGGAGTCGGCCTTCCAGATCGTGGTTCACGATTCCTCCTTCAGGGACCTGCCCAGGGCGGCGAGGCCGCGGCTGGCGTGGGTCTTCACGGATCCGGGGCTGACGCCCATGGTGTCGGCGATCTCCTGTTCTGACAGGTCAAGCCAGTAGCGCAGGACGAGGGCCTCGCGCTGGCGGCGGGGAAGGCGGCCGAGGGCCGCGAGCAACTCGCCGTGCCTCTCGGCCGTGATGACGGCGTGCTCACCACCGAGGGTGACACCGGACGGGTCGAGAGGCCGCTGCCGTACGAGTCTGAGATGTCGTAGCCGGTTGCGGGTCAGGTTGCAGACGGTCGAGCGCACGTAGCCGACGGCCGCGCCGTGCTCACGCAACCGGCCTCGGCGGGCGTGCAGCCGGGCGAACGCTTCCTGGGCGATGTCCTCCGGGTCGTCGGCGCCGAGCAGTCCGGCCAGGCGCACCATCGGCTGATAGTGCGCGGCGAACAGTTCGGTGAGCGACACGGTTTCCGAAGCCCCAGGGGAGAGGTCAATCACACTAAAGAGACACCTGGGTGGCACTTCCGTTGACAACCCGCGCGTTCTGGCCGGGGCGGGCGTTGGCAACTCGCGCGTTCTGGCCGGGGTGGGCGTTGACGACCCGCGCGTTCTGGCCGGGGTGGGAAACGGCGGATGCCAGGCCACGAGAAGCTCGTCGGCCTGGCATCCGGTGGTCGCCGGGTTCTCATCCCCGGATCGAAGAGGGGCCTGACGGCGAACCGGGGGCGTTCGCCCGGTTCGGGCTGCCCGCCGCCGGGTTCCGTACCGGCCCCCGCCGGAGTCCCCGATCACCGGGAGGCATGTCGTCCCGGTGATCGGGGACTCCGGCCTGTCTCACAGGGTCAGGTTCAGGAGTGGGCGATGAGGCACTGCTTGAGCTTGTCCCTGGTGTTCTGCCGCTTCGGCGCGACCTTCAGGAGCGCCGCGTCGCGTACCTGCACGTACTTGGCCCCGGCGGCGTTGTAGGCGTCCACCATCTTCTTCGCGGCGGGGTCCAGCGTCGCCGCCTTGACCCCGAGCTGCTGCAGGGCCATCTTCTGGGAAAGCTGGTCGACGTCCGCGGCCGCGCTCGCCTTCATCAGGGCGGCGTGGGCCGCCTTGACCTCGGGGAGGGCGTCGACGTTGGCGAGGGCGTCCTCGGCGTCCAGCAGCGCGAGATACTCGTGCGCGCAGGGGGCCGGGGCGGAGGTGGCCGCGACGGCGGAGGTGGTGGTGGCGCCGACGGTGGCCAGGGTGGTGAGAAGGCCGAGGGCGGCCAGCGCCGTCGCGGTGGTTCGGGTGTGCATGATGGGGTGCTCCCGTTGGTGCTGAGGGTTGATTGGCATGTGACCTCATGCACCGTAATCACTGTGGGTAATCGCTCCGGTGCTTCAAGTTAACGTCAAGGCTCGCGGGCCACCGGCCGCACCGGGGGAACGGCCGGTGCCCGGGGAGAGGGACGGCGTCGACGAGCCACGACGGGAACGCCGTCACGGTGACATCCGGAGTACGGAGGGCCCCGGAAGGTCCTGGAAAGCCAGGAAAAGCCACGGACGCGAACCCTCGTCCGGAGGGTCCGCGTCCGTGTCTCGCCGTGGTTAAGGCGTCGCGATCAGGTCATGCTTAGGACGCTGCGGTTAGGACACCGTCCACTTCTGGTTCGCGCTACCGGTGCATCCCCACAGCTGGAGGCGGGTGCCGTCGGCGCTGGTGTTACCCGTGACGTCCACGCACTTGTTCGCGGCCGGGTTCACCAGGTCCCTGGTCGCGGGGTTGTAGCTCCACTGCTGGTTGGGGCCGCCGAAGCACGTCCACAGCTGGAGCTGGCTGCCGTTGGCCGTGCCGTTGTTGACGACGTCCAGGCACTTGCCGAGTACGCGGAGCGTGCCGTCGCCGGGGCGGGTCCACTGCTGCGCGGTGCTGCCGTTGCAGGAGTAGAGCTGGACGGCGGTGCCGTCGGCGCTGCTCGCGCCCGCGACGTCCATGCACTTGCCGCCCAGGCCGGTGATGGCGCCGCCACCGGGGTTGCCCGGGTTGCCGCTCGGCGTCCCCGACCAGGTGAAGGTGGCGGTCGTACGGGCGGGCAAAGAGTACACGAAGGACTGGCCGCCCCAGTTGACCCGGACGGACTGGGCCGAGGTGCCTCGGTTGTGCGCGATCAGGGCCTTGGACCCGTCGGTGTTGCGCCAGGCGACGTTCTGGATCGTGCCGTTGGCGGTGGAGTCGATCCGGTACGCGCCGGGCCTGACGAACTTCGTGAGGTGGCCGGTCGTGTAGTACTCGATGGTGTTGTCGACCTGACCGGCGCGGGGGCCGCCCTCCTGGACGGTGATCAGTCCGGTGCAGACGTCGCAGCCGCCGTTGTGCGGGCCCATGCTCTGGTTCAGCGCGAGACTCCACTTGACGAGGCTGCCGCTCCAGTTGCGGGCGTAGTTGACGATGTCGGAGAGGTCCTCGTTGTGCTGGTTGCCGATCCAGGTGCCGCCCGAGTGCTCGGTGCTGAACTGGCGTACGGCCGGATACTGGTTGTGGATCTGGGTGCCGACCGCCGGGTCACCGGCGTAGCCGTGCCAGGCGATGCCGCCGAACAGGGGGTCGTTGCGCACGGCCGCGTCGTTCAGCACACCGGCGCCCATCGCGGCGTAGTCGCCGTAGTTCCAGTCGTGGACGAGCACCTTGGTCGTGATACCGGCGGCGCGGAGGGCCGGGTAGAGGTGGTTCTTGGTGAACTCGGCCAGCCCGGAGGAGTTCCAGTTCATGCTCGGATAGTTCGCCGCGGTCGGGTTGCCCGCCTGGCAGCAGTTGGGCTCGTTCTGCACCGAGATGTAGTTAACCGGGATACCGGCGTTCTGGTAGCTCTGGATGTACTTGACCATGTACTGGGCGTACGTGGGGTAGTGCTCGAACTTGAGCCAGCCCATCTGGTCCATCCGGCCGTTGTCCTTCATCCAGCCGGGGGCGCTCCACGGCACGCCCTTGACGCGCAGTGCCGGGTTGAGCGACTTGGCCTGCGCGGTGAGCAGGCGCACGTTGGTGTCGTACCCGTTGGCGCCGAAGTCGTTGAGGTCGCAGCAGGTGTCGTCGAGGGAGACGTGGCCGGGCCTGGAGAGGTCGGAGGCGCCGATCGGGTTGCGGACGAACGACAGGCCGATGCCGTCGGTGGGGTGGAAGAGCCTGCGCATCACCGCGTCGCGGGTGGCCGCGCTGATGGGGCCGCCGCGCAGCAGGTAGGCGGTGGTGTCGGTGATCGAGGCCCCGCCGCCTTCGAACTGCTGGTAGGTGGTGCCCTCGTTGACGGTGATGGTGTGGTTGGCGCTGCCTCCGGCGGGCCCGAAGGCGATGGGGGACTGCTGCTGAAGGCCCCGCGTGACGGTCCGGCCGCCCGCGTCGGAGGTGGTGGTGAGCCAGATGTTCACCGGTTCGTTGGCGGCCAGGGCGGGTGCGGCGGCGACGGGGCCCGTCGCCCACAGGGCGGCGGCGCAGGCCAGGGCGAGGGTGAGGGCCCGGCGAGATGGTCGGAGCACGGCAGGGGGTCCTTTCGGGGGGTGCGATTGGGCCCGCGACGCCCCAGGCCGTTCGAATCGGGGACACGCGCGTCGTCCCGGGAACCGTCGCTGTAACCGATGTAACAGGTAAGAAACTTTCCTGTTGCAGGACAGGACAACACATGTGGAAATCGGTTGTCAAGGCTTGGAAACTCCTGGATCGATGCACCTCACGCGACGATCAGGAAGCCAGCCAACGGTGAAACAAATGAAACAAAACCGCTCAGCGGGAGACGGGCCCGGTGGAGCCGCGGACGATCACATCGGTCCCCAGCGAGACGTGCAGAGCCTCCAGGGTGTGCCGGTTGAGGAGCCGCATCAGCAGCGTGACCGCCATCCGGCCCATCTCCTGCAGTGGCTGGCGCACCGTGGTCAGCGTCGGCAGGGTCGCCCGGCCGAGGTCGAGATCGTCGAAACCCGCGACCGACAGGTCACCGGGGACGTTCATGCCGCGCTCGGCCGCCGCCCACAGCGCGCCGACCGCCATCTTGTCGTTGAACGCGACCAGCGCCGTCGGGCGTTCCGGCAGGTCCAGCAGCTCGCAGGCCGCGCGGTAGCCGTTCTCCGAGTTGGGCTCCCGCACGCTGCGCAGCAGCTCGGCCGACGGCAGGACACCCGCGTCGGCCAGCGACGCGGTGTATCCCGCCAGCCTGGCCTCGCTGGGCAGCCACTTCACCGGGCCGCCGATGATGCCGACCCGGCGGTGACCGAGCTCGACCACGTGCGCCATCAGCTTGCGCGCGCCCGCGAAGTGCGCGGCCGACACCGCCACGATGTCCTTGGGAGGGGGCGTCCTGGGGTCGATCACCACGAAGGGGAACTGCCGGTCACGGAGCCGTACGAGCTCGTCGCCCGGCTCCGGGGGGAGGATCAGGATCGCCCCCGCGATGTCGGGGCGGTCGGGCAGGCCGGGGAGCACCGGGGTGTGCTGGGCCGACTCCCCGACACTCAGGACCATCTGCCCGCCGTGCAGCTCGATGGTCTCGCCGACGGAGGAGACGATGAGCCCGAAATAGTCGGTCAGCAGGTAGGGGCAGCGGACGTAGATCGTGCCTCCGCCCATCGCCTCCTGCCCGGCGCGCGGCCGGGGCGCCTGGTCCCCGAGGCGGCCGATGGCCCGTAACACCAGCTCACGGGTGTGCGGGGCGACGTTGGCCTGCCCGTTCAGGACCCGCGAGACGGTGGCGATCGACAGCCCCGTCTCCGCCGCGACGTCGCGCACGGTCGCGCGCGCCCCGGGCCGAGCCATGTGCGCCCCCTGATAGCCGTGTCCCTGCCGTCAGCATAACCAGCGCCGACAGAAGGGCGCGGCGAGGAGCCCACGCCCGAGAGCCCCTCACCCGCCGGGCGGCCGGGGCCTTTTCAAGGGTCTCACCGGTCGGGCCGGGCTCCTCTCGACGGTCTCACCGGTCGGGGCCTTCTCGACGGCTTCACCCGTCGAGCGGCCAGGGCTTTCTCGACGGCCTCACCCGTAGGGCGGTGTCCCCTCGACGGCCTCGTCCGTCGAACAGGCCCAGGCCCTACCCGTCCAGCAGCCTGCGGGCCCGTTCGACGACGGGCTTGTCGATCATCTGCCCGTCCAGCGTGCCCACCCCGCCACCGGCGGCGGCCACCACCGCCTCGGCCCACCGCAGGACCTCGGCCGACGGCGCGAACGCCGCGCGGACCGGCTCGACCTGCCGGGGGTGGACGCACAGCTTGCCGGTGAACCCCAGACGGGCCGCGTGTTCCGCGTCGGCCACCGCGGTGGCGTACTCCCCGACGCTCGTGGTGACACCGTCCAGCGGCGCGGCCACGCCCGCCGACGCGGCGGCGAGGACGAGCGTCGAACGAGCGTGCAGCAGCGCGGTGCGGTCCCCGGGGTCGACGCCCAGCTGGGCGGCGAGGTCCACGCTGCCGAAGGCGGGCCGTACCACCCCCGGGGCCGCGCACAGCCCTCTCGCCCCGAGGACGCCGTTGGCCGTCTCCACCAGCGGGATGACGCCGTTGCCGTGGGGCAGCCGGTCGGTCAGGGCGGCGATGTCCCCGGGACTCTCGGCCTTGGGGAGCATGACGCCGCAGCGGTACCGGCCGACCAGCTCGACGTCGGCGTCATGCCACGGGGTCCCGCGCCCGTTGATCCGTACGACCGCCTCCCCACCGGCCTCCAGCCACCGGCGGACGTTGCCGCGCGCCGGGTCCTTGTCCTCGGGGGCGACGGCGTCCTCAAGGTCGATGACGATCGCGTCACCGGCGGCCCGCGCCGCCTTCTCGAACCGTTCGGGGCGATGGCCGGGTACGAAGAGCAGCGCCCGCGCGCGGGCCAGCGCGTCCCGGTTCACCGGTGCCCTCCCGCGCCGGGCACCGCGAACGCCCCGACCGGCATTACGGGATCACCGGCAGCAGGAGCCGCGAGGCGCGGTCACCGCCGGTGTGCAGGGTGATCCGGCCGCCGAACACCTCGGCCGGGCGGTCCCGGGGGTCGTCGTGGACGAACGGCCCGCACCCGGTCATCTGGTTCTTCAGGTTGGACAGGCGGGTCGCGGGCCCGTCGTGGACGTAGTCACGGCCCCGTACGGCGAGCGCTATCCGGTAGCCCTCGGGCACCACGAGACAGGTCGGCAGGATCTCGATGTCGAGCTCGTACACCGAGCCGGGCACCAGGGGGGAGGGGTCGTCGTGCGTGTGGTACGGCTGGTACGGCCGGGAGAGCTCGTCGTCGAGCTTGCGGTGCGAGGCGCGCAGCCATCCCTGTGCCACCGGGGTGTTCGGGTCGAGGGCGCCCTGGAAGGTCACCTCGGTGCCGTCCGGCGAGAACACCCGTACGACGAGGAACAGGTCGGCGTCGGCGGTCGAGGACTCGACGAACAGCTTGGCCGACAGGGGGCCGGTGATCTCCGTGTCGGCGGGCAGCGGCGGGGTCTCGAACACGACCCCGTCCCCCATGCCGTCGTAGCCGACGTCGCCCGGCGTCGCGGGGGGCTCGGGGGTGAGCGACCCGTGCGCGGCGTCGAGATAGAGGGAGGTCCAGCGGGTACGGGGAATCGGCCACGCCTCCTCGTGGCGCGGCGTGAACGTGCTGTCCACGTGGCGGACCTGGAGCTGCACCGGCGGCTGCTCCTTCCACCCCGTGTCCTCATTTTTCAGGAAATGACCGAAGAAACGCTTCTGCAGGTCGACGCCGTAGTCGGCGTAGAACAGCGACCAGTGCGTGTCGCCGTGCATCTCCAGCCACTTCTCCCGCGACGCCGCGCGGAGGTAGCCGTGGGTGTTTCCCCGCAGGTGCAGCCCCTGGCCTCCCCAGTTCCCCGCCGACAGGACCGGGACGGTCACCCTGTCCCAGTCCGGTGAGCGGTCCCGGTGGTAGCCGTCGTCCAGGGGGTGCTCGCGGATCGACGCGCCGAGGTCGACGCGGTTCGACGCCCGCTCCTCCTCGCTCAGGTTCTCGTCCCCGCAGACGTTCACCCCGGTGTTCGGGTCGCGCGGACCGGCGTCCCCGAGGCCGTGCTGGACGGACCTCACCTGCATGTCGTACCAGTGGTCCCAGAACGTGGTCCGGATGCCCCCGTGGTACGTGGAGTCGCGATACCAGTCGGCCGCCCCCTCCCACACGCAGACGGCGGCCAGGTGGGCCGGTTGGCGCGCGGCGACGAGCCACTGGTTGATGGCGAAGTAGGAGATGCCGCAGAGGCCGACCCGGCCGTTGCTCCACTCCTGCTCGCCCGCCCACTCGACGCAGAGCACGTGGTCCTGGACCTCGCGCGGGGAGAAGACGTCGATCACACCGGGGGAGCGGCCCGCGCCACGGGAGTCGACGCGGACGCAGACGTACCCGTCGGGCACCCACTTCTCCGGGTCGACGACCTCCCAGTTCTGGTACCGGTTGGTCGATCCGGCGACCGCGTCAGGGTGGTCCTCCGCCATCTTCTTCCAGGCGCTCGGGTAGCCCTCCTGGAACGACAGGCCCTTGGCGTACGGGCCGTAGGTGAGGATGACGGGATAGCGGCCCTCCGCCTCCGGCCGGAAGACGTCCGCGCGGAGCACGGTCCCGTCGTCGACCTCGATCGGGACGTCCCATTCGACCAACATGCCAAAGACTCCTGTCTGTCCGTGTAAGGGGTTATTCGCGGCCCGCGTGCTGCCACGGAGCCACCCGCCGTACGAGGCGCTCCGTCCCGGCGCGGGCGAGGACGCCGAGGAGGGCGAGAACGGCCACGCCGACGAACGCCTGGTCCTGGGCGAAGGACCGGGCGTTGGTGAGGATGAACGTGCCCAGGCCCTCCAGGTTCGCGAGGAACTCGACGGCCGCCGCCCCGACCAGCGCGCGGCCGACGGCCACGTGGACGCCCGCCACCGCGAACGGCAGCGCCGACGGCAGGACGAAGTCCGTGATGAACCGGCGCCTCGGCACGTTGAGCACCCGCGCGACGTCCGCCAGGTTGCCGGGCAGGGCCCGCGCCCCGTCGGCGGTGCTCACGGCACAGGGCAGGAACGCGGACAGCGCGACGACGATGAGGCGGGTCACGTCGTTGTAGCCGAACCAGATGGTCGCCATCGGGACGATGGCCAGCATCGGCATCGCGTACAGGCCGCTGATGTACGGCGTGCTCAGGTGGCGCAGCCAGGGCACCCGCCCGATGAGCAGACCGGCCACGGTCCCCGGGACACAGCCGAGGAGCAGGCCGAGGACCACGGCCGAGACGGTCTCTCCCACCGCGCCGAGGAAGCTCGCCGAGGTCAGGGTCGGGATCGCCTGCCCGACGACACCGAGGGGGGTGGGCAGGTAGTCGGGAAGCCAGGCCGTACCGGCGATCTGCCACACGAGCAGGACCACCGCCGCGGCCACGAGCTTGCCGGTGACGTCCCGCGAGGGACCACCGGAGGGGACGGCCTTCGCGGGGGCGTCCACACCGCTGTCCAAGGTGGCCTTCACTCCGCGCTCCCCTCGCGCCGGGGAGCGGACGCCTGTGTCAGGATCTTCACTCCGTGCTCCCTTCGCGCCAGGGAGCGGACGCCCGTGTCAGGATCTTCACTTCGTGCCGGGGGATGGACGCCCGTTCCAGGATCTTCACTCCGTGCTCCCCTCGCGCCACGGCGCGAACGCCCGTTCCAGGACCTGCCCGAGTGCCATGAGCATCGCCGCCAGCACCGACACCAGCACGGTCAGTCCCAGCACGGTGGCGGAGTCGAAGCGCGAGCTGGCCCCGAGCAGGAGCCCGCCGATCCCGGTCGCCTCAAGGAAGAACTCGGCGATGAACGTGCCGACGAAGGCCATCGCGATCCCCTGCCTGATGCCGCTCATGGCGTACGGCATCGAGTGCGGCAGCAGGACGTCGCGCCAGAGGGCCCATTCGCCGCTGCGGTGCACGCGGGCGACCTCCAGCAGCGTGACCGGGGTGTGCCGGGCGCCCTCGGCCGTGTTGATCAGGATGGGGAAGACCGCGCTCAGGAACACGACCAGCACCTTCGCCCCGAAGCCGAAGCCGAACGCGGCCAGGATGAGCGGCGCGAGCGCCACGATCGGCACCGACTGCACCGCGAAGACCAGCCACTGCGTGCTGGTGCGGAGCCGCCTGGACCGGGAGAGGACGAGCCCGTAGCCCACCCCGCCCACGACGGCCGCGACGAGCCCGGCCAGGAACAGCACCCCCGTGTCGGCGAGCGCCTCGGGAAGCGTGCCGTCGCGGGTCATGGACAGGAGCGACTCCAGGGAGCGGACCGGTGTCGCCAGCAGCACCGGATCGCGCTGGCCGAGCACCTGCCAGACCAGCAGCCCGGCGAGCAGCCCGACCAGCGAGATCGCCACCCCCCTCAGCCGGGCTCCCGGATCAGGGTCACTTGGCGAGCGCATCGCGGAACACCGTGGCGTCGACGAACTGGTCGTACGTGGGAGTCTTGTCAGCTGGAACGTTCCCGGCCTTCACCTGGTCCTCGATCGCCTTGTCGACGCGCTCGCGGGTGAGGCCGACGTCGTCGGGCCAGAAGCCGAGCTTCACGTAGTCGCCCAGGGCCGTCTTGGCGATCTCCGGGCTTCGCTTCGTCATCCGCGCGGCGATCGCCGTCACGTCGTCGGCGTTGGCCGGGTCGTTGATGTACGTGATCGCCTTGTGCAGGGCGGCCACGGTCTCGACCCACGCGGGCCGCTTGCCGCCGTCCTTCAGCTCGTCCTCGCGGGTGACGAGCATGGTGTAGTGCGACTTCGGGTCGACCTTGGCCAGCGCGACCACCTCGTGGGTGTCCTTCGACTGCTGCACGGCGGCCAGCTCGTCCGGGTGCAGGACGGCGGTGTCGACCTGTCCGGCGATCATCGCGTCGACGCTCTGCGGCCCGCCCACGTTGACCAGCTTGACGTCCTTGACGGTGAGCCCGCAGGAGGCCAGCATCGTGCCCACGCTCAGCGCCTTGGGAGCGCCGACGCCGTCCACCGCGATCGTCCTCCCCTTCAGGGCGGCGCAGTCCTTCACCGCCGCGTCGGAGGAGGCGATCAGGTACGACGGGTTCTCGTTGCCGAGGACGGCCACGACCGAGCCGCCGGAGGCCCGCAGCGCGACGGCCCCGGAGGTGCCCACGATCCCGCCGTCGAGTTCGCGGCTCTGGATGGCCCGTCCCACGTCCGCCCCGGTGGGCAGCGGGCGCAGGGTCACCTTCACCCCGTTCGCCGTGAAGTAGCCCTTCTCCTCGGCCACGTAGGCCATCAGGTTGACGAAGACCGGGGGGATACCGGGGATGCCCATCGTGATGGTGGGCGTGCCGCCTGCGGCCGGTGAGTCGCCACCGCAGGCGGTGCCGAGGGCCGACAGCGACACGAGGGCCAGGACGGCTCCTCCGATGCGTTTGATCATTTGCACTTGCTGTCCTCTTGGGATCGCGACCACCCCTGCCGGAGGGTCTGCCACTTACTGGATGGGTTTCACCTGGTCCGGTCGGTGTCCTGGGACATCACCAGGGACCAGACACGTTCACGCAGGGCGACGAACTCCTCCGACATCGCGACCGCTCTGTCACGCGGCCGGGGCAGGGCGACGTCGATCACCTCGTGCACCCGGCCCGGACGGCCCTTCAGCACGACGACCCGGTCGCCGAAGAGCACGGCCTCGTCGATGGAGTGCGTGACGAACAGCATCGTGATCGGGTGCTCCTCCCACATCCTGAGCAGCTCGAACCGCAGGACCTCGGCGGTCTGGGCGTCCAGGGCGCCGAACGGCTCGTCCATGAGCAGCACGCGGGGTCGCACCGCGAGGGCGCGGGCCAGACCGGCCCGCTGCTGCATGCCGCCGGAGAGCTGGTGCGGGTAGGACTTCTCGAATCCGGAGAGGCCCACCATCTCGATCAGCTCGCGCGTGCGGGAGAGGATCTCCTCCTTGGGCAGGCCGCGCAGGCGCAACGGGTAGGCGACGTTGGCCTCGGCCGTCTTCCACGGGAACAGGCCGAAGTGCTGGAAGACCATGGCGACGCCGTCGGGGGTCGTGCTCACGGTCTCCCCGCCGACGCGCACGCGCCCTTCGGCCGGGGAGATGAGACCGGCCACCGCGCGCAGCAGCGTCGTCTTGCCGCATCCCGAGGGCCCGACGATCGAGACGATCTCACCGGGTCTGACGTCGACGTGGATGTCCTCGGCCGCGTTGCGGTCCCCGAAGCGCATGGTGACGCCGTCGATGTCCACCGACGCGCTTCCCGAGGTGGGAGCGGCGGTCAAGGTGCGAGAAGGGCGGGAGGAGTCCCTGAGCCTGTCGAGCAGTGACATGGGCCATACTGTTGCATGATGATGCCTTCTGTACAAGAGTAATGTGTCATGGAGATTAATAATGCATGATCCGTCCAACCGTGTTCTGCTCCTGCACACCCTCGGAGGCAACGCCCGCACGTGGGCGCCGGTCGTGGACGCGGGGGCCGATCCCGCGCGCTTCCTCGCGGTCGACCTGCCCGGCCACGGCGCGCGCGGCCATGACCCCTTCGACCTGGCCGCCGCCGTGACCTCGGTGCACGCGGCGCTGGACGAGTGCGGCCCGGCACCGGCGCATCTCGTCGGTTCCGGCCTGGGCGCCCTCGTCGCGCTCCGGGTCCTCGCCGACGCGCCGCACCGCCTGGTCTCCCTGCTGCTCGCCGGTTTCCCGCCCGGCGGGGATCCCGGCCGTCTGCGCGCCACGGCCGACGCGCTGCGCGCGAAGGGAATGGCCGGGTTCGCGGCCGACTACCTGGCCGCCACGCTGGTGACCGGCGGCGACCCCGACAGTGACACCGGCCTGGCGGAGTTGACCGCGTCGATGACGGGCATGCGGCCCGAGGCGTTCCTCGGCGCCCTGGAGGCGGCGCTGGGGTGGGAGACGCCGGTGGCGCCTGGCCCGGTGCCGTGCCGGGTGCTGCGCGGGGAGCACGACGTCCGGGTGACCGAGGAGGCGGCGCGAGCACTCGCGACTCGTCTCGGTGCCGACTACATTGGTCTTCCCGGAGCCGGTCACATCGCGTACGTGGACGATCCCCGAGGTTTCCGTGAGCTGATGGACGCCTTTCACCGGGTCGTCGAGGCACGCACGGCCGTGCCGGGCATCCACACTCCAGGCTCTCCTGCTGAGCCCGTCCTCTCGCAGGAAGGAACTTGATGGCCAAGCCCCCTTCGTCGTCCCCCTCGTCAAGTGGATCCACCGACAGCCCGCGCACCAAGCGCGACCGCATCGTCGCGGAACTGCGCCGCATGATCGCGGAAGGCGAGCTGGCGCGTGGCAGCAGGATCAGGCAGGACGTGATCGCCGCTCGCTTCAAGACCAGCATCACTCCCGTACGCGAGGCGCTGCGGCTGCTGGAGGCGGAGGGAATGCTGGTCAGCGAGCCGCACAGGGGAGTCCGCGTCGCGGACGCCGACTACGAGCGGGTCAAGACGGTCTACCTGCTGAGAAGGCTGGTCGAGCCGTACGCCATGCGCCGGGCCGCCCGCCGGCTCTCCCCCAAGGACCTCGACCTCGCGCAGCGGCTCGTGGACGACATGGAACGCGTCGCGGCCGAGGGCGACCGGGCGACGCTGAACGAGAAGAACCGGCGGTTCCACTTCCTGTTCTACGACAGGACGGGCAACGAGGGGCTGACCGAGGAGGTGGCGCTCCTGTGGCAGCAGTTCCCGTGGGACGTGCTCCAGGTGATCGCCCACCGCGCCGACGAGGTGTCGCAGGAGCACCGGGCGATCCTCAAGGCCGCCCAGGACGGCGACCCCGACGCGCTCGCCCGCGCGACGGAGGAGCACCTGGCGAGCAGCTTCCTCGCGCTGGCCCGCCATCTCACCGGCTACGAGGTCACCGATCCCTTCGAGATCGACAACGACTGACGGCAGACGTCGGCGGCGAGCAGGCCGTCGATCTCGGCGTCGGGTACGCCGAGCTCGCGGAGCACCTCCACCGTGTGCTCGCCGAGAGCGGGCACGGCCCGCTCCTCCTCCTCGACGTGCGCGGGATGGAACGGCGAGGTCACCACCGTCGCCGTCTCGCCGTCGGGCAGGGTGGCCGACGACCACCGGCCCGTGGCGTGCGCCTGCGGATGCGCGAGAACCTCGGGGAGGCCGTTCAGCCTGGCGTGCGGCACGTCCGCCAGGTCGAGCCGGGAGACCAGCGTCTCCGTCGACAGCGCGCGCAGCGCCGCCTGGATCAGGGGTTCCAGCCGCGCCCGGTTGCGCAGCCGTTCGCCGTTCGAGGCGAAGTCCGGATCGGTCGCGAGGAGCGGATCCTCGATCACCCCCGCGCACAGGCGGCGCCACTGCCCCTCGTTCTGGACGGCGATGAGCACCTGGTCCCCGTCACCGGACAGGTAGGGACCGTACGGGGCGATGCTCGCGTGGCTGAGGCCCGCCGGCTGCGGCGCCGTGCCCGCGTGCGACTGGGCGAGGAGCAGGGGGCTCATCCATTCGAGGAGCACGTCGAACATGGCGACGTCGATGCGCCGCCCGACGCCGGAGCGTTCCCGCGCGTAGAGCGCCGCGTTGATGGCGGCGAGCGCGTAGGTGCCACCGGCCAGGTCGGCCAGGGACACCCCGGGCTTGGCGGGCTGCGCCGGTGTGCCGGTCGCCGTGACCGTGCCCGCCTCCCCCTGGATGAGCATGTCGTACGCCTTCCGGTGGGCGTAGGGCCCCTGCGTGCCGTAGCCGGACAGGAAGCACCGGATGAGCCGGGGGTTGAGCCCGACGAGGTCGTCGTCGGTGAAGATCCGCTCGAAGGCGCCGGGCGCCAGGTTGCACACCAGCACGTCCGCGGACCGCAGCAGCTCTCCCAGCAGCCGCTTCCCCTCGGCCGTCTTGAGGTCCAGGGCGACGCTTCGCTTACCTCGGTTCAGCCAGACGAAGTGGCTGGAGTGCCCCTGGACGAAGTCGTCGTAGTCGCGGGCGAAGTCGCCGCTGAGCCGTTCCACCTTGATGACGTCGGCGCCCAGGTCGGCGAGGTGACGGGAGCACAGCGGGACGGCGACGGCCTGTTCCACCGCGACCACGCGCACGCCTCGAAGGTCGTCCTTCACCGGGCACCTCCGCCGAAGCGGAACACCGTGCCGACGGAGGGCTGCACGTAACGGTCGTGCAGCGACGCCGACATGTGCGCGTGCGAACGCAGCCCGCTGCAGTGCATGGGCACGACCGTGGCGACGTCGAGGTCCCGGAAGGCGTTCGCCGTACGCTCGACGTTCTCCGCGGGAGTCGTCGGGAAGCCGAGGTGGAACCCGCCGATGACCGCCCTGATCGGCCTGTCGCCGCAGATCCGCCGGGCCTGCTCGATGGTGTTGACCACACCGGCGTGCGCGCATCCCGTCAGCACGACCAGGCCCTCCCCCTTGACGTCGATGACGAGTCCCATCTCGTCGATCACCTCGTCCCGGCGCAGGTCACCCTCCCGCGACACCTGGTACAGGCCGGGCGCTCCGCGCTCGAACGGCTGGGAGACCGACTCGAACGGCACGTTGCGCGGGATCTCACCGGTCGTCCACACCCCCCAGCCCAGGTCCAGCGGGTCCCTCGTCAGGACGGGCGCCCCGCCGGACGCCTCCACCCGCCCGAAGGTGAACGCGGAGTTGTAGACCGGGGACGTCCGCCCGTCGCCCATCACCGCGTAGCGCGGCAGCTCGGCGTCGTGGTGCGTGGCGACCGGGATCCGGCGACCGGCCAGCTCCAGGAACCGGTGGACGCCCCCGAAGTGGTCGGGATGGCCGTGGCTGATGACCACGTGGTCCACGCCGGACGGGTCGACGCCGAGCACCCTCATGTTGTGTTCGAGCACCGTGCCGGTCAGGCCCACGTCGAACAGCACGCGCAGGACGTGCCTGCCGCGGGTGGCTTCGACGAGAAGACTGATCCCGTTCTCGGCCTGCGGCGGGATGAGCTTCCCGTCGAAGTGCTCGATCAGCCCGTAACGGCTGACGCAGTGGTCTTCGGACCCCAGTGGACTCGCCTGATCCGGCAGCAGCATGTCCACCCAGTTCTCCACGAGGACCGTGATCGTGACGGACTCGGCCTGGAACACGAGGCAGCTCCTTCCTTTGTACAACCAGGGGGGTACATTACATTAGACAAGCAGATAATGCATCATATACAAGATCGTGTTTTATTTGTCAGGTCGATGTGAACGGAGCGGGTCGCTGAAGGGGGTGAGCCGTGCCGTCCGGGGGCGTACGTCGCGGGCGCGAGGTTCTGGCCTGGGGGGAACTGCCGGAAAACAGGAGATTGCCGATGGGTGAATTGACGACCCGCGATCTCACGGCCCTCAGGCCCGCGGCCTCATCATTGAGTCGTTGACGGAACGCGTTTCGCCCGGTCTTGGGAAGAGGTGGGCATTGCCTCGTACCGAGCCACGTGATCCGGGCGACCTCGGGCAGGTGGGCGACTACCGGCTGACCGCCCGGATCGGGCACGGCGGCCAGGGCGAGGTCTACCGGGCGGTGACCCCGTCGGGTGCCGACGTCGCGGTCAAGGTGCTGCACGCCCGGTTCTCCGGGGACCCCGACGCTCGCCGCCGCTTCTTCCGCGAGGTCGAGCTGGCCCGGCGGGTCGCCCCCTTCTGTACGGCGCGGGTGCTCGACATGGGACTCCACGGCGAGCGGCCGTACATCGTGAGCGAGTTCGTCGCCGGTGCGTCACTGCAGCACGTCGTGCGGCAGGACGGCCCGAGGACGGGCGGTGGGCTGGAGCGGCTCGCGGTCGCCACGACGACCGCGCTGGCCGCGATCCACCGGGCCGGGATCGTGCACCGCGACTTCAAGCCGAGCAACGTCATCATGGGCCCGGAGGGCCCGGTGGTCATCGACTTCGGGATCTCGCGCGCCCTCGACAACACCGCCACGCAGAGCGGGGCGATGGGCACGCCCGGCTACATGGCGCCGGAGCAGATCGGCGCGGGGCCCGTCGGCCCGGCGGCGGACGTGTTCAGCTGGGCCGCCACGATGGTCTACGCGGCTACGGGCCGGTTGGCCTTTCCCGGTGCCACGGTTCCCGCGATGCTGTACGCGATCATGCACGGCACCGCGGACCTCTCGGGACTGCCGGAGGGACTGCGGTCCCTGGTGGCGGCCTGCCTGGCCAAGGACCCCGGCAACCGTCCCACCGCGACCGCCCTGGTCAGAACCCTGACCGGCGATGATCTCCCGGGCCCAGGCCTGAGCCCAGGCTTGAGCCCGAGCCCAGGCTTGAACTCAGGCCCGGGCTTGAACTCAGGCCCGGGCTTGAACTCAGGCCCGGGCTTGAGCCCGAGCCCGGGCTTGAGCCCGAGCCCGGGCTTGAGTCCGATCCCAAGTCCCGGCACGAGGCCGGACCCGGGCCCCGGCCCGAGCACGAGGCCGGATTCAGGACCGGACACGGTTCCGGGCCTGAGCCCGGCCCCGGGTTTCGGCCCGGGTTCGAGTCACACATCGGAGCCGGGCTACACATCGAGGCCGGATCTCAGACCGGAGCCGGGTTACACACCGGGGCCGGATCTCAGACCGGGGCCGGGGCCGGATCTCAGACCCGGGCCGGGCCGGGCTCCGCGTTCGGGCGGTGAGGACCCCACCGCCCCGGCCGGTCCCGGTCGTGCGACCGAGGCCCTGCCCTCACCCGGTAGGCGCGCGATCCCGCGCCGCGCGCTGGTCGCGGCCGGGCTGGCGGCCGTCCTGGTGGCGGGGGTGCTGACCGTGCGGTTCTGGCCGCGTACGGACGACATCGGCGCGGACTCCCCCCGGACGACCACCACACTCACCGGCACACCGGAAGCATCGGGCGACAACAGGTCGGACACGCCGACCACGCCGGGTACGCCGAGCGCCGTCCCGTCGTCCTCGGTGCCGTTCGGTGACCCGGTCGGCGAGCCGATGACCGCTCACGCCAACGACGTACGGTCGGTGGTGGCCGACGTGCTCGACGGCACCCCCGTGGTCGTGAGCGGGTCCGACGACGAGAGCGCCCGCGTGCTGGACCTCGCCACCGGTGAGCAGCGCGGCGCGACCCTGTCCGGGCACACGGGGTGGGTCCGGGCGGTCGCGGTCGGCCGTCTCGACGACGTACCCATCGCGGTGACCGGCAGCGACGACGACACCGCCCGGGTCTGGAATCTGCGCACCGGCCGGCCGATCGGACCCGTCCTCGCCGGGCACACCGGTGACATCAAGGCGGTGGCCGTGGGCGAGCTGGCCGGTGCTCCCATCGCGATAACCGGCGGCGCCGACGAGCGCGCCCGGGTGTGGGACCTGCGTACCGGCCGGGAGTCCGGCGCCCCCCTCACCGGGCACCGGGGCACGGTGTGGGCGGTGGCCGTCGGCGAACTCGACGGCTCGCCGATCGCCGTCACCACCGGCGACGACGGCACCGTCCGCGTCTGGGACCTCACCACCAGGAAGCAGCTCGGTGACTCCCTGACCGGCCACACCGGCTGGGTCCGGTCGGTGGCGCTCGGCCGTCTCGACGGAAAACCCGTCGCCGTCACCGGCGGCGAGGACAAGACCGCCCGCGTCTGGGACCTCACCACCGGGAAGCAGCTCGGCGCTCCCCTGTCCGGCCACACCGGCTGGGTCTGGTCCGTGGCGCTCGGCGAGGTCGACGGAAAACCCATCGTCATCACCGGCAGCGAGGACAAGACGGCCCGCGTCTGGGACCTCGGTACGCACAGGCAGCTCGGCGGCCCTCTCTCCGGCCACACCGACTGCGTGTGGACGGTCGCCTTCGGCCAGCTCGGCGGGCTGCCCGTCGCGATCACCGGCAGCAGGGACGAGACGATCCGGGTATGGAGCCTCGGCCCGCCCCTGCCCGCGCCGAGGTCCTGAAGGGCCACGATCACCGAGTGTCGTCAGGTCCCTGAAGACGACTTTTCACGGCATGACCACCCCGAGCGTTGAGCCGGACCCGCAGACGGTCCATCGCACCATCGACCAGACGCGCGAGATTGCCCAGGTCGTGAAGCATCCGCTGACGCTCAACGACTTCGCACGCCGCGACGGCCGTATGGATGTCACCCTCCTTGGCCACGACCACCTGCCCTTGTCCGGGCCGTCGTGGAACACCCGCCGGTTGACGTACGCGCCAGGCCGAGGTGATTCACCATGCCGGATCGGTGGTTGTGGAAAGGGGTGAAACGGTTGATTTTGCCGGTGTGACGGCGCCATCCCCCGACTCTCGGCAAGCCATCCGACTTGCTGGGATCCAGTTTGCCGTTAGCAGGTACGCCCGGTGCAAGCATCGTCGGAGAGTCAGAACCGATCATGACATCTGGGGGAAAAATGCTTCGAAAACTGGTCCCGGTCCTGGTCGCGGCCGTGACGGCGGGGTCACCGGCCATCGCGACCAAGGCCTGGGCGGACGTGGCACCGGCCGCTTCGGCGGCCCGGCCGGTCACCGCCGCCGTGCAGAAGGCCGGTACGTGCAGTCCGGGGTCGCCGTGCGCGGCTGTCAACTGCGGTCCGGGCCGTGTCTGCGTTCCCTCGCCCAAGCAGTGCTTCACCACGCCGTGCCCGCAGTACGACTGCGTGCCCGCGTCGGGCTATCCGGGCGGCTACCCCGGTGGCTACCCGGGCGGTTATCCCGGCGGATATCCCGGTGGCTACCCGGGTGGGTACCCGGACCAGTGGCGTCCTCCGTACCCGGGGTGGCGGCCACCGTATCCGGGCTGGCGCCCGCCCTATCCTCCGCACCCGAGCGGCTACCCGGGCTGGCGTCCTCCGTGGCCGGGCGTGCGTCCTCCGTACCCGCGTCCTCCGTATCCCGGTGTGCGTCCTCCGTACCCCCCGCGGCCTCCTCAGCCGGGACCCAGGCCCCTGCCCGGCTGGCGGATGGGGAACCAGGCGGGGATCACCTCCGTCGGGGGTTCCTGACCTCCGCGCACGGTGCCGTCCATCGCCGTCCCGGGGCGCCACGGTGGCGGCCCGGGGTGGCGGGCGGGCCGTGATGGCTTGTGGGGACACCGGGTGAGCTGGTCTGATGTGCGAAGGATGAGGTGAGGCCGGGTACGGAGGGCTTTCTGCCGTGGAGGCGTCTGTCGAGCAGCTGGTGTACGTCCGCGAGGACGAGTACACGATCGCGCGGATGAGCGCCGAGGGCATGCCCGGCTTCGTCGCCTCCGGCCGGGCCCTGGGCGGGGTCCAGCCGGGGGAGACGCTCAGGCTCGTCGGCGAGTGGGGCGAGCATCCGCGTCACGGCAGGCGCTTCGAGGTCGTCGCGTGCGAGCGGCTGGTACCGGCCACGGTCCGGGCCATCCGCATCTACCTGGGCTCCGGCCTGATCCGCGGCATCGGGCCGAGGCTCGCCCACGCCATCGTGAGCCACTTCGGCGAGGCGACGCTGACGGTCATCGACACCGAGCCGCGGCGGCTCACCGAGGTCGTCAACATCGGTCCCGCGCGGCAGGCCCAGATCGCCGACGCGTGGGAGGAGCAGAAGGCGATCGCCGAACTCATGGTGGTCCTGCAGGGCTTCGGGATCAGCCCGCTGCTCGCGGCGAAGATCTACCAGGTCTTCGGGGCCGACTCGGGGGAGGTGCTCACCTCCGACCCGTACCGGCTTATCGGCAAGGTCAGGGGCATCGCGTTCGCCACGGCGGACCGGATCGCGCTGCGGTCGGGGGTCTCCGAGCACAGCCCGCAGCGGGTCAAGGCGGCGATCCTGGACAGGCTGGAGACGGCGGCGAGCCGCGACGGGCACTGCTACGTGCGGCTGGTCTCGCTGGTCGCCCAGACCGCCGAACTCATCGAGCAGGACCACGACCTCGTCGGCCGGATGGTCGACGCGCTCGTCGCCGACCGCCGCGTGGTCGTCGAGGCGTCGCCCGACGGCCAGGCGACGGCCGTGGTCTACCTGAAGGAGACCCACAGCCGCGAGCTCACGCTGGCCGCCCTGCTGACCAGGCTCTGGGAGGCCCCCTCGACGCTGCCCATGCGTACGTTCCAGGAGGACCCCGGGCTGGACGAGGACCAGCGGGCGGCGGTGAACATGGCGCTGACCAGCACCGTGTCCGTTCTCACCGGCGGTCCCGGCTGCGGGAAGAGCCACACCGTCAAGACCGTCGCGGCGACCGTACGGGCGATGGGCGGCACGGTGACCCTCACGGCGCCGACCGGCAAGGCGGCCAAGCGCCTGTCGGAGCTCACCGGCCTGCCCGCGATGACCGTGCACCGGATGCTGGCCCACCAGCCCGATCCCGAGAGCGGCACGCTGTTCGAGCAGACGCCCGCGCAGGCCGACCTGATCGTGGTCGACGAGGCGTCCATGCTGGACCTGCACCTGGCCACCCGGCTCACCGCGGCCGTCTCGCCCGGCAGCCACCTGCTGATCGTGGGCGACAGCGACCAGCTTCCCAGCATCGCCCCCGGCAGCGTGCTCGCCGATCTGCTGCGCGTGGAGGCCGTCGCGCGGATGCGCCTGACGAAGGTCTTCCGGCAGGCGGAGGGCAGCGGGATCATCCGGGCCGCCCGCAAGGTCAGGGCGGGCGAGGTGCCCGCGCTCCCCGGCGGGGGAGGTTTCTGGTTCGAGGAGGTCGACGACCCCGAGAAGGTCGCCGAGCGGGTGATGCACCTGGCGACGGTGGCGATCCCGGAAAAGCAGGGAGTGAGCCCGGACCAGGTCCAGGTCCTGTGCCCGATGCGCAGGGGCCTGACGGGGACGGTCGAGCTCGGACGGATGATCCAGGAACGGCTCAACCCGGCTCGGGAGGGAGTCGCCGAACACTGGTCGGGCGCCTCCGCCTTCCGGGTCGGCGACCGCGTCATGCCGATCCGCAACAACTACGACAAGGGCGTCTTCAACGGCGACACCGGTACGGTCACCGCCATCACCCCGGAGGAGAGGACCGTCGAGATCCGCACCGACGACGGGCAGACCGTGAAGTACGGCTTCGGTGAGCTGGACGAGCTGACCCACACGTACGCCATCAGCGTCCACCGTTCCCAGGGCAGCGAGTATCCCTTCGTGGTCGCGCCGCTCGTCACCGAGTCCGGGGGTGTCATGCTGCGCCGCAAACTGCTCTACACCCTGCTCACCCGGGCGCGGTCGTGGGTGGTCGTCGTCGGCGAGCGCAAGGCCCTGGAGATGGCCGTCAACCGGCTGGACCATCGCCGCAACACGGGGCTCGCCCGCAGGCTCGCGCTGAGCCTCGGCGCGGACCCGTACTACGAGCCCGCCTAGCGGTCCTGCCCGGCTCCGCGATCTTCTTGACATTTTTTCTTCACATAACTTGAATTAAGTCAGACAAGAACCGTCCTCGGCTTGCCGAAGTTGTTGGTAACGCCGGTCTCCGTTATGCCCGTGGGCGGGGCGGGCTTCGCCTTTGTCGTTCGTCAGTTCGTCACGAGACAGAGGAAACGCAGATGACCAGGCAGAACATGGTCAGCACCATGCGCACGTGGGGGCGGCTGCTCGCCGCGCTCGTCGTCGCGCTCGGCCTCACCACGCTTCCGGCCACCGGGAGCGCGCGGGCGTCCGTCGCCCCGAGCTTCAAAGTCCTCGCCTTCTACAACGGGACGTGGGACGCGGCCCACATCAACTTCGTCCAGGAGGCCAACCGCTGGTTCCCGCAGATCGCCGCGCAGAACAACTTCACCTACACCGCGACCAACAACTGGAGCCAGCTGAACGCGAGCAACCTCCAGCAGTACCAGGTGGTGCTCTTCCTGGACGACCTCCCGCAGAACGCCGCCCAGCGGTCGGCGTTCGAGCAGTACATGCGTAACGGCGGGGCGTGGATGGGCTTCCACGTGAGCGCGTTCAACACCAACGCGCAGAGCTGGGCGTGGTACCACAACGAGCTCCTCGGCACCGGGGCGTTCCGGTCCAACACCTGGGGTCCCACCTCGGTGGTCATGCGTACGGAGGGTGGGGCGCACCCCTCCACGGCGCGGCTGCCCGCCACCTTCACCTCGTCGGTCAGCGAGTGGTACAGCTGGACCAACGACCTGAGGAACAACCCGAACATCAGGATCCTCGGCTCCATCGACCAGTCGAGCTTCCCGGTCGGCACGGACCCCAACCAGACCTGGTACAGCGGCTACTACCCGCTGATGTGGACCAACCGGAACTACAAGATGCTGTACGCGAACTTCGGCCACAACGCCATGAACTACAGCAACAACACCCCGCTGTCGTCCACGTTCGCCAGCGAGGTGCAGAACCGGTTCGTCATCGACGGCCTGCTGTGGCTGGGCGGCGGGAGCACCCCGCCTCCGTCGGACACCATCTCGCCGACCGCGTGGTACAGCCTCGCCAACCGCGCCAGCGGCAAGTGCGTGGACGCCCGCGCCGCCGCCTCGGCGAACGGCACCGCGATCCAGCAGTACACCTGTAACAGCACCCTCGCCCAGCAGTTCCAGGTCCAGCCGACCAGCGGCGGCTTCGCGCGGCTCAACAACCGCCTCAACAGCGCCCAGGTCGTCGACGTGACCAACGTCTCCACGGCCGACGGCGCCCCGCTCCAGCTGTGGACGTACTCGGGAGGCAACAACCAGCAGTGGCAGGCGGTGTCCGAGGGCGGCGGCTACTACCGCTTCGTCAGCCGCCTCAGCGCCAAGTGCCTGAGCGTGCCGGGCTCCTCGACGGCCGACAGCGTCCAGCTGGTGCAGAGCACCTGCAACGGCGGCGCCGCCCAGTCGTTCCGGATCTCCCAGCAGCCGTAACCTCCGGGAGTCCGTACCCTCCGGCGGGGAGGGCGAGCACATGACAGAGGCCCAGGCCGGTGATCACCGGCCTGGGCCTCGGCTGTTGTTACGGAGTCAGGAGGCGTACACCTCGAACTCGGAGAGCTGCGCGGCGGGCCAGCCGGTGTTGGCGGTCACGTTGACCCGCAGGTAGCGCTGGCTGGTGGCGGGGAAGGTGATCGTCACGGTGTTGCCGGTGGCGGGGTCGAAGACGCGGGGAGCGGACGCGGCCAGCGTGGTGAAGCTGGAGCCGTTGGTGCTGCCCTGGATGGAGAGGGTCTGGGTGCGGGTGGCCCAGGCGGCGGCGGGCGGCAGCTTGAGGGTGACCTTGCCGACACCGGTGGCGGCGCCGAGGTCGACGGTGGCCCACTGCGGGAAGGCGTTGTTGGTGCTCTCCCAGTACGTGTTGGCGTTGCCGTCGACGGTGTTGCCGGAGCCGTAGTTCTGGGCGTGGCCGCTCTCGGTGGTGTTCTTGCCCCGGGCCAGGTTGCCGGTCGGGGGCGTGACCGTCGGGGTGGGGGTCGGGGTGGGGTTGCCGCCACCGCCCGGGTAGATGTAGTTCGGCGGAGGCCAGGTGCCGGTGCAGACCTGGTCACCGGGACTCCACCCGGTGTTCCCGGCGCCCGTGGTGATCGCGAAGGCCGCGCCGGTGCAGTTGTGGATCGCCCTGCCCGCGCCGAGGTGCGCGGCCCTGACGTTGGTGAACGACACGTTCGCGCCCGACTGTGCCTGGATCATGTACGTGCCGGTGCCGTCGATGTTCACGTTGTTGAAGTTGACGGTCCTGGCGCTGCCCTCGATGAAGTGGATGGCGGCGTACGAGCTGTCCAGGATGTCGGTGTCGGTGACGTTGACGGTGGCGTTGACCGGCTCGTTGAGCCCGCTGAACCAGATGGCGCCGACGCCGAAGTTCCAGTTGAAGTCGGAGTTGCCCGCCCGGATCAGGGTGTTGCGGGCGACGGTGTGGGTCCCGGCGACGGCGGTGCCCTGGCCGGAGTTGACGCCCGGGTAGCGGTTGGCGATGTGGATGCCGCCGCCGTTGGTCACGCTGTCGGCCACCACGTTGTCGGTGATCTGGATGTCCCGGCCGCCGTACGTGACCAGGTGGTTGGCCAGCAGGGTGACGCCGATCGTGTTGAAGGTGAACTTGTTGCCGACGTTCTGCACCCGCTCGGCCCACATGGCGAGGGCGTCGTCACCGGTGTTGCGGACGAAGGTGTTCGTCACCGTCGAGTTGGTGACCCCGATGTGGAAGTTCACCCCGTCCGCGGTCTGGTCGAGGATGCGGCTGTTCTTGATGGTGAAGTTGTTCATCGGGCCGTCCATCCAGGCGCCGACCTTGGTGTGCTGCATCCACACGTTGTCCACGACGGAGTTGCTCATCGCGCCGCCGATGGCGTTGACCTGGTCGTTGTCGACGCGCTCCATGATCTCGCCGATGATGGCGAAGTCCCTGAGGTTGACGTTGACGCTCGGGCCGCCCTCGCCGACGTACTTGCCGTAGACGCCGACGGCCCTGTTGCGCTGCGTGGGGTGACGTCCGCCGAGCACGCTGTACCAGGGACCGGCCCCGCGCAGGGTCACGCCGTCCACGATCACGTGGTCGTGGAGGTTGTACGTCCCCTCGGGGATGTAGACCTCCTTGCCCTGGGCCTTTCCGGCGTTGACCGCGGCCTGGAAGGCGGCCGTGTTGTCGACGCCGGTGTTGTTCTTGACGGCGCCGAAGTCGTCGACCGACAGTGATCCGGCCGGGCGCCCGATCGGGGCGCCGACGAGCTCGAAGTCGGCCAGGTCCACCGTGATGGAGTTGGTGACGGCGGTGGTGGAGACCTGGATACGGACCTTCGTCCCGGCGGGAACCGTCGAGCCGAACATGGTCCGGGCCTCGTCGTAGAAGTGGTGCGGGTTGCTGCCGCCGGGGGTGTTGTTGAACGGGTAGCCGCCGTAGTACCAGCCGTACTTGGACGTGAAGCTCATGTCCTTGAGGTGGGAGCCGTTGATCCGGAGGCTGACGGGGGTGGTGAGGCCCGTCCCCGAAGCGTTGTCCGGCACGCTGTAGCGCACGGTGACCGCGTTCGCGGGCTTGGTCAGCGTGAACTCGACGTACTCGCCGACGGTGTCCAGCTTCACCGCCCTGCGTCCGGAGGCCTCGGAGGGGAGGCGGCCGTAGATGCGGTCCGGCCCGATGACCTGGCCGTTCGTGGTGGCGTGGGCCGGGTCCTCGGCCTCGAACTCGGTGAACGGTACGGTCGCGCCGCGGCCCGGGATGTCGAAGATCGAGTCGACCGCCACCGCGGCCGACGCTCCCGATGTCATCGCGGCGGGGACTGCCAGTGCTCCCGCGGCCAGTGCCAGGGCCATGGCCATCGGCCAGCCGCGTAACCTGCCGGTTTTCCTCATCGGATGACCCTTCTTGGGGGAGAAGGGCCGGACCTCGTCACGGTCGGGGGCGCGCTGACCGCCGCTTGCCCGGCAGAACTGCCCACACCATAAGATGACTAACAGATTGCCGCAATGTTTCAACGAAAACATGCAAGGTAACGACTGAGTTACGGCATTTCGTGAGTTGCTGCGGGCCAGGTCGAGGCCGGGTGGGCGGTCGCGACGCGGTCGTGTCGTGGTCGCGCGGGGGTCGCGTGGAGGTTGTGAGGGCCTCGGCGGACTTGACATTGTCCTTTACCATAACCGGTCATCCGGGGGCGGTTGCGGTCAAGTCGTGTGCTGGCGAGGATTTTGGTGGTCAAGATCGGTGGGGAGTGGGGTGCTTCTTCGGGGGGATTCGCGGCCGGGATTGCCGCGCCGGTCGTTCCGCGATCGCTCCGCGGTTGTTCCGTGGTTGGTTCACGACCGGTTCGCGATCGTTCGGCGAGAAGGGGTTCGCCCGTCCTGGCCGGTGAGTCGTACGCGTGCCGGACCTGCAATTTCAGTGCATGCTTACGCTGAATACAGCGATTTTCTTTCGTGCTTATGTGTGAGTTTTGCAGATTTATGGCTGGAAAATTGTGGCGCCGGTCTTCTGCTGCCTGGTATCTACCGTTAAATACGGCTAAATGCGGCAAATGGTTCAGTGTGCGGGAAGACCGGCGATCTGGGTTTCGTAGCGGGCCGGTTCCGTTGCGACGGCGTTGCGGTGCTGCGGCGCTCAGGTGGTGCGATGAGGGGAAAGGGTCCTTCGGGCCGTCCGGGGTCGCAGGAGCGGTGGCGAGGTGTCCGATCCCGGGGTGACTGCCACAGGGCAGGGGCGTATCGGCGTGAATATGCGAAGGTATGGTGATTGTTCGTGACGACGTTTCGGATCAGCGAGGCCGCCGCGCTGCTGGGGGTGAGCCCCGACACCGTTCGCCGGTGGGTGGACGCCGGACGGCTCGCGGCCCGGCGGGACGAACATGGCCACCGGATGGTGGAGGGTGTCGATCTGGCGGCGTTCGCGCGTGCCCAGATCGAGTCCGAGGACGGCACGGGACACTCCTCGGCCCGGAATCGCTTTCGCGGGATCGTGACCGAAGTGATCAAAGACGCGGTGATGGCCCAGGTGGAGATCGCCGCGGGGCCGTACCGGGTGGTGTCGCTGATGAGTCGTCAGGCCGCCGACCAGCTGGGCCTGGAGGTGGGGGTGATGGCGGTCGCCGTGATCAAGTCCACCAACGTGGTCGTGGAGATCGCCGACCACGCTCGTACGACGAGTTGACAGCGCCGTGAGCGGCCCGTCCGGCACAGCGGGCGGCCCGTCCGACAGCCGCCCGCCAGGCGCTCCGTCCAGCGGTGTGCCGGGGGATCCGTTCAGTGGTCCGTCGAGCGGTCCGTCCAGCGGTCCGTCCGGCGGTGTGCCGGGGGATCCGTTCGGTGGCGTGACGGGCGGCGGTGTGCCGGGAGGGCCGTCCGGTGGGGTGGCGGGTCGGCTGCCGTGGGTGCTGGTGCTGCCCGCCGTGGCGGGCATGGTCTTCCTGACGCTGCCGCTGGCCGGGCTGCTGGTGCGCGCCCCCTGGTCCACCCTGCTGGAAAGGCTGGGCGAGCCGAGGGTGCTGGAGGCGCTGCGCCTGTCGCTGGTGACCGCGACCGTGGCCACGCTGGTGTGCCTGCTGCTCGGCGTACCGCTGGCGTGGCTGCTGGCCCGTGTCGCCTTCCCCGGCCGCCGCCTGGTGCGGGCGCTGGTCACCGTCCCCCTCGTACTGCCCCCGGTGGTCGGCGGGGTCGCCCTGCTGCTCGTCCTGGGGCGGCGCGGCCTGGTCGGCCAGTGGCTGGACTCCACCTTCGGCATCACCCTGCCGTTCACCACGGCCGGGGTCGTCGTCGCCGAGACGTTCGTCGCCATGCCGTTCCTGGTCATCAGCGTCGAGGGCGCGCTACGCGCCGCCGACCTGCGCTTCGAGGAGGCCGCCGCGACGCTGGGAGCCTCCCGCTGGGTCATCTTCCGCCGCGTCACGCTGCCCCTGATCGCCCCCGGCATCGTCGCGGGAGCCGTGCTGTGCTGGGCCCGCGCGCTGGGCGAGTTCGGGGCCACCATCACCTTCGCCGGTAACTTCCCCGGCCAGACCCAGACCATGCCGCTCGCCGTCTACCTCGCCCTGGAGACCGAACCCGAGGCCGCGATCGTGCTCAGCCTCGTCCTGCTCGCCGTCTCGGTGGTCATCCTGGCCAGCCTGCGCGACCGGTGGGTGAGCGGCCCGTGACCCTGGACGCCCGCCTCGTCGTCACCCGGCCCCGCTTCCACCTGGACATCGAACTGGAGGTCGCCGCCGGGCAGGTCGTCGCCCTGCTCGGCCCCAACGGCGCGGGCAAGACGACCGCGCTGCGCGCGCTGGCCGGGCTCACCGGCCTGTCCGGCGGGCGGATCCTCCTGGACGGCGAGGCGCTGCACACCCTGGCGGCCGAACGCCGCCCGATCGGCATGGTCTTCCAGGACTACCTGCTCTTCCCGCACCTGTCCGCACTGGACAACGTCGCCTTCGGACCTCGCTGCCACGGCGCTTCCAAAGCCGAGGCGCGGCGCGGCGCCGCCGCCTGGCTGGAACGCGTCGGCCTCGCCGGGTACGTCGCGGCGAAACCCCGGCAGCTGTCGGGCGGCCAGGCCCAGCGTGTCGCCCTGGCCCGCGCCCTCGCCGTGGAACCCCGCCTGTTGCTGCTGGACGAGCCGCTGGCCGCCCTCGACGCCCACACCCGCCTGGAGATCCGCTCCCAGCTCCGCCGCCACCTGGCCGACTTCGGCGGCGCGACCGTCCTGGTCACCCACGATCCGCTGGACGCCATGGTGCTCGCCGACCAGCTGGTCGTCGTCGAGAACGGCGCCGTCGTGCAGCGCGGTACCCCCGCCGAGGTCGCCCGGCGCCCGCGCACCGACTACGTCGCCCGTCTGGTCGGCCTCAACCTCTACCGGGGGCTTGCCGCCGGGCGGCAGGTCACCGTCGGAGAGGTGGGTTTCAGCGTCGCCGAGCATCTGGACGGCCCCGCGTTCGTCGCCTTCCGGCCCGCCGCGGTCGCGCTCTACCGGACCCGCCCGGACGGCACCCCGCGCAATCTCTGGGAGGCCACGATCGAGGGCATCGAGCGGCACGGCGACAACGTCCGCATCCACCTGGAGGGTCCGATCACCGCCTCGGCCGACGTCACCCCCGCCGCCGTCGCGGACCTCGACCTGACCCCGGGACAGCGGATCTGGGCGGCCGTCAAGGCCACCGAGACGCACGCCTACCCCGCCTGAGCCCCCTCTGGCTTCCGACCGGCCCGCCCGTACGCCGACCCCTTGTGGTGCCGCCGTCACCCGCGTGGCGGCCGGGGGCGCCCCGGCTTGCAGGGGCACAATGGCGTGAGGGGGGATGATCCATGCGCGTCGCTGTACTCGGAATGGGCATGATGGGGCGGGCGCTGGCCCGGCGGATGCTGGAGCTCGGGTTCCAGGTCACGGTGTGGAACCGCACGCCGGGACGGGCGGAGAAGCTGGTCGGCCTCGGTGCCGTCGAGGCTGCGTCGCCCGCCGAGGCCGCGCGGGACGCCGAAGGTGTCCTGCTGTCGCTCGCCGGTGACCAGGCGGTTCGCGAGGTGATGGGCCAGCTGGCCGGAATCGGCTCCGGCGGGCCCGTCGTGGCCGACACGAGCACCGTCGCCCCGGACACGACCCGTGCGCTGCGGGACCTGGCGCCCGGGGGCCGGTTCGTGGCCGCGCCCATCATCGGCTGGCCACCGGCCGTCGCCGAGGGGCAGGCCTCGGTCCTGCTGGGTGGCGAGCGTGACGTCGCCGACGTGCTGCAGCCGGTGTGGTCGGAGGTGTTCGCCTCCCACTCCTACTGCGGCCGGGACCCCGGCGCGGCGCTCGCCTTCAAGCTGCTGAACAACTACCTGCTCATGGCCGGGATCGCCGCGCTCTCCGAGGCCGCCGCCACCGGTCTGGCGGTGGGCGTCGACGAGACGCTGCTGCACGACTTCCTTCTCACGTGGCCCACCGTCGCGCCCGCCCTGCACAACCGGGTCGGCGACGTACTGGGCGGCGACCACCGGGGGTGGTTCACGACGAGGCTCGCCGCCAAGGACGTGCGGCTCGCCATCGGGCTGGCGGAGTCGGGCGGTCTCGACCTGCCGATCGCCCGGCTGGTCGAGCGGCGCTACGAGGAGGCGGCCGATCGCGGCTGGGACGGCGCGGACATCGGCGCGATCGTCGAGCTGCTACGCGGGAAACCACACTAAGCCTCACCGCTCCGATCAGCCCGTCGCCGGTCACCGGCGACGGGCCCATCGCTTGACAGGCTCTCCGTACGCTGTACGGTATGTCGTACGGTTCATGTCGTGCCGCCGTACGGTGCTCCGCGCCGTCACGGTGATGGGACGCGTCGTCGACGAAGGAGCGGAACAGTGTCAGAAGCCCAGGAATCCCCGTTCGGTGCCGGTGCCTTCACGCCGACGGCCGAGGACAGGGAGAGCGTCGAGGCGTGGTTCGCCGAGTACGACGCCCACAGCGCGAAGGTCGACGTCGAGCGGATGGCGGACATGGCGATGTTCCCGCTCAACGTGGTGACCGACGGTCCCGGCGGAGACGGTCTGGCGGACCGGTGGACGAGGGAGCGGTTCACACGCACGATGGCCGAGGTGATGGGCGGGGGAGAGCCGGGTGACCTCACGATGGAGTCGGTCCGCACGCCCCACTTCCTCACCGCGAACCTCGTCGTCGTGATCACCGACGCGACGGTGACGGCCAACGGCGAGGCGTACGGCATGCGGTACGCGGACCTGCTGGTGAAGTCGGGCGGCCGGTGGGTCTTCCAGACCATGGTGCAGGGCGGGTGGGCCGACGCCTGGAAGGAGACCGCACCGAGCGCCTGACCGGTGAGGGGCGCCGGGGGAGGCCGTCCTGTCGCCACCGGCGCTTGTGCCGCTACCGGTTCGCTCTCCGGGAGGCGTGTCGCTAATAGCCCGCCCTTCCAGGCTCACCGGCCCGCACCGGGAACCGGCCCCGGTGTCGCCGTCTGGCCGGGATGCGCGGAATGAGATGACCGAAGGCGCCGGGGCTGCCCGCCCCCACGTGGCAGCCCCGGCGCCTTCGGTCACCCCCAGCCGGTCACGATCCGTTCGGCAGGCCGGTGCGCCCGTACACGACGAGGGCCCAGCTGATGCAGCCGAAGGCGGCCACGCTCGCCAGCGTGCGGATGAGGTTCCAGCGGACCCACACCCCCTCGAACCGTTCGCGCACCGCCGCGAGGTCGGTGATGCGGTCGGGGTCCCCGGCCGCGTCGAGCGCGTTGTTGAGCGGCACGTTGATCCCCATCGTGATGGCGAGCATCACCACGTACAGGACGAGCGCGGCCACGATCCAGGGCAGCACGGGCCGCCCGTCCTCCTGGAGGTGGAGCAGCGCGGCGAGGACGGCCAGCACCAGCGCGCCGCCGAAGCAGGCGGCGAACCAGCCGTTGAGGATCGCCACGTTGATCCGCTGCATCGCGCTGACGAAGGTCCGGTCGTCCGTCCGTGCCAGGCCGGGCATGACGGAGCAGGCGTACGAGTAGAAGAGACCCGCCACGAGCCCCATGGTGACGGCCGTCGCGACCAGCGCGACGCCTCGGAACATCAACATCACATTCTCCTTGGCTGTCGGGAAACTCGGGTGGCGGTATCGGACACGTTCACCGCCTGCTGTCTGACGCGAGGGTCCCGCTAGCCGTTCCAGACCCCGGTGGCTGCGGTGTCGCGCGCGTAGTCGCGGAAGTCGCGGGGTTCCCGGCCCAGGGCACGCCGGACGCCGTCGGTCAGGTGGGCGTTGCGGCCGTCCAGGACGGTGGTGAACAGATCGGCCAGCTGGGCCGCGTACTCGGCCGGTACGCCGTGCTGGACCGCCCCGGCCACGTACTCCTCGGAGGAGATCGGCACGTAGTGGATCTTCCTGTCGGTCGCCCTGGAGATCTCCTCTGCGGCGTCGGCGAAGGTCAGCAGCCGGGGACCGGTCAGCTCGTAGAGCTCGCCCGCGTGCCCGTCCTCCGTCAGCGCGGCGACCGCGACGTCCGCGATGTCGTCGGCGTCGACGAACGGCTCGGCCACGTCTCCCGCCGGGAGCGCGATCTCGCCGGAGAGGACCGGCTCCAGCAGGTAGTCCTCGCTGAAGTTCTGCGAGAACCAGGCCGTCCGGACGATCGTCCACTCGACCCCGGACTCCTGGACCGTCCGCTCGCTCACCGCCGCCTCCTCCTCGCCGCGGCCGGACAGCAGCACCAGGCGCCGTACGCCGCTCTCGACCGCTCGCGAGACGAACGAGCGGACCGTCTCCACCGCCCCGGGGAACGCGAGGTCCGGGTAGTAGACGACGTACACCGACGCCACGTCCCGCAGCGCGGGCCCCCACGTCGCCTGGTCCTCCCATTCGAACGGCGGCTCCCCCGAGCGGGAACCGACCCGCACCGGCAGGCCGCGCGCGGTGAGCCGCTCCACCACGCGGCGGCCGGTCTTGCCCGTGCCGCCGAGGACCAGCGTCGTGTTCTTCTCATGCGTGTTTTCTGTCATAGGAACAGTGAACCGGCCAGGAGTGAGACGAGCCATGGTTGAGAAGCGCAATCCCATGTTTCAGCGTCTACAGTGAAGGCGTGGACGCACTCACCGATTTTCTGGACGGCCCGAGAGCCAGGGGGGCTTTCCTGCTCCGCTCGGTCCTGAACCCGCCCTGGTCCCTGCGAATCCAGGACCGGGCGCCACTCGCCCTGGCGGCCATGGTGCGCGGCGAGGCGTGGGTGACCCTCGACGGCGGCGACCCGGTGCGCCTGGGCCCGGGGGACGTCGCGATCATCCTCGGCCCCCACCCCTACACGGTCGCCGACGATCCGGCCACGCCGCCCGACGTGGTGATCCATCCGGGCCAGCACTGCACCACCCTCGACGGGCGGAACGTCGCCCAAAAGATGGACCTGGGCGTCCGCACCTGGGGCAACAGCCCCGACGGGTCGACGGTGCTCCTCACCGGCGCCTACCAGATGCGCGGGGAGATCAGCCACCGTCTGCTGGAGGCGCTGCCCCCGCTGCTGGTCCTCCCCGAGGACGCCTGGGACTGCCCCATCATCTCGCTGCTCGGCGACGAGATCGTCAAGGACGAGCCTGGCCAGGAGGCCGTTCTCGACCGGCTGCTCGACCTGCTGCTCATCGCCGTCCTGCGGGCCTGGTTCTCCCGCCCGGAGGCCGGGGCTCCCGCCTGGTACCGCGCCCACAGCGACCCCGTGGTGGGCAAGGCCCTGCGCATGCTGCACAACAACCCGGCCCATCCCTGGACGGTGGCCACGCTGGCCGCCGGGACCGGTGTCTCCCGCGCGGCCCTGGCCCGCCGCTTCACCGGGCTGGTGGGGGAGCCGCCCATGGCGTTCCTCACCGGCTGGCGGCTGGCCATGGCCGCCGACCTGCTGCGCGAGACAGACGCCACCGTCGGCGCGGTGGCCACGCAGGTCGGCTACGGCAGCGCGTTCGCGCTCAGCGCCGCCTTCAAGCGCGAACGCGGCATCAGCCCCCAGGAACACCGCTCCGGGGTCCAGGGTTCCCGGGGTGACCGCATGGCCGACATGCTCGCGCGGCGGTGACGGTACGGGCCCCGGTCGCCGACGCGCCCGGAGCCCTCGCGGCCGCCGGAGCCGCGACGGTCAGAACAGCCAGTCGAGCAGGCCGCCGCCCCGGCCGCCGCCCGAGTTGTCGTTCGTCCCGGTGTCCTGCGTCGGCGGTGCCGTCGTCGGCTGCTCGGTCGGCTCGGCGTTCTCGGTGGGGGCCTGGTTCGTCGGCGAGGACTCGGGCTCGGAGGTGACCCGCGTCCGGGGTGCCGGACTCTCCTGGGACGTCTCCTCCTGCCCGGTCTCCTCGGCGGACCGCGTCGGGCGGGTCTCCTTCGGCGGGGTGCTGCGGGTCGGCGACGGCCGGACGGAGGGCTCCCGGGTCCGGGAGGTCCTGCTGGGGGCGGTCGTCGGCTCGTCGGCCGTGGACGGCTCGTCGGACGGCTCCGCCGTCTCCTCCTCGGCCGAGGGCTCCGGTGTCTCCGAGGGCGGCTTCGGCAGTTCGGCCACCGAACACCGCACGCCGGGGGAGCAGGTGGTGCTGGATCGCCCGTCCACGGAGGAGGAGAGCATCCAGCCGCCCGCGACTCCCGCGATCACGACGCCGCCCACGACCGCCAGCAGGATCCTGCTCCTGCTCTTGCCCCTGCGGCGGCGCTCCTCGTAGGGATCGGGGTCCTCCCGCCAGCCCGACCCCAGGAAGCCGCGTGACGGCGTCGCCTCGTCCTCGTCGCGGTAGAGGGGGCCGTCGGACGTGATGTCGGTGTCCCCCACCTCGCGACGGTCGTCGAGATAGACCATCTCCCGGGACCCGTCGGCCCGGATGATCTCCCGGGACCCGTCGACGTGGACGATCACCTGGGACCCGTCGCCCGGGGTGGGGTCCGGAAGGTCGATGTCGCTCCATCCGTCCGACAGCACGTCGCCGGCGGGGCGTTCGGGTTCCTGCTGGGCCGATCCGAGGGGACCGGTCTGCTCGCGAGGATCTTCCTCGTATGATCCTTGGATGTCGTCGCGCCCCACGATGACCCTCTCTGACGTGAACCTTGGTCGCGCATCTTAATAGCAGACTCAACAGCAGCTTGTCCGAAAAGTTCACATACAGCTGGGAATAATGTGACTTGTGGGACCTTGCTGGGAATCCGCGATGGACCGGGCCACGACTCCCTGAGCGGCGGATATCCGAGACGGCCGGTACGCGCGCGGGCACCCCGGTGGCGCGGAGTCCCATGGAGAGGGAAGAGCGGGACGAGAAGAGGCCCGATTGGGGGAAAAGCGTGCCTGAACCCGGCAGCCGGGGTAGGAAGGGCGCCTGACATCCTTCACTGTTCGACCTTCCCCGTCCGGCGTTCGAAGGCGGAGGACCGCACGCTCAAGGAGAACTGATGACAGCGGACTCACCGATGGACGCGCTGCCCGGTCCCTCCCCCTTCCCGCCCATCGCCGACTACGGGTTCCTGTCCGACTGCGAGGTCACCGCCCTGGTCGCCCCGAGCGGGAACGTCGAGTGGCTCTGCCTGCCCCGGATGGACTCCCCCAGCGTCTTCGCCGCCATCCTCGACCGGGGCG
Source organism: Streptosporangium sp. H13245 (assembly GCF_055690525.1). Taxonomy (NCBI): domain Bacteria; kingdom Bacillati; phylum Actinomycetota; class Actinomycetes; order Streptosporangiales; family Streptosporangiaceae; genus Streptosporangium; species Streptosporangium sp. H13245. The sequence goes on along the minus strand of NZ_JBSZKT010000004.1, from coordinate 148,047 downwards.
CGGGAGGCTTCCGGCTCGGCCCCGCCGACCTGAGGGTGCCCGCCGCGCGCCGCTACCTGCCCGGCACCATGATCCTGGAGACGAGCTGGGGCACCCCCACCGGCTGGATCATCGTGCGCGACCTGCTGCTCATGGGGCCCTGGCACCACGACGACGAGCTCTCCCACACGCACAGGAGGGCGCCGACCGACTACGACGCCTCCCACGTGCTGCTCCGTACGGTGCGCTGTGTCAGCGGGGAGGTGCAGGTCACGCTCGACTGCGAGCCGATCTTCGACTACGGGCGCAGGCCCGCCCGCTGGTCGTACACCGACAGGGGCTACAACCAGGGCGTCGCGACGGCGGAGGGGGAGAGCCTGGAGCTGCGGCTCACCACCGACATGCGGCTGGGTTTCGAGGGCGGGCGGGCGATGGCGCGCACCCTCCTCAAGGAGGGCGACACGCGCTTCTGCGCGCTGTCGTGGACCTCGCACGAGCCGCCGTACACCTTCCAGGACGCCTACGAGCGGCTCGTGTGGACCGCCCACCACTGGCAGCACTGGCTCGCCAGGGGCGCCTTCCCCGACCACCCCTGGCGGAGGTACCTGGAGCGCAGCGCCCTCACCCTGAAGGGCCTCACCTTCGCCCCCACGGGCGCCCTCATCGCGGCGGCGACCACCTCCCTGCCCGAGACCCCGGGCGGCGACCGCAACTGGGACTACCGCTACGCCTGGGTCAGGGACTCGACCTTCGCCCTCTGGGGCCTGTACACCCTGGGCTTCGACTGGGAGGCCGACGACTTCTTCTGGTTCATCGCCGACGTGGCGGAACGGGACGAGGAACTCCAGGTCATGTACGGCATCGACGGCGAGCGCGAGCTGGACGAGTACCTCCTCGACCACCTCTCCGGGTACGAGGGCGCCAAGCCCGTCAGGGTCGGCAACGCCGCCTACCAGCACCGCCAGAACGACGTCTGGGGCGCCGTCCTCGACTCCTTCTACATCCACACCCGGTCGCGGGACCGCCTGGACGAGCGAATCTGGCCCATCCTGAAACGGCAGGTCGAGTCCGCCATCAGGAACTGGCGGGAGCCCGACCGTGGCATATGGGAGGTACGCGGCGAGCCTCAGCACTTCACCTCCTCGAAGGTCATGTGCTGGGTGGCGACCGACAGGGGTGCCAGGCTCGCGAGGCTCAGGGAGGAGCCGGAGCTGGCCGCGCGCTGGCAGGAGATCGCCGACGAGATCCACGCCGACGTGTGCGCCAACGGGGTCAGCGAGCGCGGGGTCTTCAGGCAGCACTACGACACCGACGCCCTCGACGCGTCGCTCCTGCTCATCCCGCTGGTGCGCTTCCTGCCGCCCGACGATCCCCGGGTCCGTGCCACCGTGCTGGCCATCGCCGACGAGCTGACCGCCGACGACCTGGTGCTGCGCTACGAGACGAAGAGCACGGACGACGGCCTGAGCGGGGAGGAGGGCACCTTCGCGATCTGCTCGTTCTGGCTCGTCTCGGCACTGACGGAGATCGGGGAGCACACCCGCGCCCGCAGGCTCTGCGAGAGGGTCCTCTCCTTCGCGAGCGCCCTCGGGCTCTACGCCGAGGAGATCGACCCGGTGACCGGGCGCCACCTCGGCAACTTCCCCCAGGCGTTCACCCACCTGGCGCTCATCAACGCGGTCATCCACATCATCCGCGCCGAGAGCGGGCAGTTCCCCCCGACCAGCTGGCCGTCGTGACCTCGTACCCACCCGGTGTCCCACCGGCGTGCTGACGTGCGGAACCGCCCGGACGCCTGGCTAGGCTCTGGGGTATGAACCGTCGGGTGATTGCGATAGTGGTGCTCGTCGGCCTGCTCGCGACGAGTGGTCTGTCCGTGGTGCTGGCCTGGGGGCTGAGCGGCTGAGCGCCGTCTCGTGACGCCGGGCCGAGGGCTCGGCGGCTGGATCCGCGAGTACGTCGGACCCGGAGCGCGTCCGGACGCGTGAGGGTGGCTGGCTCACGCGTGCGTTTCGGGTCGTGAGGGTGTGGCCGTCCCGCGAGGCCGCCGGAGCGGTGCGCGGGTGCCGGGGGCCGAGCCGTCGCGCGCGCCCCCCGACGCCGCGACCGCTCCCCCGGGGATCGCCCTAGGCGACCACCATCGAGGTCTGGCCCGCGGGCTGCGCGCTCTGCTGCTGCGTGTGCTGGGGGTGCTGAGTGTGCTGAGTGTGCTGGGGGTGGCTGGGCTGCCGGTGCGCGGGGTGCTGCTCCGCGGCGGGCTGGGGCTGCTGCTGCCGGTGGGCGGCCTGCTCGGCGGGAGCCTGCTCGGCAGGGCAGGTGCAGTAGCCGTTGGTCAGGATGAGGCGTCCTCGCTGCGCCGTGTAGGTGCGGGAGTCGGTGGCGAGGAGAACGCCCGTGCATTTATGGCAGACGACGGACTGGCGATCCATGGGCCGGCTTCCTTCCTTGAGGGTAGCCGTCGAACGTCTCTCGGTCCGGCCGGCTGGCTGCTCGTGCCCCGCTGGGAGGACTCGAATCTTCCCAACGAGGTTTCTATCTTACTTCGTGGCACAGAGTGATCTTTGAGCCACACCAGGTAACAGATGTGAACCCTGGTGGTGCTGCTTAACAACGGTCTCATGCGAAGCGACCCGACGGGTGGGGAATGTCCCTCTCACACCCCCGCCGATTTCCACTTCAGCGATCTTCGTCACGCCTGGATCCCCGGCGTGGCCGGGGGTCCCTACGTGCTCAGAACTTTTTTCTTTTTCTCCGCCACCACCGGCCGCAGCAGCAGCGCGTTGGCGGCCACCGCGACACAGACCAGGCCGAGCAGGAAGCCCCAGCTCACGTCGCTCAGGTGGTGCATCCCGCGGTACATGCGCGAGTAGGCGATGCCCAGGGGGATCCCCAGGCCGATCGCCCACCACAGCACGTTCAGGATCTTGAAGCGGTGGGTGTGGAGGGTCAGCACCAGGGCGACGCCGCAGTAGAAGGCGACCGCGGCGCTGGTGTGCCCCGAGGGGAAGCTGGACGTGGGCGGGGCGGGATCGAGGTGCTCGACGGTGGGCCGCTTGCGCTCGGCGAAGACGGTCGCCAGCAGGAAGATCGCCGACTGGGAGAAGACCGCCAGCGCGAGGAAGATCGACTCGTTCCAGCGCTTGAAGGCCAGCCGGAAGACGATGACCAGCAACGCGGTGGCAGTGATGATCACCGGGGTGTCGGACAGGCCCGATATCACGTCGGTGATCGAGCTCCAGTAGGCCGTGCGGTCCTCGGCCATCTGCGCGTTGACCCCCTCGTCGTTCGCGATGAGGGTCGTCGTCTGCAGGACCTTGGTGATGAGGAGCCCGACGCCGATCGTCAGCGCGGCCATGAGGACCAGTGGCGCCAGGATGAGGCGCGTCACACCCTTGAAATCCACCGACATTTTCGACATGGCGCGCCAGCTACCCCGAATGGCCCTCTCGGAACGCCTCGGGTTCGACGCCTTCCATGTGCGGCTCGGCGGGCCTGCGGCCCTCTCCACGGCGCCAGGTCTCGAACCCCACCGCCGCCCCCACCACGACCACCACGCCCAGCGCGACGCCCGCGATCACGTCGCTGGTCCAGTGGACGCCGAGCGCCACCCGGCTGTACGCGACGAACACCATGACGGCCGCCGCGACGACCCAGGCGAGGACCCGCGAGGCCATGCTCCGCAGGAAGGGCAGCAGGATGAGCACGAGGATGCACGCGCCCAGCGCGGCCCCCATCGCGTGCCCGGAGGGGAAGGAGGCGCCGGGCGCCGAGGCCACGGGATCCGGCAGGTCGGGCCTGGCGCGGTCGACGATCCCCTTGAGGGCGAGGTTCAGCAGGCCGCCGAAGGTGATCGTGGCGACCGCCCAGACCGCCAGGCGCGGCGCGCCCCGGCGCCAGAGCCAGACGGCGGTGAGCACCACCAGCACACGCCACGTCCAGGGACCGAACACCTCGGTCGCCACGTTCAGGAAGGCGGTGTAGCCGGGGTTCTCCAGCGCGTGGGCGTGCAGGCTCAGGGCGATGCCCTCGTCGAGCCCCGTGAGCGTGGAGGAGGAGGTCTTCACGAGCACGAGCAGGATCACGAACGGCACCGTGAAGATCGCCACTGCCGCCAGCGCCATCGTCAGGCGTACACCCAGCCGCAGGTCAGCGGTGTGATCGTCGGAGTTCCTGTGGGGCGGGGACTTACCTTCGACAAATCTGACCATCGTTCATGGCTACCCGATTCCCCGCGAATATTCTCCGCGCGACACGTGGAGGATCGGACCGGAGGGGTTACGGGGGACCGAAACCTCGGGTCATATGGCGGGTCCTTACGGGGTCTCTCGGACCGTGTGGCGGGCTCTCGCGGGGCCTTCTTGGATGTGTGACGACCCCTCGGATCATGTGGCGGGTCCCGCGCCTGGGCCCCTTCAGGCCGCGTGGCGGGGTTCGCGCCGGGTCGTCCAGCGCAGCACGTCGCAGTGCCGCCGCTCCGCCTCGGCGAGGGCCGCGTCGTCCGTATAGGCGTCGAGGACGGCCCGCAGCCACGGCATCTGCTCGGTGACGTCGTCCCACGCCTGGGAGGGGTCGTCGAGACCCAGCTCGATCAACGCGTCCAGGTGCGCGGCGTAGGCCGTCCACCACTGGCGGCTCAGCTCGGCCAGGAACCCGCCCAGCCCGTCGAACTCCCGCTGGATCTCCTCTTCCCACCAGGCGGGGACGGTGACGTCACCGGTGTCCGCGAGGTCGCGGAGCACGAGGTTCGCCAGGGTGCGCCGTCGCCGGGCGATGGCCGAACGTGACAGGATGTTCATGCGCCCACCCTGCCGACCCTTGTTTGCCGAACGCTTAACGATGTATTGACGGGGATGTGCGGCTTCGGCCGTACGGCCAAGTGTGATTCCCCGCGATAGTCGTCACTTCCCAGCGATAACGGTCACCAAGATCGTCTTGGGGATGTCGCCTGAAGGCGTCGAAGACGATGTCGTGGCCCTCCCCTCGATCGCGTCGAGGTTCGCCGGCCAGCAGCGGCCCTCCTGCGGTGTTCGGCCGTGCCCGGGTGCGCGTGGTCCTCCGCGGTGACGAGGGGTGACGAGGATCGCGCTCGGTGCCCCTCCCGCGACCACTCCTCGTCACCGCTTCACGGGGTTCGGGTAAGGTCCCGAAGCCGGTGAGGAGGCCACTCGGTCAACTGGTCAGCGGGCTGATGCCGAAGTCGCGCCAGGCGGTGCCGAAGTCCTGGAAGATGAGCCCGTTGGTGCTGGGCCAGCCTCGGCTTCCGGTGATCGTGCCCTTCGCGACAACCCGGTCTCCGTCGAGGCCGAAGACCGGGCCGCCGCTGTCGCCGTCGATGGCCGCCTGGCGGCCGTCCGAGCGCCAGGCGATCAGCAGGTCGTTCATGCAGGTCCAGTCACCGTCGGAGTCGTAGTTGCAGTAGGCGTAGTCGTACACGCCGCTCTGCTGGATACCGCAGACGACCCCGCTCACCGAGCCGGAGGTGCACAGCCACTCGTTGGTGTAGACCCAGTCCCAGCGGGCCACGGACTTGGAGAACTCGCCGGTGCCCACACCGCCGTCGTAAATCCTGCTGCCCGCGGTGGCCGGAACCAGGATGATGTCGTGGTCCCAGCGCTCGGCGCCGGCGTAGCCGACGATCCGCCCGGCCGGGACGGTCACGTAGTCGTTCGTGCTGAGGCAGTGGGCCGCCGTCAGGATGGACTTCCTCCCGGCCCCGTCGACGACTCCGAAGCCGCTGGTGCAGTAGATGCCGGGGCGGTACTGGTTGACGATCCGGGCACCACCCCAGTAGGGCGCGGTATCGTCGAGGCGGCCCGCCGTGAGGTCGGCCGGTGGGGTTCGGACCACCTTCACCTTGACCGTGGTCTTGGGGAGTCTCGCCGTGGTCGCGCCGATGTCGGACGAGGCCGTGCCCACTTCCAGGCCGCTGCCGTCGCTCAGGCTGGCCACGCTGTGGATCGGCCCGCCGGGGTGGTTCTTCATGAACTCCACGAGTGGCTTGGCCGCCTCCTGCAGTTCCGCTCGTGAGTACGCGGCGGCGGCCACCCGTACCGCGGCCTGGTTGTTCGCCGTGTTCACCGCTTCGCGCATGGCCGGGGGCACGGTGCCCTTCCAGTACAGGGCGACGCCGTGATCTTCCAGCGCGATGTCGGTGAAGCCCGGGTATCCACCGCGTTCGACCTGCCAGCGGAGCACGCTCGCGGCCTTGGCCAGCGGTTCCTGGGCGCGCATTTTCTTCAGGACATCCGGGGCGATGTAGCCGAAGGGGGCCTTGTCCTCGGCGATCGGCTTGTCCTTCTCCGAGGCCGCAGGGCCGCCGGGCGGGGTGTCGAACGCGTATGCGGTGGGGGTCATGGTGGCGAACGCGACCAGCGGCACGGCGATCAACACGCGAAATCTATGGGATTTCATTTGGCTTTCTTTCGGACGAAGCACGGCAATTCGGACAGCCCGATAATGCCGATGGCAGATCATGTGTACGCCGGTCGTCCGAAGCGCGTAAGGGGGGGAAGCTGCCATCGACCGTGGGTTTTCTGCCAAGCCAGGCCGTGTCCGCCACCGTTCTCCCGATGATTCCGGAGGCGACGTCCGGTCGTCATCGCCGGTTCACCTTCCACCGGGAGCGGGCCTCCCGTGATTCGCGTCCCTCCGGAGGACGGCATCTCTCCGCGCGACTACCAGCAGACGCTCGACCGTTCCGGCAAGCGGCCGGGCCCGGACAGGCTCGCGACACGATACAGACACTCGCCGCGACCATCGCCTCTTTCGTTGTCTTTCAGTCATATATCGCTTCAATACTGCCATTACAGCGGCTTCCGGCAGGCCCTCCCAGCACGCTCGCTATCGTGCGAGAACATGCCCGCCATCCTGGCGGACACGCAAGAGCGGTGACGACAAGGGGACTCCGTGTCGCAGATCCAGATGCGGCTGGGCGTGCTCGGACCACTGGAAGTGGAGATCGAGGGAAGACAAGTGTCCCTGCCTGCGGGCAAGCACCGCGTCCTGCTCTCCGCGCTCCTGCTCCGAGCCAACCGCACCGTCTCCAGGGACGAACTGATCGACTACGTCTGGGACGGCGCGCCACCGGCTGGCGCGCGCAGCGCCGTGCAGACCTACATGGCCCGGTTGCGAGCCGCCCTCCACCCGGCCTGCGTGATCGCCACCCGATCCGACGGCTATCTCATCGAGACGCCCGAAACCGCCCTTGACCTACACCGCTTTCGGGATTTCAGTGCCCGGGCCGAGGCGGCACAGGACCGGGCCACCGAGTCCGCCCTGCTGCGGCGGGCGCTGGCGTTGTGGCGGGGGCCCGCCCTCGCCGACGTACCGTCCGAGACCCTGCGCACGCTGGCCGCGATCCCGCTCGCCGAGGAGCGGCTGGCGGTGCTGGAGCGCCGCATCGAGGCGGACCTCGCCCTCGGCGAGCACCGGCGGGTGCTCGCCGAACTGCGGACGCTCACCACCGAATACCCGCTGCACGAGCGCTTCTGGGGGCAACTGATCATGGCGCTGCATGGCAGCGGCCGGCAGGCCGAGGCCCTGGAGGCGTTTCGTTGGCTCCGCCGGCTGCTGTACAACGAACTCGGCATCGAGCCGGGCGAGGATCTGCAGGCCCTGCACCGTCAGGTGCTCAACGGCGCGTTGGCGCTCCCCACCTTTCCGCCCAACCCCCCACCCGTCCCCTCACCCCGCCCCTGGCGCGCCACCTGTCATCTGCCGCCCGACATCGGCGCCTATGCCGGACGCGCTGAGCCGATCACTCAGGTCGCGTCCCTGCTGACGCATCCCGACCGCACCGCGGTGCCTGTCGTGGCGGTGTGCGGCGCGCCCGGGATCGGGAAGACGGCACTGGCCCTGCGGATCGCGCACCGGATCCGCGGAGCTTTCCCTGACGGCCAGTGGTTCATCCGGTTGCGCGACGCCGAAGGCAGGCCGCGCGACTCCTCCGGCATACTCACCGAGGCGCTTCTCGCCGCCGGGCTCGACCGCACGTCCATCCCCGACGACCCGGCGGCGCGAGCAGCCCGGCTGCGCGCCGAACTGGCCGACCGCTCACTGCTTCTGGTGCTGGACGACGCCGCCGAGGCGGCCCAGATCAGGCCCCTGCTGCCCGGAGTCGCGGGATGCGCGGTGCTCGTCACCTCCCGGACGGACCTGCGCGGCCTCGTCGCGCTGCATGACGCCCATGTCATCACACTGGAGCCGCTGCGGCGCGCGGAGTCGGTGCGGCTGCTCGCCGAGCTTGTCCCGGGTGGGGAAGCCGGTGACGAGGACGCGCGAGCGGAGGTCGCCCGGCTTTGCGACGACCTGCCGCTGGCGGTGCGGCTGGCCGCGGCCAATCTGATCGGCCGCTCCCCCGCCGAGGTGGGCCGCTACCTGACCCGGCTGCGCTCGGACGACCGGCTCGGCGCGCTTACGGTGGCGGGCGATCCCGAGGCGTCGATGCGGGCAGCCTATGACCGCTCCTACCTGGCGCTGCCGTCTGCCGCCCGCCGGCTTTTTCGCCTCCTCGCGCCGGTGCCGGGAGACATCTCGCCGGACGCCGTGGCGGCCGGCCTGGCAGCACCGGTCCTGGAGGTCGAGCCGCTGCTGGCCACGCTGGCCGCCGCGCACCTCCTGCGACCGTCCGGCGTCGGCGACCGCTACCGGCTCGACCCGCTGCCGCGGCTGTACGCGGCCGAGCGGCTGGCCGAGGAGGAGGTCCCGGCCTCCCGGACGGCCACGGCGCGGCGGCTGGTCCCCTGCGGCCCGCAGACCGAGGACGCCCTGACACAACGGCCCGGCGTGCCCCCGCGTAAGACGCTGCAGTACGCCGTCATCGCGACGGAGGCCCCGACGTCCCGGCTGCCGGGCGGCGTCTCCGTCACTGCCCGCTGAACCCGGGCGCGGCAGGCCAGGGCAGGCGCACCGCCGGATCCGGGGCCGGTGTCGCGGACTCGACGGCCGCCGCCAGCGCCCGCAGGTCCACCGGCGTCCCCTGGATCCTGCTCAGCGCCTCCCCGACGGCCTCCATCCTGCCCTCCCGCCCGACCGGCAGGTGCTCCTGGCCGGTGAAGGCCGCGCTGACCTGCGCGGCCCAGGCCTGTACGACCTCGGACAACCGCGGCGGATTCACCATGACGGACAGGTGCAGGGAACCCTCCGACCCGGCCCGCGCCCGGTGCCCCATGCCCAGCGGCACGTACAGTCCCTCGCCGGCACGCAGCTCGACCTCCTGCGTCACGGCGTCCTCCCCCGGGACCTCGGCGAGGTCCCAGTCGTCGCCGGCCGGCATGTCGTAGAGCGTCCAGCGCTTGCTCCCCTCCGCTTGGATGACGAACACGTGCGTGCCGTCCCGGTGGGGCCGCGTGCCGAAGTGACCCGGAGGGGTCAGAAAGGCGGCGGTCTGGACGCGCGCCGCCAGCATCCGCCCCAGCTCGGCCGACAGGCGGGCGAGGCGTCCGTCCCAGCTCTCGATGCCCGTCAGCGACAGTGTGGCGCCCCCACCGACAGCCGTGGCGATCCGGGCCGGGTCGGCGCAGCCGGTCTGCCGGTGCTCCCCGACGACCTGGGTCCTGGTGTACCGGTTCGGATGCAGCGCCTCACCGCCGAGGGTGAGGCTGAACTGGGGGTAACGCAGGTTGCCGTAGGCCAGCCAGTTCTCGACCCGCTCACGGCCGATCAGCGCGCGGGCTTCGTCCGACGTCGTGAAGCGGAGTATGCTTCGCCCCCAATCGAGGTGCTCGGCCTCCTTCGGCTTGGCGAACAGCCACGCCCACGCCGACGCGACATCCTCAATCTCGACGCCCTTCATTCGATGCCCTTCCTTCCTGCCGCCCGGCGGGCGACGTCCGTCTGTCAAAACCCCCTGCCGCTCATCGCACCAGCAGTGCGGCGTCCCAGCCGCTCTCCGCCGGCCGGTCGCCCGCGTAGGCGTGCAGCGCCAGCGCGATCCCCGCCGCGCCCTCCAGGAAGCCCGGCAGGTCGATGCTCTCCTCGTGCAGCTGCGTCGCCGCCCGGAATCCGAACGGGGCCCGCGGGTCGTACAGGTCGAGCACCCGGTTCGCGAACCGGTCCGCGACGCCGGCGAGCTCGGCGTCGTCGGCGTCCCGTGCCATCAGCCGGGTCAGGTGGAGCAGGCCCGCCCATCCGTGACACAGCCCCGCGTCCTGGATGCCGTGCCGCTCCTCGGGCAACGCCAGCGTGCCGCGTAACGCCTCCACCGCGAACCGGCGCCAATCGGGGCGTTCCAGCGCTGATCCGGCAAGCTGCAGGGCACGGGCCGCGCCCGGAACGCCGTAACACCACGCCGTATGGCTGCGGGGCGGCTCGGCGGAGTGATCGTCGAGGTCCTCGCGCCGCACCCAGGCGGACCAGTAGGCGCCCGCCTCGTCCACCCGATGCCAGTCGAGCATCCACTCGACGATCCGCGCCATGGCCTCGTCCTGCCCGGGCACCCGCACGCCCGCCCGCCACGCCAGGGCCAGCAGTGCCAGCGGCCCCGGCACTCCGTGGGCGAGCCCCAGGTTGCCGTGACCGCCGTACCCGTCGGCCTGGTCGCCGTGCGGTGTGTGCGACACCCACCAGCCCGGCAGAGCCGTCGGTCCCTCCTGCCGCGGCCCGGTCAGGGCGACGAGGTAGGCGAGGATCTCCTCCAGGGCGGGCCGGGCGGGCTTGACGTCGAGGAGGTAGCGTCCCACGCCCGTCACGCCGGCGATCACGTCGTAGACCGCGAACGAGGTACCGGCCCGGCCGGCCTCGATGCGCTGCCACTCGGGACGCAGCCGCTCCGAGACCTGGGCCGCGAGCCGCTCGTCGATCGACGAGCGCAACCTGGCGTACTCGCCGGGGTGTCGTGCGGCCCGCGAGGCGGCGAAGGCGAGGGCCGTGTGGCCCGTGTAGAGCCCGCCCAGCGGGGTGCGCGCCGCCTGCGCGACGGCCTGCGCCAGGTGTCCGTGCGCGACCTGCCGGTAGGCCGGGTCGTCGTGCGCCAGCTCGGCGTACAGCAGGGCCACGGCCGGATGTCCGTCGGTGAGGCAGACCGGGTCCCAGATCGGCAGACGTGCCCCGTCCGGAGTCGGACGGGTGTTGTCCGGCGCGGTCGCGTGGCCGACGACGAGGGCGGGATCCGCCAGCCGGTCGGCGAGGGCGTCCACGACCGCGGCGGCCCTGGCCCGCGTCGCCTCGGCCATGGCGCCGCGCGAAGCGGCCTGCCCGGTGTGGATCATGGCACGAACCTCTTTCTGGAAAGGGCGGCCTCCACGACCCCGCGCAGGACGGCCAGTGTCCGCTGCTCGGTGGTGGGCCGGATGCCGAGCAGCCGGTTGTGGTGCATGTGCAGGAGCGCGCCGGTCACGGTGAACCGCGTGCCGGTGAGCCGCCGCGCGGTCGCCGCCCCCCGGACGGCCTCCCCGTAGGCCGCGAGGGCGGGCCTGCGAGCCCGCCATATCTCCAGCAGCTCGGCGCCGCCCGGCCGGGCCGCCAGCGCGGGCCAGTCCCCGTCCGGGTCGATGAGCGTGACCGCCTCGCGCCGCAGGCCGCGGAAGGCGGCGTGATGCTCTCCCTTCGGCAGCACCGACAGCAGCCACGGCTGCCAGTCGTCATCGCCGAGGCCGCGCAGGATGTCCACGTAGTTGGCGGCCACCAGCAGCTCCGTGTCGAGGTCCAGGCCGCGCTCGCGTAGGCGGAGCTGAGCCAGGACCGCCGTGCTGTCGGCGGTGAACACCCGTTCGGCGGCCTCGATGACGAAAGCGCCGCCGTATCTGGCGGCCTCGGGTTCGTAGGTGTCGAGCGTGAGGCGCGCGGCCAGACCGGCGCCGCACAGCTGGTCGGCCCAGTCGCGCAGAGCGGGCAGCAGGAGCGCGTTCATCTGCGCCGGATCCCCGTGGAAACGGAGCCGCAGGTGCGGATCGGGATCCTGGTAACGGATGAAGAACCAGCGATCCACCGAGGGGGGCAGCTGTGCGATCAGGGCGGGCAGGTGGCGTTCCAGAAGCCCGTCCTGCCTGGCGCGGGTGCCGTACAGCTTGGCGTAGAGCCAAGCGCCGCCCGGTAGGTGGCGCGGGCGTGGCGCGCGTCCGGGCGGAAGGTGCCTGGGAGGCCGGGCGGCGCCGGCCACGAGCGTCAGCGGGATGACGAGCTCGTTGGCGTGCCCGTCCAGCCAGCGGGTGTCGTTCGAGGTGCCCGGCGGCTCGCACACCATCGCCTGGGGGCGGCGCGACAACTCATGCCGGAGCACCCTGCGGTGCAGAGGAAGGGTCAGGTCGAGTTCCACCCGGTGGTCGCCATGGACCACCTGCACCCGGTCGGGCACCCGCCAGCGTGCCCGCCAGGCGTCCAGCGCGGCCGACCACTCGGTGTCGCCCAGCTCCCGGTCGCCCAGGCGGGCGGCGGGCCGCCATCGGACCGGCGCGAGCACCGTCCGGCCGTGGCGGACCCTCGGCAGCCAGGGCAGCGCCTCGATGGTCCCCCATGACCAGCCCCGCAGGTGGCGATGCCCGCCATCGGAGATCTCCCGCACGAGGCGGACCGCGTTGGCGCTCAGCCGCGTGGTGTCGAGCATGTGCGGCGAGACGGGCATGACCTCCCGGCCGTGCGGGCCGGACACCAGGTACAGCCGGTGATCGTCCGCGCCGACCAGGAGGTCGCCCGCGCCGAGCACCCGCGGATCCGACCGCTCGGCGAACGCGCCCACCGCGAGGGTGTGCTCGCACACCACGGGCACCTGGGCGACGTTGGCCACGCGCGGGACGAGCGGCTGGAAGACGAGCTGAGCCCGGATCGGCCCGTCGTCTCCCACGGTTTCGGGCACGGTGGCCATCGGATAGCTCCCCTCGGGGAACAGGTGGGCGAAGCGCCCGAACAGGGATCCGGCCATCGAGGAGCCCGCCGCGGGCGCGAGCACCAGCCGGAACTCGCCCCGGCCGAGGGCATCGGCGGACTCGGCCAGGACCTGGACGCACAGCTCCGCGGACTCCGGCGGCGGCAGATGGGGCTCCTCCTCGCCGGAGAGCCGGGCCACCAGCTCGTCGTCCAGCACGACCTCGTCCGTTCCGTCCAGCAGTGCCCGCTGGGCCAGCTCGGCGAGCAGCGTGTCACGCGGGTCATGGCGCTCCGGGGCCGGCCGCGCCAGGCGTTCGCTCTCCGGCACCAGGTAGCCGGCGGGAAAGCCGAGGCCGCGTTCAGGGTCGGTCAGCTCGACGAACGGGATGAGCTGGTCGCTGCCGTACCGTTCGAGGAACGCCGTGTGGTACTCCGCCAGGTGCCGCGGCGGTTCCGCGGAGCCGGACATGCGCAGCAGCGCCGTGGCCGCCGCCGCGGCCTCGTCGGCGACCTCCTGCGGCAGCGTCACATCGGCGTCGAAGCGCAGGTCCACCTGGATCGGCGACGTTTCGGCCGGGCGCAGCGCGCGCATCGAGGCGACGGCCGCCCGCCACGCGGGACGGCCCTCTCCTGGCGCGCACCGGGCGTAGCGGGCCAGCGCGGCGGCGGCCTCGCCGAGCCCGGCCGCCTCGTCCATCCCGTCCACGGTGGCGACCCGGTCGAGCACGTGGGCCAGCGGATCGGGGCTGCTCAGCGGCGGGCGAAGATCGGTGAGCAGCACCTCGCGCTCGACGAGCTGCCCGATCATGGCCTCGACGGCGGCCGGAGACGCCCTGGGGAAGGCCGCCCGCAGGCGGTCGAGCAGGTCCGCGTACGGCAGGGGCCGCGCCGCCCACTCCATCGCCAGGCGCACCGGCTCGCTGTGGCGTACTGACAGTTCCTTGGCGCCGCCTCCGCCGTCGGGGTCGCCGTATCGCACGTAGGGCAGCACCAAGCGGTCGCCTCGCACGGCGCACAGGTCGTTGGCGACCACGCGCAGCCCGCGGCGCACCCGCGGGTCGCGTTCCCAGCCGGCCAGCAGGCCGGCGAGCCAGCCGGCGTCCGGACGCACTCCCTTGGTGTGAGCGCCGCCGATCCGGATCTTCGTCGTGTCACCGAAGCCGGCCACGGCCACGCCGGCGAGCAGGCCGAAGGGCGTGGGGCGGCCGGCCATCCGCAGCAGGTAACGCGCCGTCGCCAGGACCGCGCGCCGCCGCTTCGCCTCCTCGACCGGCCGGCCGTCCTCGATCCTGTCCAGGACACCGGCCAGTGAAGGGCTGGACACCTCCAGCGCCTCGCGCAGCAGCGGGTCGCGCAGCGCCTCCCGCAGGAAGGCCGTGCCCTCCTCGCCGTCGGTGTCCGCGCGGACGCTGGCGGCCCGCGCGACGGGCGCCACCGGGACGCGCAGCAGGGCCGCACCCGCGGCGGCGAAACGCGGCTGGTCACTCATGCGACCTCCCAGAACGTGAACGGTCGCGATTACCCTAGCCAGCCGCCACCCCGCCATCGTGGCTCTGATTAGGCGCGTGACCGCCGCGTAAGCGTCGCGTACTCGACACGTAAGCGCCTTGCTAAATGCTGGGGGAAGTCGCTCCCCGGTCAGGAAGCGGCCTTTTTTCGTATGCCCGTCCCGAGCGCGGCGGGACATCACCGACATCAAGACGACAACGAGGAGAGACATGTCAACGTTGGCATTGTCCGAGGCGGACCTGCTGTTCGACCTGGACCTGGAGGTGGTACCGGAGGAAGGGAAGACGGACACCGCCATCTACGCCTCCGGGACCGGGAACGGCTACATCTGCGTGCCCGGCAGCGGCCAGTGCACGAACACCTGCTGGAATTGCTACTCCTACAGCCGCTGCTGCATGAAGCCCGTCTGAGATCGCACCACCTGATCCGGCCGGAGAGACGCGCGCGTTTCTCCGGTTCTTTCATGCACCGGCCCGGAGGGGGAGTCGAAACGCGTGACAGGCATGCGACCGAACCCCCGTTCCGGTCGGCACCGCGCTGACGGTCAGGTGCGCATTCCGGAGGTCGATCCGCTGTTCGGCAGCGGCATCAGGATGACCGTCGGTTGGGCGCAGCATGACGGGGCCGGAGCCGACCTCGGCTTCTGGACGCTGCTGTGGCGGTTGCCACGGCTGATGCGGATCAGTTTCGGGCTGGCGTGGCAGGCGGGCCATCTGCTGCTGCCCGTGGCCGTCACCGCGAAACTGCTCGCGGGCGCGGCCACGGGCGTGGTGCTGCTGGCCACGAACGAGGCCCTGACGCTGCTCCTGGCCGGCACACCCACCGTCGAACGGCTCGTGGACGCCCTCCCCGTCCTGCTCACCGTGGCCGCCGGCGGAGTGGCGCGCAGCGTGCTGTCCTCGCTGGGCGACGCGACGAACGGCAAACTCGCCCCCCGCATCGACCGGGCCGCGACCGTCAAGCTGCTTGAGCGAGCCGTGCGGGTGGAACTCGTCATCATCAAGAATGCCGAGTTCCGTAATCTGATGTCGGCCGCGGCGCGCGGCGCGCTGTCGGCCCGTATGGTCACCACGTACGCGATCGCGCTGGTGGAGGCACTGACCGGGCTGATCGCCGCAGCCGGGGTGCTGACCGTGCTGCACCCGGTGCTGCTGCCGCTGATGGTGGCCGTCACGGTCCCGTCGGCCTGGGGCGCGGTCCGCATGGCGCGGGCCCGGTTCACCTCCATGAAGCGGTGGACGGAGCTGCAGCGGCAGCTTGAGACCCTGTCCGAGTTGTTGCTCGGGGCCTCGCCCGCGGAGGAGGTGCGCGCCCACCGGGCGGACGGCTTCTTGCTCCACCACTACCAACGGCTGGCCCGTCTGTCAGAGGCCGAGCAGGCCCGGCTCGCCGGCCTGGAGGCACGCACGACGCTGCTGTCCGACGGCGTCGCCGGTCTGGCCAGGCTCGGTATGTACGGCGTCCTGGGCGCCCTGCTCGTCTCCGGCTCGGTGCGGCTGGCCGTCGCGGGGACGGTCTTGCTCGCCATCCGCACCGGTACGCACCACCTCACCTCGCTGGTGTCCGCGGTGAACGACCTGTACGAGCAGGGGTTGTTCGTACAGGACTGGAAGCAGGCGTGCGACCGCGCCGAGGCTGAGGCGATGCGCGGAGGGATGATCGAGCTCACCGCGCCGCCCGACCAGATCTCCGTCCGGAACCTGTGGTTCACCTACCCGAACAATGAGCGGCCCTCGCTCGCCGGGGTCGACATGACCATCCGCAGGGGGGAGATCGTCGCCCTGGTGGGCGAGAACGGCTCGGGCAAGACGACGCTGGCCAAGGTGCTGGTCGGTCTGTACATGCCGCAGTCCGGCGCGGTCTGGTGGGATGGCCACACCACCGCCGAGGTGGACCGTGCCAGCCTCTACGACCACGTCGCCCTCGTCGCGCAGAACTTCGTGGAGTGGCCGTTCACCGCCCGGGTCAACGTGACGATCGGCCGCTCGACGCGTCGGCCGGACGACGACGTACTGCATGCCTCGGCCGCGTTCGGCCGGGCCGACGAGGTGGTCACGCGCCTCGACTCCGGCTGGGACACGCTGCTGGCGCCCGATTTCCTGGGCGGCACCACGCTGTCCGGCGGACAGTGGCAGCGCATCGGACTGGCTCGCGCGCACTATCGCGACGCGGCTGTGGTCATCTTCGACGAACCCACGGCCGCGCTGGACCCCCGGGCGGAAATCGAGGTGTTCGACCGGGTCAGCGATCTGGCCAGGGAGGGCCGGGCGGTCGTCCTCGTCACCCACCGGCTGGCGTCCGTGCGCCGCGCGGACCGCATCTACGTCCTGGAGCGCGGCCAGGTGATCGAACAGGGCACGCACGGGGCCCTCATGGAGCTGAACGGCCGCTACGCCGAGCTGTACTCCCTGCAGGCCAGCCAGCACCAGGACCCGGTGTCTCCCGCATGATCCCGAACGAGTGTCTGTGGCCTGCCCGATACCAGAATCGGTTAGGTCATGTTCACAGTCGATCATCTGCCGATGTGGGCGCCGCCCCGCGGCTGGGCAGGGTAACAACCGGTGTCGACCGTCGTGCCCTGCCCGAAACAGTCCTGGCCGTCCACCGTCTTGATACCGCTCTGGACGTTGGAGGAGTCACCTCCGTATGTCGACCTGGACCACGGCATAACCGCGGGGCACGAAGTAGTTGTCAACGAACCCCTTGAACTGGCTGGGTGATCCGTCGTCTTCGTTGTCTTTAAACCCACCGGAATAGTCCGGGCGGTATCGTCCGTCAGGTGACTGCGCGCTGGAGGTCAGCGGAGGCGCGAAGTAGGGACTGGCCTCGAAGATCACCGGCACCTTGAGGCCGCTCAGGGTTTCCTTGGGCCGGATCACGTCCACGACGATGCGGTCATCGCGCCCGTCACGGTCGCCATCGACCGGCGCCTCGACGTAGATGGTTTCCCTGATCGCGTCCGCATACGAATGGGTCGGCTCGCTCCGGGTTACCTCGGTCGTTGGCGGCCGCGACACCCGGAAGCGTTGCCGCCAGAAGAGCACCGGCCATGAACATGATTAAGGGTCGTCTTGACAAGGTTCTCCACCAATTTCGGTGATCAAGGGTCACGGTCATGGTGGCAAAAAGCGTTCGCTGTAACGATGAGTAAAGTGCCAATGTCCGCATGATTACCGTCAAAACAGATCAAGTGGTCGCATAGGGTGAAACCGGTATTGCATTCAGAGATCTTGGGGTTTGCGTCCACGACAGGGTCAGGGCCGAAGCGTTCTCACGTTGTGAGACCGAGTAGGTGAAGGCCATCGGCTGGGTGGCCGCCGACGGCGATGATCTGCTGGGCGTGGTCGTGCTGGGTGCGCAGGTCGGGGTCGTACCCGGCGATGAACCTGGCGAGCTGCGCCAGTGATGTTGCTCCGCTGAGGACGGTGAGGAGTGGTCCAGAGCCGGTAGCGGCGTCTCCGCACTGAGGCGCCTTTACTCGGCCACTCGACCCAGAGGTACGGCACTCTCACCAGCCGAGAACGCGACGGCATTGGCGGCCGAGCGGCCATGTATGGCAGTTATCCCGCTGTGCCGGGGGCCTTCGCGGGTGTGATCATTACTTGACGCATTTTCCTTCGAGGACGAGGAGTAGGACTTTGAAGCGCACTATCGCGACCGTAGCGACGATTATCGCTATCGGTGGAGGTTTCGTCGTGGCGACCACTGGCGTGGCCGCCGCCGACGATAGCGTTCGAATCACCCAGACGCTGGACAACCGAGACATGTAGTGCAGTCTCGCTGAGCCCCGCTCATTGTCATGCAAGTTCTAGTAGTACTTCGTTAGGCGCTTTAGGTAAGTGGTGTTCCGGCCATGCTGTGGCGGGTATGTCGCGCACCCCAGAGCCGACCGGTCCGGCGGCAGCCGCCCGCGCCGGACCGGTCGGGGCGCTGGTGCCGGGCTTGGTGGTGACCAGGAGCGGGCACCGAGTCCATGACAGGGCACTCGAAACGGCGTGACCGCCGAAGCGGCGAACGCTCCCAGGAGCCTCAGCCTTGCGGGCTCCGGCTCGGCTCCCGGGCCTGGACGTCGAGGCCGAGCTCGCGAAACAGCCGCGTGCTCTCCCGCCGGTAGGCCGCCCCGTCCGCGCCGGGCAAAATGGCGCCGAGTACGCGTAACGTGTGTGCTTCGCCCGGCCGGTGCCCTGTCTTACGGTGGATCTCCAAAGCGATCCGCGCGTTCCGCACCGCCCCTTCCAGGTGGCCGGCCGTCAGCATGATGCCGGCGAGCGCGGTGTGGGCCTGCCCTTCCAGAACGCGGAAGGATCGTCCGCGGGCGATCTGGAGGGCCTGTTCGGCGAAGGAGGCCGCATCGGGGTCATGGAGGGCGTCGGCCGCGATCGCCCGCCCGACCAGGGCGAAGCCCCTGACGAGCGGGTGGGCGTCGCCGACCAGGCTCGCGGCGCGCTCATGATGCTCGATGGCTTGGGCGGGGTGGCCGGTCATCTGCCGGATCCTGCCCAGCGCGTTGTGCGCCAGCGCCTGTGCGTGGCGGTCGTCGAGGTCGCGGCTGTAGGCCAGCGCCTCCTGGCCGAGAGCCAACGCGGCGTCCTGGTCATCCAGATCGCAGCGCACCTCGGCCAGCACGATCAGGCAGGGCATCTCGACGGCCGGAGCCGTGGCCAACACGCTGCGAGTGCGTGCTTGGTCGAGGTGTCGGAGCGCCTCTTCGAAGTCCCCCCGCAGGTGACAGACCTCGCCGAGGTTGAGAGCGATCATGCCGTCGGTGTCCGGATGCAGCTCGACGGCCTTGGTGAGATGACGGAGGGCGTCCGCCAGCAGGCCGAGCTGGGCGTAGGCCGCTGCGAGATTGACGTGCTTGACGCCCAGCCAAGTCGTCCGGCCGTCCTCCTCGTCGAGCTCGATGCCCCGCAGCAGACTGCGGACCGCGTCCTGCAACTGCCCGAAGCGCATGTAGTGGCCGCCAAGATTGTTGACGATGGAGGACGCGCCGGCCTTCCATCCGCCCTGTCCGGCGAGAACGAGCGCCTGCTCGTACAGCGAGAGGGCTTCGGGGCGCTCCTGGAAGACGTGCGCGTCCGCGAGGGCCAGCAGAGCCGCGGCCTGTCCGACCACCTCTCCCTCCTCTGCGGCCGCTTCCGCGGCCGCCCGCGCGCAGGAAAGCCAGTCGGCCATGTTCCCGCTCGCCCAGAAATGGCTGCGCATCGCGTCGATGAGCAGCCACGCCGATCGTCTGGGCCCGGAGCGGGCCGCGGCGTAGACCGTGGCGACCAGGTTGCGGTGCTCACAGGCCAGCCATCGCGTCGCCGCGGTGAGATTGGTGAACTGTGCCGCCGTCACGCCCTCGGAGAGGCGATGCAGGGGCAGCCTTCCCCAGTGCGGATGGCTGTGTTCGACGACGGCACGGACGGTCAACAGGTACCAGTCGTACAGGCGCTGCTTCGCCTCCGCCACGCTCTGCGGCCTCTCCTGCATGGCGGCGCGCTCGGCGGCGTACAGGCGCAGCAGATCGTGGAAGCGGTACCGGCCGTGTTCGCCACGGTCGATGAGGTTCGCGGTGGCCAACCGGGCGAGTTCCGGCCTGACCTCCTTCACGGTGGACCCGGTGAGAGCGGCGGCCGCCTCGACGCTGAAGTCGGCTCCGGGCACGAGACCGAGCAGCCGGAACAGCCGGGCCGTGGATGAGGGCAGCGCACCGTAGGAGAGTGCGAAGGCCGCCTCGACCGCCGTGCTCGCCGTGCCGTCGATCGCCAGTTCGGCCAGCCGATCGCCCTCCCTCAGGGCCGTGATGTAGTCATGCACCGTGGCGTAGGTCCTGCGGCTGATGTTGGCCGCCGCGATTCGCAGCGCCAGCGGTAACCGCGCGCAGAGCTGGGCGAGTTGCTCGAGCAGCGGCGCGGGCGTGTCGCGAAGGTCCGGGCCGAGCGTCTTGACCAGCAGGGTCGTGGCCTCCTCCGTGCTGAGCACGTCCAGCTCCACGATGAGCACGTCGTCGTGGACCTTCAGGCCGGACAGGTCGTTGCGGCTGGTGACGACGACCGCGCTGTCGCGGTTCGCCGGGATGATGGGGCGGACCTGCTCGGAGCCGGTCACGTTGTCCAGCACCAGCAGCAACCGGCGTCCAGCCGTGAGAGAACGGAACAGTGCGCTGCGGGCCTCCAGGTCGAGCGGGATGGTCGGTGGCGGAACGCCGAGCGCGAGCAGGAAACCGGCCAGCACGTCCGCGGCCGTCTTGGAGGCGTGCTCGGAGTAGCCGTGCAGGTTGTAATAGAGCTGCCCGTCGGGAAAGCGGTGCCGTACGAGATGGGTCCAGTGCACGGCCAGCGATGTTTTGCCCACTCCGGCGGTGCCGCTGATCACCGATACCCTGGCCGCGGCCGGATGCGCGTCCGTGGCCGACAGGTACGCGTTCAGCATGCCGATCTGCTCCTCACGGCCGGTGAACGTGGCGATGTCCGGAGGCAGCTGGGCGGGGACGGCTACGGCGGCCTGAACCGGCTCGGCGGGGGCGTTCTGAGCCGCAGGTCCGTCGTACTGAAGGACGCGCGCACGGGCGTCCTTCAGCTCCGGGCCCGGGTCGATGCCCAGCTCGTCCCTGAGACGGCCGCCGAGGTCGTCATACAGCCGCAGTGCGGCGGCCCGCTGCCCGGACGCGGCGAGGGCGAGCAGGATCCGCGCGTTCAGTCCCTCATGGAGAGGTTCGGCGTGCGCGACCTCACGGAGCCGCTCCAGCACGGGCCCGGCATGGCCTTCCTCCAGGGCGACATCGGCGTACTCCAGCAGAGCGGTGAGACGCTGCTGGGCCAGCGCGACCACCACGGGGTGTTGGAACGTGTACGAGGGAAGATCGGCCAGCGGCTGTCCTCGCCACAGCGACAACGCCTTGTCGTATACCTGGCATGCGTCCTCGGGCCTCCTCGCGGCATGATGAGCCGTGGCCCGCTCCAGCAGGTCGGTGAACTCCAGCAGGTCGCTCTGGCCCGCAGCCAGAGTCAGCTGGTAGCCCGCTCCGGAGCGGGCGATCAGCTCCTCGCCCGCTCCGGCGTCACTGAGGAAGCGCCGGAGCCGCGACACGTGGCCGTGCACGAGATTGAGATAGGACGCGGGAATATCCTCTTCCCACAGGAAGTCGACGATCTCCGTGTGCGTGACGACGCGGCCGGCACGCAGCGTGAGCAGTCCCAGGAGACGACGCTGCGAGGGAGGCGCCAGGTCGATCACGTTCCCGCGCACCCGGATGGTCAGCGGCCCTAGCACGTCGATGCGCAGGATCGGGGGCGCGACGGGCCGCGCGGGCGTCCGCTCGGCGTCTTGGAGCAGGTCGAACTCGGCGACGGACAGGCCGATCGCCTCGGCGAGCCTGCGCTTGGACCGGCTGTGCGGCCGCAGGACGGCACCCTGCTCGATGTTGCGCAAAGATCGGACGTTGATGCCGGCGCGATCAGCCAGTTCTTGCTGGGTGATCCCGGTTCCTCTCCGATAGGCGAGCAGGAACTCCCGCAAGCTCATTGAGCCTCCCCTTGGCACATGCCGACCCCCGATGGTCAAGTTACTGTCTCCCGACCTCAAGAACCTCCGGTTTGTGCTGGTAGATTTATGTTCTTTCAGTGCGTACATAATGGTGAATCCCCATCACCGCACGCCAGGGGCCCGTCACGGAGCAGGCCCTAGTAGTGCTTTGTCAGGTCAGTCTGTTGTGGCTGGTCGGGTCGGCGGTGAGGTGGTTTCGACGCGGGCGTGATGCTCGACCGCCAACGCCTGGCCACGCGCGCGGTCGATGCGATCGGCGCGGCGGCGTGGGTGATCGACGACACCGGTTTCCCCAAGGACGGCAAGGGATCGCCGCGTGTTGCCCGGCAGTATTCGGGCACGCCGGGCAAGGTCGGCGACCGCCAGATCGGCGTCAGCGTGCACGCTGGCGTTCTCCCCGAGGTGTGGACACCCGGTTTCACGCAGCCGGTGCGGTCATTTCATCATGCTGATTTTTATAGATGGCCGGAGGTAGGTTTCCGATCGCCGAATGCCCGCGACGGTGATTGTCGCAGGCGATTCAGACGACGTGAGTACGGATCCACGACCGTGGCCAGATAGAGGGACATGCCGCCACCAACGGGCAGACACGTGATGTCGCCCACGTAGCGGCTGTTTGGCCGCTCAGCGGTGAAGCTGCGCTGGAGCAGGTCCGCCAGCGTCGTGACCGGCCCGGCGGTGCACAAGAGCGCGCCGGTCAGCTCGAACAGCTCATCGGCCCGAGCGGTCAGACAGGCGTAGAACTCGCTGCGGAAGCCCGACAGCTGCGCCATCGTTTCGGTACGGAGATCTTTCTGGTGTGTGGCTGGGCCGCATGTCGCAGCGCGTGTCGGCATGGACCTCACGGCCATCGCCTTCATCGTGATGTCTTGGCGACTCGACGATGAGGCGGTGGCCGCTTTCGCGTCCAGCATCCGAGCCGTTACAGCCCCCACATGGCCTGTCGCAGCGAATGCGCAGCTCGGAGGTTGAACAACAAGCCAAGAGTCCATGGAAGAGGGAGGGGTCGCGGCGAGTGTCTACATCGTGTCGCGGCCTGACGCGAGCTTGTCCGGGCCCGGCCGCTCGCCGGAACGATCGAGCTCCCGCCGGTAGTCGCGCGGAGAGACGCCGTGCCGGTTGATGAAGTGAGTGCGGAGCACCCCGCTGGACCCGAAACCGACCGCGTGGGCGATCTTCTCGATTGTCAGGTCGGTCGTCCTCAACAGTTCCTCGGCGTGGTCGAG
The DNA here is from genome assembly GCF_055690525.1 of Streptosporangium sp. H13245. Classification (NCBI taxonomy): domain Bacteria; kingdom Bacillati; phylum Actinomycetota; class Actinomycetes; order Streptosporangiales; family Streptosporangiaceae; genus Streptosporangium; species Streptosporangium sp. H13245. Next base: position 125,002 of record NZ_JBSZKT010000004.1, on the reverse strand, counting down.
GCGTTGCTCGCGCAGCCACGCGTACGGCGTGGTACCGGTGACGTCACGGAAGCGGCGGGCGAAGGTACGCGTGCTCATCAGCGCTCGCCGGGCCAGGTCGGTGACCGACAGCGACTGCTGAAGCCGGTCGCCCATCCAGTGAAGGAGGTCTGCCAGCTGGGTCTGGTCGGAGTCCGCGTGGGCCGTCGCCTCACCGAGGTCGGGGCGCCTGCCCTGCTCGTCCGCGTGCCGCGACACGATCATCACGTCCCGGATCACGGAGCTGGACACGGCCATGCCGTGTTCGCGGCGCAGCAGGTGCAGGCACATGTCGATGCCGTTGGCCCCGCCCGCGGCGGTCACGATGTTCCCCTCGTCGACGTAGCGGGCGGTCTTGTCCACAGTGACCCGCGGATGGGCCGCCGCCATCTCGTCGGACAGAAGCAGGTCGGTGGTGGCCTGACGACCGTCCAGCAGGCCGGTCTCGGCCAGCAGCAGGGAACCCGTACCGTAGGCGGCGATGGTAGTCCCCCGGTGATGCGCGCGATGGAGCGCGTCCACGAGCGGCCGACGCGCGGGCGAAGGTGTGGCGATGGCGGGCAGCAAAATGATCAAGTCGGCGGTCTCCAGGGCCTCCAGACCGCGCTCCACCTCCATGAGCACACCCAGGTCGGTGTACAACGGGCGTTCTTCGTCGCTGCAGATCCGGTAGGTGAAGGCGGGCAGTCCCAGGTCGGACCGGTCAGCGAAGATCCTGCCGATCGTGCTCAGCTCGAACAGGCTGACGCCGTGCGTGGCGTACGCGGCAACGAAACGGAAAGGGACTTTCGTTACGTACTGGCTCGATTCATCATGAAACGAGCCGGAGGTGGGCCACTGTCTCGGCGTCGTTTGGACCACGGGGGTTCCTTCCGGACGGGAAGTAGTTCGAGGCCCACATTAGGAAAGCGCGATGACTGGATACTGGACGACGTCTGCACGTCGTGTTCGGGAGCGGATCTTCATGCGGCGCTCTGACGTGCGCAAACGCGGCGCAGTTAAAAATGGACCGGAAAAAGTGCCGCGTATCGGCGTAAATCCGGTCATCCGGGCGAGCTGTGTCCCGATGTCTCGGCCGATCCTCACTGAGACAAGGCGATATCCGCCAACCTCCTTGCGCCTTCTGCCACTCCTCCGCCGCCCCGCCCCAGGGTTGAAGCGTTCTCGGCCGGTGGGACACGCGCGGGCTCGACGAGGCTGGTTGGTCGAGGGCATCCCCCGTGGGGTGAACGAAAAACGCGGCCCCCGATGATCGTTGGTTGTCCACGCCAGTCGAGCAAGAACAGGGGTCGCGTTCGCGTGCGGGTCTGTCCAGTGAACGGTGTGACCCGGTTTTGACTGCTTCTATTTGGACACCTCCGCGCCGTAGACCTCGGCCAGGTGCGCGGAGATCTCCCCGGTGGTCAGGCCCGTGGCGGCCAGCGAGATGACCATTGTTGCCGCTGCCGTGTCCGGCCGGGTGCCGCACCCCGGGCGGCAGGGAGGGTTACGAGACATCCCTTGTCCGAGGTTCGGCATCTCCTCAACCGCCATGGTTGGGACGGATCGGCATAGGAGTCCACGATCGTGCGGGAACAGTGAAGCTCATCAAGCGGCTGAACGCGCTGGCCGGAAGCCCGCATAGGGCCTGCTCCAGCAGCCCTCGCGGATGAGCGTCGGAGGGGCGGCACGCCTCAACTCCGCAACCACGAACCACCGGATCCGTCAGCCGGCGAGCCGGCCCGTGAACGGTCCCGGCCCAGCGCGCCACCGCGTCGGCGATGGCGCCCGGCCACAGACGCGAGTGCTCGGACGTGGCGATCTCGCTCTGCGCACGCGCCGCAGGCCGGCGCGGCCTCAGCTGCGCCGTCGCACCACGGTAGGAATCACCATGGGTATACATCTATATACTCAAAGTGGCAGTTGTGCTCCTGGTGGCAGGGCGATCATGGTGAAGACAACGTTGGGAAGTTCCCACAGGTGACATTTATCTCTGGAAGCCGGTGACAGGTGCCGCTGGGAACGAGCCTCCAGGCGCCAGCACAGGCCCTTCAGCTGGTGACAGTTACCCCTGGGAGCGCACCAAGGCGGGGAACCGCTTGGCCGGAGTCATCGGGCAGCACTAGGCTCTGATCCGCAGATCATTCCGCCCTGTGTCCGCGGAGCTACCTCGACGTGGAGGAAGCCCGCCCATGACCCAGGTTCTTGAATTCTCTCAGCTCGTCGACCGTACGCTGAGCGCCCTCGCCGACGTCCTCGGCTCCGACGGGGCGGCACTCATGCTGATAGACGACCACGACCGGTTGCGCGCGGTCGGAGGGTCCGACGACCGGGGCCGGCGGCTGGAGCTGATCCAGGAGCAGATCGGCGCCGGTCCGGCCATCGAGACCCTGACCCGCGGCGAGGACGTCGCGGTCGACGACCTGCGAGCGGCCAGGCCCCTCGGCTTCCCCGGCGTGGCCGCGCGCGTCTCGGAGGTCCGGGCGGTGCTCTCCGTGCCGTTGCGGGCGGAGGAAAGGTTGATCGGCACCCTGAATTTCTATGACCGGACGAGCCATGAATGGCAACCCGCGAAAGTCCGGACGGGAGAACGCCTCGGCGAGCTCATGGTGATGGTCCTTCAGGCCATGGCCCATAGATCTCCTCTCACAGGGAAGCCGTAGTGTGCACTTCAAGTAACCAGGTCGACGCTGAAAGGCGCCCCACATATGACTCACATTGATCCGGAAGCGCTGGTCGCGAGCCTGAGAAGGCTCCAGACGACCTCGTCCACCACAGGCATAGTCCATCAGTTGGAGCGTGCCGTGGATGTGGTGAACTCGCTGTTCGGATATGCGGGTGCGGGTCTGATGTTTGCGGAAGAAGGTAAAGATCTTCGCTATTTGGTCGCCACCGATGAGCGGGGACGCAGTCTTGAGGGCGCGCAACTCCATCTCGGTCAGGGGCCGTGCGTTTCCGCGTACGAGGAGAATTCCGCGGTGACCTCAAGCGATGTGCGTGTCGACCCGCGCTGGCCGAAACTCGCCGACCGGCTCCACCCGGAGGTGCGGGCGGTGGCCGGGGTTCCGGTGCGGCTTGGCGGCGAGCCGGTGGGCACGCTGAACGTCTACCAGGCCGGGTTCTACGAGTGGGACGAGTCGGACGTCCAGGCGCTCTACGGCTACGCGGACGTGATCGAGCAGCTTCTCACCGCCGCGATGGCCGCCGAGGAGAAGAGCGCCCTGGCCGACCAGCTCCAGTACGCCCTCGACTACCGCGTGGTCATCGAGCGGGCGATCGGCTACCTGATGGGAAAGCACGACCTCACCGCCACCCAGGCCTTCACCGGGCTGCGAAAGCAGGCCCGCGACACCCGCCGCCGCGTCGCCGACCTGGCCGCCGAGGTGCTCGGGGAGGGGGCGGGCGAAATACGGTGATCCTGCTCACGTCGCCGGAGCCCTCCGAGAACAGGGTCGAGATCACCGTTTACGGTGATCTCGACGCTGTTAGGGGCGTCGAGCTGCGGCGTGTCCTCGGCACGCTCACCGTGGCGACGGTGGGGCTCGACCTGGCCCACGTGGTCTTCATCGACTGCGCGGGCGCCCGTACCCTCCTCCGGGCCGACGAGCACATGCGCGGCCTGGGCCGCGAGCTGGTCATCCTGCGGACGTCGGGCCCGGTGCTCCGCCTGCTGCGGCTGCTCGGATTCGACCGCCACCTCATGATCGGGAACCCCGGGGACGCGGTCGGCGCGAGCCGCGTCCCGCCGGGGCACTAACCTGATCGGTGATGTATCGATTCGTTTTCTCGCAGGTCCTCAGCCGCCTCGACCCGGAGGACGCGCACCATCTGACGGTGCGCGCCCTGCGCGTCCTCTCGGTGACGCCCGTGGTCAGGCGGCTGGTCCACCGCCGTCTCGCGCCACGCGACCCCGCGCTGCGCGTGCAGGCCTTCGGCGTGCACTTCCCCGGCCCGTTCGGGCTGGCGGCCGGTTTCGACAAGGACGCCGGCTGCGTGGAGGCCATGTCCGCGCTCGGCTTCAGCCACGTCGAGGTCGGCACGATCACCGCCCACGCCCAGCCGGGCAACGCCAGGCCCCGCCTGTTCCGCCTCGTGAGAAACCGGGCGATCATCAACCGGATGGGCTTCAACAACGCGGGAGCGTCCGCCGCGGCCCGGCTGCTGGCCAGGCCCCGGGGCGTCCCCGCGATCGTCGGCGTCAACATCGGCAAGACCAAGGTCGTGCCCGAGTCGGGGGCCGCCGCCGACTACGTGGCCAGTGCCAGGGAGCTCGCCCCCCTGGCCGACTACCTGGTCGTCAACGTCAGCTCGCCCAACACCCCCGGCCTGCGCGACCTTCAGGCCGTGGAGCTGCTGGGACCGCTGCTGCGGGCGGTGAAGGAGGTCGCCGACGCCACGCCCAAGCGCACCCCGCTGCTGGTCAAGATCGCACCCGACCTGGCGGACGCCGACGTGGACGCGGTCGCCGACCTCGCCCTGGAGCTCGGGCTCGACGGCATCATCGCCACCAACACCACGATCGGCAGGCAGGCGCTGGCCGGTACGGAGCCCGCTGGCCGTGACCACAGCCGCGAGAGCGGCGGCCTGTCGGGGCGCCCGCTGAAGGCCCGGTCGCTGGAGGTCCTGCGCAGGCTGCGCGCCAGGGTGGGCGACCGCCTGGTGCTCGTCTCCGTCGGCGGCGTCGAGGACGTGGACGACGTCTGGGAACGCCTGCTCGCCGGGGCCACGCTCGTCCAGGGCTACAGCGCGCTGATCTACGAGGGGCCCTTCTGGGCGTATCGCGTCAACCGCGACCTCTCCCGCCGCCTCCGCCGTCACGGCGTGGTCGACCTCCGCCAGATCATCGGCCGCACCGCGGGCCGAAGCGCCGTGACCTGACCGGGCCCGACCAGACCCGTACCGTGACCAGGCCGGGTCAGGTCGCGGCGCGATCCGACCGCGAGATCTACCCAAAACGGCCTGATCCGATCACAGCCTGCTCCGGTCGCGATGCGGTCCGAAGTGTCGCGGGCCGAACCTTTGCGGCGAGGTCTGATTTATCGTCCCCAGCGGGCCGGAAGGCCGCCGACGATATACCCTGGGTGGGTAACCTCAGGACATTGGAGGCACGATGAGCACGACCACATACACCGTCACCGGCATGACCTGCGGCCACTGCGTGAGCTCGGTCAAGGAGGAGGTCGGCGAGGTCCCGGGTGTCACCGGTGTCGACGTCGACCTCGCGACCGGCAGGGTCGACGTCTCCGGTGACTCCTTCGACGACACGGCCGTCCGCGCCGCCGTCAAGGAAGCGGGCTACGAGGTCTCCGCCTGATCGGACGGCCGCGCGGGACACCACCCCACGGGCGGGGGCGCCACCGCGCGGCCATCCCGACCGCGGGCCGGGGTCGTCAGGGGCCGGAGACCGTCACATGCTGGGACGGGTCGAGTCGGCCTCGTGGGTCATCTCCTCCAGGTGCTTCATGACCTCGTCCACCTTGACGACCCCCGGGCGGTGGCGCCGGTGGCCCGCTCCGCCGAGCTGCCAGGGACGCGGGCCGGTCAGCGGCCGGTATTCGACGCCGAGCGCGTCGAGGCGGCCCAGATGCGTCTCCAGCCGGGCGTCGAACCCGGTCCCGGCCGAGCCCGACCAGGTGACCTCGGCCAGCGCGCACCCCCGGGGCCAGGCCCGGTAGTCCACCGCGCGCCCGTCGGGCAGCCGCTCGCTCCACAGCTGGAACTGCGCCCCGAGCACGCGTTCCCGCTCCTCGGCCGTCCACGACTCCGGCGCCGGGGCGTAGGCCGCGACGTCGGAGACGGTGGTCGCGTCGCCGATCGCCACGGGCTCCTCCTCGGAGGAGGCCTCGGCGTAGTCGAAGTACAGCGGGAAGACCGGGGTCTGCACCACGTCGTGCCCGGCGGCGGCGGCACGCCTGGCCACCCCGGGGCCGCGCCAGGGCATCACGATCGTGTCGGGCCTGAGCATGCCGCTGACGAACGCCTCGTCCCACACCACCGCCCTGCTGCCGCGTTCGGCCAGCTCGTCCGCGAGCCGCCGCAGGAACCAGGCGTGCAGGTCGCTCACGCCCTCCAGCCCCAGCTCCGCCTGGAACGCGACGATCTCGGGGGAACCGGCCCAGTCGTCGAGCACGCACTCGTCCCCGCCGATGTGGACGTACGGGGTCTCGCCCAGCGCCTCCACGATCTCCTCGATCACACCGGTCAGGAAGTCGATCGTCTCCGGCAGCGGGGACAGGATCGCGGGGGAGATGCCCCAGCGCTCCAGCACCGTGAAGGGCTCGGGCGAGCGGCCGCCGGTGGCGCGGGCGTCGAACTCGGGGTAGGCGGCGAGGATCGCCGAGGCGTGCCCCGGCACGTCGATCTCGGGCACGACCGTCACGGCGCGGGCCCGCGCGTAGGCGCCGATCTCGGCGAGGTCCTCCAGCGTGTAGTAGCCGCCGTGCGGTACGTCGTCGAAGGCGAGGTCCTCCCCGTAGTAGCTGGTGGCCGTGCGCGGGCGGTGCGCGCCCACCTCGTGCAGCCGGGGGTGCCTGCGGCTCTCGACCCGCCACCCCTGGTCGTCCACCAGGTGCAGGTGGAGGCGGTTCAGCTTGTGGACCGCCATGATGTCGACCATCCTGAACACCTCGCGCTTGGGCATGAAGTGCCGCGCCACGTCCAGGTGCACCCCGCGCCAGGAGAACCGGGGCGCGTCCCGCACCTGGCCGAGGGGAACGCTCCAGCTCGCCCCCGTACCCGCCACCGCGCGGAACGCCGCCGAGGGCAGCAGCTGCCGCAGTGTCTGGCCCGCGTAGAAGGCACCGGCCCGGTCTCCGGCCGCGATCCGCACGCCCCCGTCCGTCACGTCCAGGACGTACGCCTCGGCGCCGAGCGAGGCGTCGGACTCCACCGTGATCGTCCCCGCCTCACCGGGACGCGGATCGAGGACGGCGAGCGCGAGGCGTACGGCGTCGACCAGCTCGTCGGGGCCGGAGACGACGACTCCGCGGGGAAGGCCGAGGAAACCGCTGGCAGGGGTGAGAGCGGAGGGGAACGGCAGGAGGTCAGTCATGGTTTAAATCATGCCAAATCACCAGCGAGATAAGCCCTTCACACCGGCGAGCCCGGACACGGAACCAAGAACCGCCCAAGTACCGCGCGGGAGAACCGGGGGAGACCCCTCGCGCGGACATGCTGCTGCTCATGTTCCAAGCGTCCGGGCGCCCGGCCCGCACCCCGCTGGCGATCCTGGTGACGATCATGCTGGCCGCCGGGTGCTCCGCCGCCGTCGAGCGGCCCACCGACCCGCCCACGCCCACCCCCTCGGGGTCCTCGTCCGCGGTGCGCAGCGCCGAGGGGGACAACGCCACGGTGACCGAGAACGCCAGGGAGGGCGATCCGGGCTGGCGGGCGCGCCGGCGCGGCGCCGAGCACGAGATCGAGGGCTTCGCCGACCAGGTGAGCGTGCTGCCGGGCCAGAGCTTCCGGCTGTACGTCTCGACCACCGCCGACCGCTACACCGCCAGGGCCTTCCGGATGGGCTGGTACGGAGGAGCCGGGGCCAGGCAGGTCTGGCGGGCGGCCGGGCTGCCCGGCACGCGGCAGGCTCCGCCCAGGACGATCGCCGCCACCGGAACGGTCACCGCCGCCCACTGGAAGCCCGGACCCGAGGTCGACACCTCGGGGTGGCCGGAGGGCTCCTACCTGATCCGGCTGGACGCCGCCACCGGGGGACGGCGCTACGTTCCCCTCACCGTCAGGTCCGCCTCCACCCGGGGACGCCTGGTCGTCGTCAACGCGGTCACCACCTGGCAGGCCTACAACGACTGGGGTGGCCGCAGCCTCTACAAGGGGCCCGGCGGCTTCGGGGACAGGTCCCGGGCCGTCAGCTTCGACCGCCCGTACGACACCTCGGGGGCGCGGCTCTTCCTGGACATGGAACGTGACGCCATCGAGCTCGCCGAGCGCCGTGGCGTACCGCTCGCCTACGTCACGAGCCTGGACCTGGACCGCGACCCGCGCGTTCTCGACGGGGCGAGGGGCCTGGTGTCACTGGGCCACGACGAGTACTGGTCGGCGGGCATGCGCCGCACCGTCGAGACCGCCCGCGACCACGGCACCAACCTCGCCTTTCTCGGCGCCAACGCCGTCTACTGGCGGATCCGCCTCGCCGAGACGCGTCTGGGCCCCCGCCGCCTGGTGGTCTGCCACAAGGACGCCGCCGAGGACGCCTGGACGGTCCTGTGGCGTGACACCGGCAGGCCGGAGAGCTCGCTGACCGGCCCGATGTACGACTGTTTCCCCTCCGAGTCCGCCTACGTGGTCGGGCGTCCCGGCAACTGGATCTTCAAGGGGACCGGGGTGCGGCGCGGCACCACCTTCCCCGGGATGGTGGGCGTGGAGACCGACAAGGTCGGCGCGGGCGTGCCGCGCCCGATGGAGGTCCTGTCGGTCTCCCCGGTCAACTGCGGCGGTCGCGCCACGGTCGCGCACAGCGCCTACTACACCGTGCCGAGCGGCGCCGCCGTGTTCAGCTCGGGCACGATGCGCTGGGTGTGCGCGATGCGGGGCGCCCGCTGCGGCCACGGCGTCACGGAACGGGCCGGGGCCTTCGTCCGCAGGGCCACCGGGAACATCCTGCGGGCCTTCGCCGAGGGCCCGGCCGCGCGCCGCCACCCGGCCCGCGACAACCTCGAACCCCTGGGCCTGGACGGCCCGGCGGGCCGCTGACGTGCGGTGTCCCGGCTACTTCAGGTACTGCTGCAGCCCGTTCGCCAGGGCGAGCGCGATCCTCTGCCGGAACGCCCCCTGCTGGAACCTGGCCGCCTCGGCGGGGTTCCTCATGTTGCCCGACTCGATGAAGATCTTGGGGACCGTGGAGAGGTTCAGGCCGCCGAGGTCGTTTCGGTAGTCGAGGGCGTTCTTGCCGATGTAGGTGGAGTACGGCAGGCCGGTGCCGCGCCTGAAGGCGTCCCTGACGTCCAGGCCGAGCTTCCTGGAGGCTCCGACCACCGGGTCGACCGGCCCGCCGATCTTCTCCGGCATGATCACGTGGAAGCCTCGGTTGCCGGGGCTCGACCCGTCGGCGTGGACCGAGATCGCCGCGTCCGCCTTCGCCCTGTTGCCGATCGCGGCCCGCTGGGTGATGCACGGCCCGACGCCGGAGTTGCCGTCGCGGGTCAGCTTCACCGTCGCGCCGCGGCTCCTCAGGATCTTGGCCAGACGCTGCGAGACGTCCCAGGTGAAGGCCGCCTCGCTGTAGCCGTTCGCGGTGGCGGTGCCCGTGGTGTCACAGGCCTTCCACTGGGTCAGGACGTTGACCTTCTTGTTGATCTCCGCGGGATGGCGGTAGTTCTGCCCGTTGTGACCGGGGTCGATGACCACGACCTTGCCGCTGAGCGAGCTGGGCGAGCTGGGCGAACTGTCGCCCTGGCCGCTTCGCCCCGGGGCGGGACTCGCCGAGGGGTCGCTCACCGCACCGGCCGCCGGGCCGGTCAGGGCGCCGGACGCCGGAGCCGCGGCGGCACCGGCCGCCGGAGGAACGGGCCCGCGCTCTCGCGGGAGGTCCGCGCCCGCGGTGGTACCGCCGCAGGCGGCGGCGCCGAGCCCGCACAAGACAAGGGTCGTCGCGAGTGCTTTGCCGGTCACGCTCATCGCCCCCAAGGAAGTCGTCAACCACCCAACCTACGCGGCCAGGAGGCGTGACTCAGCCGTTGTCGCGATATGTACCCGTCCGTCACGGATTGTGACACCGCTGCCCGCTGGACGCCCTTGCCCGCCGGACGCGCCTGCCCGTCGGACACGCTCTCCCGGTACGGGGAGGGACGCGACGCGTGCCCGCCCGTCACCAGGCGTGCTCGCCGACCTCCTGCTTCTGCAGGAGCGAGGCGAGCTCCCTGGCGTCCTCGGCGTCCAGCCCGAGGACCACGCGCGGACGCCCCCACGGATGATCGATCGAATGGGCCACGTAGCTGGCCACGGACTCGGCCCCGGCGTCGCCGCCGTTGCGGCCCCGGGCGGCCCGCCAGTGCGCCCACGCCCGCTCAAGCTCGGCCGCGGCCCGCTGGGCGCATGACACCAGTTCCGGATCACGCATGTGTTACCCCCCTCGTCTCGGCCAGAGTCAACACCGGCGGCGCGTCGCCGTCCGCGATGTTGGCCTGGATTTGGGGAGGTCATGGAGCCTGCCTGGGCGCACTGTAACGCTCCAGGCAGGCTCTTTACCCTTCGACGGCGCTCGTGCTGTGCCGTACGACCAGCTGCGGCGCGACCTGGCGCAGGCGCGAGGCCTTGCCGGGGTCGCCGATCCGGTCGTTCAGCAGCGCGGCGGCGGAACGGCCCATGGCGCGGCGCGGCTGGTCCACGGTGGTCAGCGAGATCGGCTGGGTCCCCGCGCGGTGGATGTTGTCGTACCCGACCACGGAGAGGTCCTCGGGAACCCGCAGGCCCAGCTCGGTGGCCGCGGAGAGCACGCCCATGGCGACCCGGTCGTTGGCGGCGAAGATCGCTGTGGGGCGGGGATCGCGCGTGAGCAGGCTGCGGGCCGCACGCGCGCCACCCTCCTCACTGGACTCGCCCTCTTCGACCATGATGTACGGCGCCAGGGAGTGCCTGCGCATCGCGACCAGGTAGCCCTCGCACCGGAAACGCCCGGAGGAGATGCCCGAGGCCTCGATGTGGGCGATCCTGCGGTGACCGAGCCCCACGAGGTGGTCGACGGCCAGACGGGCGCCGAGCTGGTCGTCGTCGACGACGATGTCCACGCCGCCGAGGTCGATGTCGCGCTCGCCCACCACCACGGTCGGCGTGTAGCCGGTGGCCTCGATGAGCGTCCCGCTGGTGGGCGCGATGCCGAGCAGGACGAGCCCGTCGACGCGCAGTTCGAGGAACGCCTCGACCGCCTCGTCCTCGAAGGCCGGGTCCCACTGGCTGTTGCCGATGAGGAGCCTCAGCCCGTCGCCGTGCAGGCTCTCCTGCAGGCCGTCCAGGAACTCCGCGTAGAACGGGTTGTGCAGGTCGGCGACGAGCGCCCCGACCAGGTGGGTACGACCCTCGACCAGGCTGCGCGCGACAGCGTTGGGCCGGTAGCCGAGGTCTCTGGCCGCCTGGAGCACGGCCTGCCTGCGATGCTCGCTGACATGGGGCGATCCGCGCAGGACGAGCGAGACCAGTGATTTGGAGACACCGGCTCGTTCTGCCACGTTGCGGATCGTGGGTCTCGGGCGTGGTCCGCCCCCGTCGGACAAGACGGGCTCGGCGAACCCGCGGGCTCGGGTGACGGTGGTGTTGACCGGCGGTCCTGACATGGCTCTCCCCCGCGATGGTGGATGGGCACCTGTCACTCAAAACGATCGAGTTCCGAATGGGGTACGGCTTGTGCGGAAGGGAACTGCGATCTTGACCAAGCGGCCGGGCGGAACGGCTCCGATAGTCTTCACGATGTGGGGTCGACATCCGGAGCCGCGGAACGGGCGAAACCCGTGGCGGCGGGCACGCGACCGGCGCGGCGCAGGCTCAGTGTCGACCGGCGCCGCGAGGAGCTCATGGCGGCGGCGTTGGAGCTGTTCAGCAGGCACGACACCGAATACGTGTCGATCGACGACGTGGCCTCCGCGGCCGGAGCGTCGCGGGCCCTGGTCTACCACTACTTCGGCGGCAAGCAGGAGCTCTACGTCGCCGCGCTGAGGAGCGCCGCCGCCGAGCTGGAGGCCAGGCTCAGACCTCAGGGGGGCGGCACCCCGCTGGAAGAGCTGGCCGGGGGCCTCACCCGATACTTCGACTTCGTGGAGGAGCACGCGACGGGCTTCGCCGCGCTGCTCAGGGGCGGTCCCGCCAATCGCAGCGGCGAGGTCGGGGAGGTCGTCGACTCGGTCAGGCACCGGCTGCTCAGGCTGATCATGAAGCAGCTGCGGGCCGAGGAGCCGGGTCCCGTGCTCCGGGTCACGCTGCGCTCGTGGATCGCCTCCGTCGAGACCGCGGGTCTTGACTGGCTGGAGCGTCGCGACATCGAGCGCCCGGCGCTGGAGCGAATGCTGGTCGGCCAGATGGTGGCGCTGCTCGGCGTGGCGGCCGAGCACGATCCGTACGTCGGCGAGTTGCTTGACAACTTGGTCAGAGACCGGGCGAGCCGTCCCGCGGACCGGGAGAGGTCCGGGACGGACGGCTGAGAAGGCCCCTCGGGGCAAGTCCTTCGGGAGCACAGGCCCGGTCGTTCAGGACACCCGCCTCCATTCAGGGCACATGCCGCCGACAGGAACCCGTGAAGATCCGCGCGGGCCGGTTCGGCGCATCGGAGATGTCGGGAAGGACATCCGCGCGGGCCGCGCAGGGCACACGCTGTCGCTCGAAGTGCTCTCGCGGGCCGCTCGCCGGGCGTGTCCGGCCGCCTGGAGCACGTGCTGGAGGGTGGCACGTGCCGTGGGCGGGGCGTGTGCTGGGGCGGCGCCGGGCGGGCGACGCCGCTCCCCACAAAACCCGTGTGGCCTACACGCTCAAAGGGTGAGCGCGCACCAATCCCCCTAGGTCAGTGACGGCCCCCGTCTTACTCTGAGCGCTGCTGCGGAATCCCCGCGAGCAGCGCGCGAACCTCAGTCTCCCGGTACCGGCGGTGTCCACCCAGGGTGCGGATGGACGTCAACTTGCCCGCCTTCGCCCACCGGGTCACGGTCTTGGGATCGACGCGGAACATGGTTGCGACCTCCGCCGGGGTGAGCAGCGGCTCTGCCTCGGGTGTACGAGCTGACATTTGTGCGGCCTCTCCTCCATGTGGACCGGCGACAGCGATCCTGCGACTTGACGCTTGTCACGGATGTCCGCCTATGGCCCTTGCGTGCGGCTGTTTGGGCCATATGCGGCATCACCCGATGTGACCATACAGCCACGTAGAGCGATTGGCGAGCCTTTGAGCGACTCATCTCTCTTGTGCACGTGTTGTTGTCACGCTCGGTGATTCTAGCGACACGTTTCGTGGTATCGCAGTGAAAACGGCAAACTACTCAGTTCGTAGGTGCATCCCCGGTCATCGACGGACCTACTTACGCAGGTCGGAGGGATGATTTGCGACTCAGTTTGCTGATTCGAGAAGTTGTATTGATCGCCAGCGGAGGATGACGCGCTGGTACATGGCGAACGCCAGTTCTTCCTCGCCTTTTTCCAGACCTGTCAGCGCCGCCGCGAGCTCCGCCACGGATTCGTCGGCCTGGAGTGTCTCGTCGTCCATGAGGTTGACGATGCCGCCGTAGTCCAGCTCGACGAGCGAGTGCGGGTGGAACTCCTCCAGCCAGCGCGCCACGTCCTCGACCTCGGCGGTGACCGAGACCTCGCCCACCTGCCTCCTGATGATCTGCAGGGCGCGGGCGCTGCGGCGCCTGGCGTGGGCCATGGAGGTGACGTAGATCAGGTTGCGCGTGGTGGTCGTGCCCGCCTGGCCCTCGCCGCCGTCGATGACCAGCCAGCGCTCGTTGCCGTCGAAGGGGACGAACCAGGAGGTCGGAACGTGCCAGGTGGAGCCGCGGATGTGCGTGCGCAGCGCGGCGGAGTCGGTGCGGCGCTTGAACCGGTCGAAGTCGTCGGCCGTCTGCTCCGCGACGGCTGGTGGGACGAAACGCTCCATCAGCTTGGGCGGGGTCGCCCCGCGAAAGCGTGAGAAGGCCAGCCACGACCTCAGCCTGCTCTGCCACGGGCAGACGTACAGGACCTCCTCCACGCGCCTCAGATAGGCGTTGGGGCTCTCCTGGGCGGGTGCCGGGGCCGGTGGCACCCCGAGGAGGCGTCGTACCGCCTCGCCGTGCTCGGCGTGGAGGGCGCCCGCCCGGCGCGGCCGGTCGGCCGCCTCGGCGTAGGCGGCCCACGAGACGCGCTCCGCCGGGGCGAACGCGGCCAGCGGTTCGTAGACACGGAGGTACGCGGCGTAGGGCAGCACGACCGCATCGTGTCACGAAGAACCGGTCGTTGTCCGTAGCGGGCCCGCTTCCGAGGTGGCCGTCTCGGACACTGAGATGGGACGTTCGCGCACGTCGTCCCTATTACGGACTTGTGGTTACGCTGAGGGTGATCTCCGCCGCGACGGAGCGGCGGGAACGGACGACTGGGAGTCACCACAGTGACCGACGTCTTCGGGCTGTCCCACAAGGACGCGGGCCCGGCAACCGGCCAGACGAGGCACGAGCAGGTCGTTTTCTGCTCCGACGAGCGAAGCGGCCTTCGCGCGATCATCGCCATCCACAACACCGCCCTGGGCCCCGGCCTGGGCGGCACCAGGTTCTATCCCTACGAGAGCGAGCAGGCCGCGCTGACGGACGTGCTCAACCTCTCGCGGGCGATGGCCTACAAGAACGCCCTGGCGGGACTCGACCTCGGTGGCGGCAAGGCCGTCATCATCGGCGACCCGGCGGCGGACAAGAGCGAGGCGCTGCTGCGCGCCTACGGCAGGTTCGTCCAGTCGCTCGGGGGCCGCTACTACACGGCGTGCGACGTCGGCACCTACAGCGAGGACATGGACATCGTGGCCCGCGAGTGCTCGTACGTGACCGGCCGCACGCTGGCCAACGGCGGGGCCGGCGACTCGTCGATCCTGACCGCCCTCGGCGTGTTCCAGGGCATGCGCGCCGCCGCCGAGCACGCGTACGGGACGCCGACGCTGCGCGGCAGGCGCGTCGGCGTGGAGGGGGTGGGCAAGGTCGGCCACCGGCTGGTCGGCCACCTCGTCGAGGACGGCGCGGAGGTCGTGGTCTGCGACGTGAGCGAGCGGGCCGTGGAGCGGCTGCGGCGGACCTACCCGCAGGTCGAGGTCGTCGCCGACCGGCTGGAGCTCACCGCCGCCGACGTCGACGTCTACGCGCCGTGCGCCCTCGGCGGGGCGCTGGACGACGAGACGGTGGAGCGCCTGCGCGCCACGATCGTCTGCGGCGGGGCCAACAACCAGCTGGCCCACCCCGGCGTGGAGAAGCGGCTCGCCGACCGAGGGATCCTCTACGCGCCCGACTACGTGGTCAACTCCGGCGGCGTCATCCAGGTCGCGGACGAGATCAGGGGGTTCAACATGGAGCGGGCGCAGGCAAAGGCCACCCAGATCTACGACACGACTCTCAAGATCTTCTCCAGTGCGGCGGAGGATGGCGTCCCCCCGGCCGTCGCAGCCGATAGGCTGGCTGAGCGCAGAATGTCGGAAGTCGGGCGAATTAGGGGCATTTGGCTGGGCCACTAGCCCCACACGCCCATACGACGTACCGAGCCGGGCGTAAAACGGGTACGGTTGTAGGCGAACGAGAGCTGACGCCTAAGTCAGGTGGCGTCAGTGCGTGGTGCGTTAGCGACGAGGGGTCGGGCACGACCCCACACGAGGGGGTCGAGCCAATGGGGCGCGGCCGAGCAAAGGCCAAGCAGGTCAAGGTTGCTCGCCAGCTGAAGTACAACAGCGGTGGCACTGATCTTGAGCGTCTGCGCGACGAGCTCGGAGTCAGAGACGACTCCAACCACAATGACGACTCCAACGACGCCTACGACGAGCTGGCGGATCGGTACGCCGATTACGCCGATGACTTCGGCTCCGGAGATGACCGCGACGACGGGACATCCGGCCGCCGCTAGGCGGATTTCAGGTTGACGTGAGCAGGGCACCCGGCGGTGAGCACAAGCCGCCGGGTGTTCTTCTCGCTACGAGTCGACAATATGCGGCGCTCCGGTGGTCCGGAGCGCTTTTCGCCGTTCCCGTCGCACATCCGGTGCTTCCTCTCCCGTCCCGGCCGGTGTCACCGGCCGGGAGGGAAGGCGCGGATCAGCGGAAACGTGCCAGGCCCGAGCCCTCGACGACCTCGCCGAGCACCCAGGCGGGGAGGTTCCGCTCACCGAGCAGCGCCAGCGCGGGGTCCACGGCCTCGGCGGGGACGACCGCGGCCATGCCCACGCCCAGGTTGAACGTCCGGTCCATGTCGGCTTGGGCCACCCCGCCGTGCCCCGCGAGCACCTCGAAGACGGCGGGCGGGGTCCACGACGAGCGGTCGAGCAGCGCGTCCAGCCCGGGGGGCAGCGAGCGGGACAGGTTGCCCGCCAGACCGCCGCCCGTGATGTGGGCGTACGCGTGGACGTCGACCGCGCGGGCCAGCTCCAGGCAGTCGAGGGAGTAAATCCTGGTCGGCTCCAGGAGCTCCTCGCCCAGCGTCCGCCCCAGCTCGGGCAGCTCGGCCTCCAGCGACAGCCCGGCCCGGTCGATGATGTGCCTGACCAGCGAGTAGCCGTTGGAGTGCACGCCCGAGGAGGCCAGCGCGAGGACCACGTCGCCCGCGCGGACCCTGTCGCGGCCGAGCATCCTGTCGGCCTCGACCACCCCGGTGGCGGCGCCCGCGAGGTCGTACTCACCGGCGTCCATCGCCCCGGGGTGCTCGGCGGTCTCCCCGCCGATGAGAGCGCAGCCCGCCAGGCGGCAGCCCTCGGCGACGCCACCCACGATCTCGGCGATCCGCTCGGGGACCACCTTGCCGCAGGCGATGTAGTCGGTCATGAACAGCGGCTCGGCGCCGCAGACCACCAGGTCGTCGACGACCATGCCGACCAGGTCGATGCCGATCGTGTCGTGCTTGTCCAGCCGCTGGGCCAGCATGACCTTGGTGCCGACGCCGTCGGTCGACGTGGTGAGCAGCGGCCGCCGGTACGACAGCAGGGCCGAGGCGTCGAAGAGGCCGGCGAAGCCGCTGGCGTCGTCCACGACCTCCGGCCTGCGCGACCGCGCGACCTTCGCCTTCATCAGCTCGACGGCACGCTCGCCCGCGTCGATGTCCACTCCGGCGGCGGCGTAGCTGGTCATGAGGCCTCTCTCTGCGCGCCGGGCCCGCTCAACGCTTGGCCTCCAGCACGTACTTGCCCACGTTGTCCTGGTCGATCGGGATCGGATACTCGCCGTCGAAGCAGGCGCGGCAGAGCCGGTCCGCGGGGATCGTGGTGGCCGCGGTGAGGCCCTCCAGCGAGATGTATCCGAGCGAGTCGGCGCCGAGCGAGGCGCGGATCTCCTCCACGCTGAGCGAACCGGCGATCAGCTCGGCCCGGGTGGCGAAGTCGATGCCGTAGAAGCACGGCCAGCTGACCGGCGGGGAGGAGATCCGGACGTGCACCTCCGTGGCGCCCGCCTCGCGCAGCATCTTGACGATCGCCCGCTGCGTGTTGCCCCGTACGATCGAGTCGTCCACGACCACCAGCCGCTTGCCCGCGACGACCTCTTTCAGCGGGTTGAGCTTCAGCCGGATGCCCAGCTGGCGGATCGTCTGGGACGGCTGGATGAAGGTCCGGCCCACGTAGGAATTCTTGACGAGACCTTGACCGTACGGGATCCCGCTCTCCTCGGCGTAGCCGACGGCGGCGGGGGTGCCCGACTCGGGCGTCGGGATGACCAGGTCGGCCTCGACCGGGTGCTCGCGGGCCAGCACGCGGCCGACCTCGACGCGGGTGGTCTGCACGCCGCGCCCGGCGATCGTGGTGTCGGGGCGGGCGAGGTAGACGTACTCGAACAGGCAGCCCTTGGGCTCGGCGAGCGCGAACCTGCGCGAGCGCACGCCGCGCTCGTCGATGGTGATCAGCTCGCCCGGCTCGATCTCGCGGACGAACGTGGCGCCCACGATGTCCAGCGCCGCGGTCTCCGAGGCGACCACCCAGCCGCGCTCCAGGCGTCCCAGGACCAGCGGGCGGACGCCCTGCGGGTCGCGGGCCGCGTAAAGGGTCTTCTCGTCCATGAAGACGAGCGAGTAGGCGCCTCTGACCTGCGGGAGCAGCTCGGCGGCGGCGTCGTCGATCGACTGGCTGCGGTCCTGGGCCAGGAGCGTCGTCAGCACCTCGGTGTCGGTGGTCGCCCGGGTGGACCCGGGGGCCAGACGCCTGGCCAGCTCCGGGGTGTTGATCAGGTTTCCGTTGTGGGCGAGCGCGAGCCCGCCGGACTCGGTCGAGCTGAGTGTCGGCTGGGCGTTCTCCCAGACGCTCGATCCGGTCGTCGAGTAGCGGCAGTGGCCGATCGCCAGATGGCCGCGGAGGGTTCCGAGCACGGACTCGTCGAAGACCTGGGCCACCAGCCCCATGTCCTTGTAGACGAGGATCCTGCTGCCCTCGCTGACCGCGATGCCCGCGGACTCCTGGCCGCGGTGCTGCAACGCATACAGCCCGTAGTAGGTGAGTTTGGAGACTTCTTCCCCAGGGGCCCACACCCCGAAGACGCCACATGCGTCCTTCGGAGGCCGGTCGTGGGGGTCAAGGTCATGGCTCAGATGGCCGTCGCCCTTCAGCACATGCTTCATTCTAGGTCGGCTTCTTCCCTGCTCGCACCCAGGGTCCGTTCCGTGGCATGTCGCACCCTGACCGAACGATCATCGGTGTTTTGCCGTGTCAGCCTGTTTCGCCGGTGGCCGACAGGGGAGTGTGAGATATCCGGCATGCCCGAGCGTCGGGAGATGAGACGTGACAACACCTGTGGACCCGAACCAGCCCGACCCCCGACGAGTGCCGCGGGACAGGCGCTCCGACCAGGAGGGGTCCGGCTCGGAGGAGCCGCCGGGCACCTCCGAGGAGGCGGCCGTCCCCGGCGAGCACGAGCCGACCGCCCCGGAACCGACGGCCTGGCCCGTCCCTCCCTCGAACGAGCCGCCCACGTGGCGGCAGCCCTCCACCCCGGCGGGCGAGCCCACCCGGTGGGCCGAGCCTTCCGGCGGTGCCGGGCCTTCCGGTTCCGCGGGGCCTTCCGGTTCCGCGGGGTCCTCTGGTTCCGCAGGGCCTTCCGGTTCCGCCGGGCCTTCGGGCCGGGGCGGGGCGAGCGGGTGGACGGAGATCCCCGGCCGGGCCGAGCCCTCGGGCCGGGAGCCCGGCGAGGGCTCCGTGTGGGGATCGGGGGCGTCGACGCCCCCGACGCCCCCGACGCCTCCGCCGGTCCCCGAGCCGTGGGAGGAGCCGGATCCCGAGACACCCGTGCCCGACCCGAACGAGACCCCGACCTGGCCGCCGTCCTCCGTTCCCGCAGAACCGCGGGTTCCGCCGCATCCGGACACGCCGTCCGCGCCGGAGGTGCCCCCGCCCGACCAGGCGGGCGGCCGGCACGCCGCGCCGGGGTCTTCGGGGTCCTCGGGGTACGGGGCGCGGTCGCAGGGATCACCGGGCGGGCCGTCACCTGAGGGGACGCCCGGGGGAGCCGGGGGGCCCGAGGGGCAGCCCCACACGGTGCCGGGCACCACGCCGTCCGCCTACCCGGGCTGGGAGAGCGCCTCGGAGACTCCCGGCGAGCCCGGCCGTCCCGGGCCGGACCACCCCGGGACGCCGCCCGCCCCCACCCCGCCCTCGCGCTACGAGCCGTCGGCGTCCGCCGAGGAACCGGCGGCTCCTCGGCGGCCCGCCGAGCCCACCGAGCCCACCGGGACAGCCGGGGGCGCCGGTGGTTTCCAGGCGGAGCGGCCGCCCGCTCCGGGCTATCCGGACCGGCAGGACTATCCACCGCAAACCGGTCAACAGGGGTACGGGGAGACGCAGCAGGCCGGGTACCCCTACGGCGGCCCCGGGGCGCCGTCACCGGACCCCTCCGGCACGCCGTACCCGGCACCGCCGGGCGCGCCCGGCTATCCGTACGCCACGCCCTATCCGGTGTCCCCGGACGAGGGGCGCAGGCCCGGCGGGGGGCTGGGCACCGCCACGCTCGTGCTCGGGATCGTCGCGATCCTGTCGCTCGTCGTCTGCGGCCTCGGCGTGCTGGTGGCGATCATCGGCCTGATCGTCGGCGTCATCGCGCTCGTCAGGAAGTCCAGGCCGGGCCGGGCCTGGGTGGGGATCGTGCTGAGCCTCCTCACCCTGGTGATCGCCGCGGTGTTCCTGAGCTGGCTCTACAGCAAGGTCGGTGACTGCGTGAACCTGCCTCCGGAGCTCCAGCGGCGCTGCGTCGAGGAGAGGTTCGGCATCCAGGTCCCGCCCACCCCGTAACGGCTATCGGAGAGGCAGGTGGCCGGACAGGTCGGCGCGGGCCCCGCTCGCCGCGATCTTTCCGGCGGCCACCGCCTCGGACCAGGTCAGGCCGCCGGTGGCGAGTTCCAGCCAGGTGCGCGCGTCGGTCTCCACCACGTTGGGCGGGGTGCCCCGGGTGTGGCGGGGACCCTCCACGCACTGCACCGCCGCGTAGGGCGGGACCCGGACCTCGACGGTCCTGCCCGGGGCGGCCGTCGCCAGCTCGTCCAGCAGGTGCCGTACGGCGAAGCGGGTGATCTCCCGTTCCGGGCGGACTCCCCGGCCGAAGGCGCGCAGGACCACGCTCACGCAGGCGCCCAGCAGTGCCGCGAGCCCGCCGGGCCCGTCGTAGGGCGGTTCGTCGAGAGCGCTCAGCTGGCTGTCGAGGGCGGCGCGGACCTTGGCGGCGTCGGGCTTGTGAGGTGGCACGCCCTCCATGATGCCCGCCGGAGCCCCGCCTCCGGACACCCCGGCACGGCCGTCCGGGTGACCCGTACCTCCGGGACGGTCAGGGCGGTTCGTCGGGAGGGTGCCGTGTGCCCGTACGGGCGGGTTCGTCCGAAGATCGCTAAGAGGGTGCGGTGTGTTCGTACGGGAGGGTTCGTCCGGAGAGCGGAAGGCCCGTACGGGCAGGCAGTCCGGAGGGTGTGACGCCCGCGCGGGAGGCTCGTCCGGACGTGCGGAACCCGTCCGAACAGCTCATTCAGGTAAACGGTTCATCATCCAGGCAAACGTCGTTCACCTCCGGTTCGGCTGGCGCACGTAGCCTCCGGGCCGAAAGACCTCGCCCCTTTTTGGAGGATCCTGTGGCGAACACGTCGCCGCGCCGACTGCTTCCCCTGCTCACGAGCCCTCACAAGGGTGGACGCAGCGCGCTCACCTGCCGGTTCCGCTGCGGTGACCAGTGCGCCCACGATGTAGTGAACACCAGCGACAACACCTACTTCGGTGACGTGGTGGCCGAGGCGATGACCCGCCGCGGCATGCTGCGCGCCGGTGCCCTCGGCGCCATCGTCGCCGGAGTCGGGATCGGCACGGCGGTCCCCGCCCTCGCCGACCCGGATGTCGACGCGAAGACCTTCGGCGGAGGCCACGGCAACGGCCACGGCAACGGTCACGGCCAGAAGGGTGGCCTGCGCTTCACCGCCATCGCGCCGAACACCAACGACAAGATCACGGTCCCCGCGGGCTACCTGTCGGCGGCCGTGGTGCGCTGGGGCGACCCGGTCCTGCCCGGCGCCCCCGCGTTCGACTTCGAGAACCAGACGGCCGCCGCGCAGGCCAAGCAGTTCGGCTACAACTGCGACTACGTCACCCTCTTCCCGATGGGGCAGAACCGGGGTCTGCTCTGGGTCAACCACGAGTACACCGACGAGAACCTGATGTTCCGCGGTTACACGGACGGCACCGCCGCGACGCCGGAGCAGATCAAGATCGCGCTGGCCGCGCACGGCGGCTCGGTCGTCGAGATCGAGCGGGTGGGCGGGTCCGGCCAGTGGAAGCTGGTCACCCGGGGCTTCCGCCGTTACAACCGCCGCATCACCGTGCAGACCCCCATGAAGTTCACCGGCCCGGCCGCGGGCAGCGCGCTGCTGAAGACCGCCGCCGACCCCAGGGGCACCACGCCGATCGGCATGCTGAACAACTGCGCGGGCGGCACCACGCCGTGGGGCACGGTGCTCAGCGGCGAGGAGAACTTCAACCAGTACTTCGTCAACGGCAACGGCGTCCCCGAGGCGCAGAAGCCGTACCTCACCCGGTACGGGGTGAGCGCCACCACGGGCATCCCGAGCGGCAACCGCAGGTTCGACCGGGTCGAGGAGCGCTTCGACCTGGCCAAGCACCCGAACGAGATCAACCGCACCGGCTGGATCGTGGAGATCGACCCGTTCGACCCCGACTCCACCCCGATCAAGCGCACCGCCCTGGGCAGGCTGGCCCACGAGGGCGCGACCACCTCCCTGGCCGCCGACGGCCGGGTGGTGGCCTACATGGGCGACGACTCCCGGTTCGAGTACGTCTACAAGTTCGTCTCCCGGCAGCGCTACATCCGGGGCTTCGACCGGCACAACCGGACCCTGCTGGACGACGGCACGCTGTACGTGGCGAAGTTCACCGGCGACAGCCCGGCCAGTGAGATCGACGGCACCGGCAAGCTCCCCGCCGACAAGCAGTTCGACGGCTCGGGCGAGTGGATCCCGCTGGTCACCGGCAAGGTCTCGCACGTTCCCGGGATGACGGCCGCCGAGGTGCTCGTCTACACGCGTACGGCGGCCGACAAGGTCGGGGCGACCAAGATGGACCGTCCCGAGGACGTGGAGCGCAACCCCGTCACCGGCGGCGTCTACGTGGCCCTGACCAACAACACCAACCGGACCCCGGCCCAGGTGGACGAGGCCAACCCGCGTCCGGCCAACAAGCACGGGCACATCCTGGAGATCGTCGAGCGGCGCAACGACGCCGGGGCCACGACCTTCGCCTGGTCCCTGCCCCTGGTCTGCGGTGACCCGAACGACCCGGCGACCTACTTCGCGGGGTTCGACAAGACCAAGGTCTCCGCGATCTCCTGCCCGGACAACGTCGCCTTCGACGTCGACGGCAACCTCTGGATCTCCACCGACGGCAGCCAGCTCGGCGCCCACGACGGCCTGTTCGCCATGCCGGTCCGCGGTCCCGAGCGCGGCTACCTGAAGCAGTTCCTGAGCGTGCCGGTCGGCGCGGAGACCTGCGGCCCGCTGGTCACCGAGGACCAGCGCAGCGTCTTCGTGGCCGTGCAGCACCCCGGTGAGACCACCGGCGCCACCCCCGAGGCCCCCAGCAGCCACTGGCCCGACGGCGGCACCTCCCAGCCCCGTCCGTCCGTCGTGGTCGCCTGGCACGCCAGGGGCGGCAAGATCGGCTCCTGACCCGGCACCGGTTCGCGTCCGTTCGCGGTGAGCGGGCGCGGCACCGGCTCGTGCCCGCTTCCGGCACCGGCCCGCGTCCTCCCCCCCGGAGGACGCGGGCCGGTGTCGTTTCACGTACGGGAGCGTGCGGGAGCGTGTGGAGTCCCCTAGCCCACCGGTACGGCCGGACGCTCCTCGGTGGCCACCGGCGGGCTCGCGGCCCGGGAGGCCCGCAGGGAGAGCAGGCTGACCGGCACGCCCACCAGCACGATGACCGCGGCGACGACCAGCGTGTACCGGTACGCGTCCAGGAAGGCGGTCAGCTGCCCGGCGCCCTCCGCCAGGAGTGAGGTCTGCCGCGCGTTGAGGATCGCCCCCAGGACCGTGATCCCGAGCAGGCCGAAGACCTCGCGCGAGACGTTCAGCACCCCCGAGGCGACCCCCGTCCTGCCGGTGGGGAGCGCGCCGAGGATCGCCGTGGTGAGCGGCACCAGCATGCCGCCGCCCAGTCCGTAGACCAGGAACCACGGCAGCAGGTCGCCGAACGAGCCGCCCTCCCCGACGAACGAGATCCCGAACACCGACACGGCCATCAGCAGGAGCCCGGCCGCGACGGTCCGCGCGGTTCCCAGCGCCCTGTCCAGCCTCGGGGCGAGGGCGGCGGTGGCGGCCATCACCAGCGCCATCGGCACGAACGCGGCCCCGGCCTCGATCGGCGAGAAGCCCAGCGCGTTCTGCAGGTAGAGCGCGGTGAAGAAATAGATCCCGAACACGCCGAAGGACCACAGGCCCATCGACAGCGTGCCCCCGCTGAACACCCGCGACCGGAACAGCGACAGGTCGATCATCGGCTCCCGGCTCCCGCGCTCGATCGTGACGAAGGCGATCGCCGACACGGCCGCGATCCCGAAGGCGCCCAGGATCTCCGGCGAGGTCCATCCGGCCCCCGCGCCCTCGATGAGCGCGTACGTCAGCGCGAACAGCGTCAGGCTCGACGTCACCAGGCCGGGGACGTCGAGGCCGCGCCGTACCGTCTCCCGGGGGGCCGTCCTGATCGCCCAGAGCCCGAGGCCGAGCGTCGCGATCCCGATCGGCACGTTGATCAGGTAGATCCAGCCCCAGTGCCAGCGCTCGCTGATCAACCCGCCGGTCAGCGGGCCGAGGGCGAGAGCCAGGGCGCCGACCGCGCTCCACAGGCCGACCGCCGTCGCGCGTTCCCTGGCGTCGGGGAAGACCGAGGTGAGCAGGGCCAGTGCCGTGGGGGTGAGGAACGCGGCCCCCACGCCCTGCACCGCCCTGGTGGCGATCAGTACGCCGCCGTCGGTGGCCATCCCGGCCGCGAACGACGCCGCGGTGAACACGACGAGGCCGATCAGGAAGACGCGCCGCCGCCCGAAGACGTCGGCCAGGCGCCCGCCGACGAGCATCAGCCCGGCGAACACCAGGATGTAGCCGCTCACGATCCATTCCAGCCCGGAAATGCTCAGCCCGAGGTCGCGCTGGATCGTCGGTAAAGCCACATTGACAACGTTGTTATCGAGCAAAGTACCCAAACCGCACTTAACGAAATGGCAGGTCAACGCGGCGAGTTTCACCCCAGGCCGACTCGATGACGATCCAGGAGGTCGCACGGTCGGTCCGCCACACCTTGACGGAGGTGATCAGCTCGGCGAGCATCTCCCGCCGCTCCTCACCCGGCCACGTGTCCCACTCCTCCAGGAGCGCCTCGATCACGGGCACGTACTCGTGTCGCTCGCGCGGCCGCGGTTGCTCCAGTTTCTCGAGTTCGTCGGCGGCCTCGGCGCGCTCGGCGTGCAGATCGGCGACCGCATCCCTGTACGCCTCTTCGGTGACCACGGCGCGGGCGAGCTGCCCGGTGAGTCGTTTGATCGCGGCGTCGGCGGCGACGATCGTGGCTTTCAACCGGCCGACGTCGACGGCTGGTTCGATCAGCGGGACGGAGGCGACGGCGGTGTCGGCCTCGAGGTCACTTGCCCACTGGGCGAGTTCGGCCAGGACGGCTACCTCGACCCTGCTGCGTTGCACGCTGCGGGCCTCGCAGTTTCCGGCGCGTAGGTAGGCGCCGCACCGGTACCAGTAGCCGGGTTTGGTGCCGTCGGCGGTGATCGTCATGCTCGCCGTGCAGTGACCGCACCAGATCCGGCCCGACAGCGGGTAGATCGTCACCCGGGCGCGCGGGGCCAGTGTGGCCGCGCGCAGTCGGCGGCGGCGGTAGGCCAGCCACTCGTCTTCGCTGATGACACCCTTGTGAGCGCCGGGCACCAGGACCCGGTTGGGGCACTTGCCGATCTGCACGCAGCTTTCGCAGTTCGGATCATGGATCCGCAGCAGCCCAGCCCCCCAGCCGGTGTCGAGGTAGCGCATCAGTGTCCTATCGGACCAGAGGCGGCCGCGCGTGGTGAAGTGGCCGGATTTGTTGAGCCAGATGGCCAGGATCCGGCCGCCGACGCCCGAGGTGGAGCGGAGGTAGATCTCTCTGAGGACGGGGCCGGTGATGTCGGCGGGCTCGTAGCGCTCCAGGCCGTCAGCGGGGTCGCGGATGGTCCGGTATTTCTGCAGTGGGTCGCGCTGTCGGCCGCGGCGGACGTAGCCGAAGCGGTCGCGGCCGTGGGAGGGCAGACCGCGGGCGCGGCGGTTGGCGTGGGCCTCGGCCCAGGACTCGCCTGCGAGATCGCTCTGGAAAGCGGCGAGCTCCATGAGCATTCCGCGGGTGAGTTTGCCGACGGCGGTGCGGGCGTCGACCTCCTCGGTTGCGGACTGGAGTTCCCCCCCGGCCAGGTTGATACGACCGAGGTTGACGGCGCCGCCGGTTCTGTTGCGGCCGAAGCGGTTGTACTTCCAGACGGCGATTTCGCGGACTTCGCCGCGTTCGATGGCCTCGATGCCTTCCATGATGCGGCGGTGGAAGTTGCGGCCGGTGAGGTCGAGGTCTTCGATCCATCGGACGATGCGCCGGTTCGTACGGGCCGCCCAGGCGGTGATGGCTGATCGTTGGATCTCGGGGGAGATCTGCTCTTCTTGGAGCTGGGAGACGCGGATGTAGCCGATCGCGGGGATGGGTTCGGCGGGCGGGCGGGTGAGGGTGGATTGCGGGGGCATGCGGGCTCCCGTAGAGGGGGTGGTCCCCGGGCGGCTCGTAGCAGGGATACGAGCCAGCCGTCCGGGTCCTATGACCAGGGGCGGATGTTTGTGAGTGGGTCCTCACCGGTCTTCATTGTGAGCACCATGCCGCGCAGCATGCTGATGCGTGCGACGTGGGTTTCGCGTTCGTCGGTGAGCTGGGTGCCGAGGCGGTCGGTCGCTTTGTCCACGTGGGTATTGATCTTGGCGGTTTGTTCGTCGAGCTTGGCGGTGTTGTTGTTGAGGCTCTGGGTGAGCTGGTTGAGGCTCTGGGTCATCCGCTGAAGGGCAATGATGATCCCGATGCCTATGGCGCCGAACCCTCCGGCTATGGCGCCGTAGAAGGCGAGATCCCAATTGTTTGGCGGAAGTACGTGTGGAGCGCCTACCGCGTAGATGCCGTAGACAACCCCCAGTGCGATGGCGATCCGTGTGGCCCTTTTCGGAGTCACGGATACCCCTTTCGTC
This sequence comes from Streptosporangium sp. H13245, assembly GCF_055690525.1. Classification (NCBI taxonomy): domain Bacteria; kingdom Bacillati; phylum Actinomycetota; class Actinomycetes; order Streptosporangiales; family Streptosporangiaceae; genus Streptosporangium; species Streptosporangium sp. H13245. The sequence continues at coordinate 98,573 of NZ_JBSZKT010000004.1, read as the reverse complement.
GTTCTTGTGCTGCTCAGGCCCTTTCGGCTAGTTGTGGACGCTTCAGTGTGCTTGGTGGGTTACATGTTTCTCATGTTTCTTTTGCGCCCCCCACATGCGGATCACTACCGAAAGTAGGGGATAAGTTACACTAATGGCGTACGTCTGGTTAGTCCGCGTGAGATTTCGGCTATGTCGAATCCCTGCGCATGAGCTTGCCCCAAACGAGGCGTCGGCGAATTTGGGCGCGGCGTAATTCCTGCCATTCCTCCTCGGTTACCCGGTCCAGCTTCGCCCGCTCCTCCGGCGACAAACTGGCTTCACTCTCCGCCAGCAGCTCTTCCAGCTGCTCCAGGGTGAGCGTGCGATACAGCTCCTCCAGCTCCGTCAGAGAGGTCGGCTGGTCGGGAAGTCCGGGCACCCTCGCCGTGGCCGGATTTCCCGAAACGGGCTCGGGGGAGAGGGGGGTGGGAGGAGCGCCAGCGAGCACTTGCTGGATGGAGCCGGGCTCCCATTGGAGGGCCTCTTCCAGGCGGGCTTCGGCGATGTCGCTGATGCCCGCCTTGCCGGCGCGGAAGCGCCGGAGGTGCGTGGCGCTGATCTGCGCCTGGGCGGCGACTTCCTCCCACTGCAGGCGCAAGGCGTTGCGTCGCTGCTCCATTACGGCGGCGAGGGTCTGGGTGGCCTCGCTGCTGGTGCTGTTCATGGGCGGCCCTCCGCGGGGCGTCTAGTGCGGCACTGTGCGCACTGTACCGCACATTCGCAGATCAGCGATGCTTTCTGACACGTTTGAGTCGTGTCCAGTTATGGCCATGTGCGGAGATGTGCGGTTTGTTGCGGTGGAGCGCACATGTGCGGTACGTTTCGGACATGGCAACCGCAACACCAGCACCACGGAGTCTGAGCCTCCCCTTCAACGGGCGCCGCGCCAGGTACCTGCGAGAGACGCAGGGCTTGACGCTGGTCGCGCTGGCCAATCGCTGCGAGGCGGCGGGGCTGCGCATCACCCACAGCACCCTGTCCCGCTACGAGAGCGACCGTTTCGGCCCGACCCCGACCCGGTTCCGGGTGTTGGCCACGGCGCTCGGAGTCGAGCCCCACGCGCTGTGCGGCCCGCTCCCGGACATGGCCACCACAGCGGACATCCAGGCCGACCCGCCGCCGGGAACGCCCTGATGTCGGCCTACCGCGACAGCCTCCGCCCCGACCAGCGACCGCTGTACGACGAGGCGATCCACCGCGCGGCCGTCATCGTCGGCCGCGCCCGCTCCCGCCGCGACTCCCTGCCCGTTGAGGAGGCCGCCCGCGCGGCGTACATCCCCGGCGGCCCGAGCGTCGCAGAGCTCGAAGAGCGGATCCGTGCCCAGCGCGAGCGGGCCCGCGCCCGGCTCCTGCAGGGCGCCGCGTAACCCCTGCCCCTCCACCCCGCCCGAGAGGAATCCCCATGCTCGACTTCGGTCAGCGCGCTGAGCGCTACCTCACGCAGACCCGCCGCGCGCTGCTCACCCCCCGCCAGACGCGCCGCCTCAACCACAAGCTCGGCCACCAGTCCGTGAACGCCGCCGAGGTGCGCGAGGCCAAGGCCCGCGTCCGCCTCGCCCAGGCCGCGCGCCGCGCCACCGCCCGCACCCTCGGCCTGCCCGCCCGCTGAAACGCCGCGAGGCCCAGCCGTTGCGACCGGCCGGGCCTCGGGATCTCGCTGACCACATCCCCCCTACGAAGGGACGCGTCGTATGACTCACGATATCGCCACCACCCCGGCCGGGCGCCGGGTGCTCGCCAGCGTCACCGCGGGCGATCGCCTGCGCACCCTGCCGCCGCAGACCCGCCGCGACCTCACCGTCGCGATGGAGTGCGACGCCCGGGTGCAGGCCGCCATCGAGAAGGAGAACGCCTGCTGGCCGACCCGCGACAGCATGTACGTCGCGTTCGGCCGCCGGATCGCCGAGCTGCAGGCCGACCCCCGAGTGACCATCCAGCGCGAGCACCACCGGTCCTACATCGACCTGCAGGCCGCGCTCCTGGACGACCCCACCGGGGACCACACCCTGTCCTGGGCGCTGGAGCACGCGAGCGAGTGGATCGCGTACGCCTGGCTGGAGCGGACCCTGCTCGACCTCATCCCGGCGGCGACGGGCGACCTCCGATGACGATGACCCTGCCGGAGCTGCTCACCCCCACCGGTGTGCTGATCGCTCCGCCCGGCCTGCCCCGCAAGGAATTCCTCGCGCTCCGCGAAGGCGCGATGGGCGGCTCCGACATCGCCGCCGCGCTCGGCATGGACCGCAACAAGCCACCGATCAAGCTGTACTACGAGATGCGCGGCGAGCTGCCGGACCTGCCCCGGCCCGCGTGGCTGGAAGAGGCCGCCGACATCGGCAGCGACCTGGAGGAGTTCATCGCGCAGCGGTTCGCGCGGATGACCGGCACCCGGGTCGAGCCGATCGGCACCCTGCAGCACGCCGAACACGAGTGGATGCGCGTCAACCTCGACCGCAAGGTGTTCGGCTGCCCGGACGGCCCGTGCTTCGTCGAGTGCAAGAACCGCTCGGAGTACCAGCTCGAGGACTGGCGCGACGGCGTCCCGGACGAGCCCGCCCTGCAGGTCCACTGGGGGCTCGCGGTCTCCGGGTACGGGCACGGCCACCTGGCCGCGCTGATCGGCGGCAACAAGTTCAAGCACACGCGGATCGACCGCGACGAGCAGCTGATCGCCCACCTGATCAGCGCGGGTGCGGCGTTCATGGAGCGCGTGCGCGTCGGCAACCCGCCGCCGATCGACGGCTCCGACGCCACCGCCGAACTGCTCGCGCACCTGTTCGACGTCCAGCTCGACGCCATCCGCGAGATGGACCCGCTCACCGTGGCGCCGCTCCTGGATGAACGCGACCGGCTCAAGGCGGAGGTCAAGGACCGCGAGAACCGGCTGGACGAGATCAACAACCAGCTCACCGCCGAGCTCGGCGACGCCGAGATCGCGCAGGCCAACAACCAGGTCCTCTACACCGCCAAGGCCAACGGCAACTTCGCGCCCAAGCGGTTCAGCGAGACGCACCCCGACATCGCGGCCGCGCACCGCCGCCTGGTCGACGCACTCGACGTCGAGGCCATCAAGACCCTCCACCCGCAGGAGTACCGCGCGCACCGCGCCCGCGTCATCCGCGTCCCCAAGAAGAAGGCCTCATGAGCAAGCCCGACCTGAGCGCCCGCGTCGCCGAACGCGCCGGGGCCGCCGCTGACCAGCCCGCCGCCGAGACGCCTCCGGCGCCGCCCGCCGCCGTGGACCTGGTGCAGAGCGACATCTGGATGCGCTGGCTGACCGAGCGGCGAGGCTACCTCGCCGAGGCCCTGCCCCAGCACATCAACGAGGGCCAGTTCATCCAGGCGGCGCTCACCGCGCTGTACAAGACGACCGCCCTGCAGGAGTGCTCGCCCGACTCGCTGCTGCTCGCGCTGATGCAGTGCGCGAGGTTCGGCCTCGACCCCGACGGCGTGCACTCCGCGATCGTCCCGTACGGCAAGAAGGCCACCTTCGTGCCGATGTACATGGGCTACATCGAGCTGATGTACCGCTCGGGAATGGTCGACAGCGTCGTCTTCGACCACATCTATGACGGCGACATCTACCGCTATAACCAGGCCCGGCGGTCGCCGGACGACTTCGAGCACGAGCCGAACCTGCTCACCCGCCACGAGCACGACCCCATCCTGGCCTACGCCTTCGCGTGGATGAAGACCGGCGCCCGCTCCCAGATCATGTTCGTCAACCGCCGAGAGGCCGAGCAGATCCGCGACGAGCGGTCCAAGGCCTACCAGAACGCCGAGAAGAACCGCCGGGAGAACCCGGCGCACTTCGCGCAGAACCCCCACTGGAGCAAATACCACTCGACCTGGCACAGCGACTTCAACGCGATGTGGCTCAAAACGCCGGTCCGCCGCCTGGCCAAGCGCGTCCCCATCTCGCCGGAGATCCGCGAGCTGCTCAAGGTCGACGACCAGCTCGACCTCATGGAGCGCATCTACCCGGAGCCGCGCGCCCTGACCGTCGTCCCGACGCCCGCGATCGAGGCCCCGCAGACCCCGGAGACCCCGGCTTCCGACCCGGCTACGGCGCCGTCGACGGGATCCGAGCTCTGGCCGGACGACTGGCCCACGGCCGTCAAGCCCGGCACCGGCGGCTCCCGGTGACCGGCCACCCGGGCGCACACCACGCCCGCAAAGCAGCTGAAGCCCTCGCTGCCGCCAAGGAATCGCTGCTCGGGAGCGAAGACGAGAGCTACCACCTCGGCGCCGCCCTGGCGCACGCGACGCTCGCGCAGGCCTTCGCCGCCGCCCTCCCGCCCCAGACGCCCGCCGAGATCGCCGCGTGGCGCGAGGCGGCCACCACCCCCCGGAAGGACCCTTCGTGACGTACCTCGACCGCCGCACCCGCCTCCGGCTCGACCCGCCCACCGTCGGCGAGCTCGACCGGATAGACGGCCACCCCTGCATGCCGCTGCACCTCGGCTGGCACGAGAGCCTGCTGATCACCAGCTCGCAGAGCGCCCGCGACCTGATCATGGCGCTGTCCGTGATCGCCTCCGCCCTCGAGGCGGAGGAAGACGCCGACCGCCGCCAGGCCGAAGCCGCCGCCTCCGTCGCACCGCCCCCCGCCCCGGAGCCCCCGGCCGCCGCTCCGGAGCCGCCCGCCGCGCGCCCGGCCGACCCCACCGTCACCGCGGTGATGCCCGCCTTCCACATCCCGGCCTGATGGGCCGTCACCGCCGTACGCCCCGGGTCCGCGCGCTCGCCGCGCGGGCCTGGGCCGCCCACGCCCGCCGCTGGGCCCACACCCCTCGTACCTGGAGCTGGAGCTGACCATGGCCCCGACCGCCGCTCTGATCGCCGCCCTCGCCGTCGTGCTCCTCGGGGCCGTCTACCTCGGCGCGACATACGGCTCCCGCCTGACCCAGCCCCGGCGGCGCCGCACGGCGCCGCAGGGCATCGCGTCGATCGAGGCCGCCGTCTGGCTCCCGGCTGGCCACCCCGAGCGCTACAGCACCGCCGTCGACGCCGTCGACGTCGCCCTGGCCGAGCTCGATGACCTGACCTGGCCGTGCGAGGAGTACATGGCGGCCGTCGGGTGCCCGCGCCTGGACCTCGACCCGTACGGGGCTCCGGAGGCGGCCGTCGCCGTGCTCACCCGGCTGCCCCGCCTCCGGCGCATCACCACCACGGTGCGGGCCTGCCCGTGCGGCGACTGGCACATCGCCCGCCGCTGGACCCGCCTGCGCCCCCTGCTCTGATCCCTCCTACCTGAGGAAATCTCATGATCCACCTGTCCACCGACGTGCAACCGCCCGTCGCCCCCGGCGCTCAGGACCGCGTCGTCCGCGTCCTGGCTGGCACCCACCAGATCGGCGTCATCGTCGCCCACGAGGGGGTCGTCGACGAGCTCGCCGCTCGTATCGACGCCGCCGAGCCCGGCCTCCTCGACGCGCAGAGCATCCGGTACGTGCTCTGGTACTACCGCGACGACGCGGGCATCGAGCCGACCCTGTGGGGGCAGGACCTCCTCTCCCTGATCGCCACCGCGCCCGCCAAGGAGTGGCCCCGCCTCGGCCGGGGCTACCCGCAGCTCGTCGCCGCCGTCGCCATCGTCAAGGACCACGCCCGCCCGTCCGAGGGCCTCGACGTCCTGCGCGCCGCCCTGGCCACCCTGACCGCCACGGCAGGTGCCTGATGCCCAGGCCCGACCCCCGGCTGACGATCATCACCGAGGCCCTGCGCACCCTGATCCCCGGCGCCGTCCCCGCCAACCTCACTGTGCGCGTCGAGGAGCAGCTGCTCGCCGGGCAGAACTCCTGGGACGGGACCGTCGACGCGGTGGCCACGAAGGTGTTCACCGCACTGTACGGCCGCCCCGAGGAGCAGCGGAGTCCGCTGGCTCAGGCCGAGGACGCCAAGCGCCGTCGCGACCTCGGCGGCGAGCTCGGCGCGTTGATGGTCGGGCAGCACTCCCTGGAGTCGGCGCCCTGCTATCCGGCCCGCGCGGGCGATGTGCTCCACATCGCCTACCCCGCCATCCCGGTCTGGGGTGAGTCGGCCTGGAGTGAGACGTACGTCGTCGAGTCGGCCCTACCTCCGGTGGATCTCCAGCTCCGGTTACTGCACCACACCGCTCCGGACAACAGCATGGCCGGAGCCTTCAGCCCCGGCGTGATGGGTGACCCCTTCGTCGAGGCGTGGTTCGAGGCGGGCCCGCCCCAGCTGGTCATCGTGCGTGACGGCCGCGTCGTGCACCCCGCGGGCGGTGCCTGATGCGGGCCGTCGTCGCCATCGAGCTCGCCTCCGCCGCCCGCCCTCAGGCCGTCTGCCGCACCGGCGACTGCCCCTGGAAGGGCGAACCCCGCCAGCGCGTCGAGGCCGCCCGCTACGACCAGAGCCGCCACCGGCTCGCCCACGACGTCCACAACGAGAAGGGGAGCCGATGACGCCCCGAGAGACGCGCATCGCCGAGGAGACCGTCTCCGTGATCGACTTCGCTTCCCGCCTGATCGGCGAGATCGAGGACGGCAACTGGCGCTACGCCCGAGACAAGCACGGCCAGCTCACCCGGGCCCTGGAGTCGCTGGGCGCCCAGCTGTCTCGCACCGAGAAGGCCGCCGGTCCGCCCGTCGCTGCGGCGATCGCCAGGGAGTCCCAGCACTACCGGATCGGCCGCGCCCTCTACGCGGAGCCGAAGGTGCGGGAGGTCGAGGTCCAGGTGATCCCGCCGATCGCCCGCGCCCTCTACTGCGTGTACGCCGCCCTCGAGGAGCAGACCACCGGCGCCGGAAACCTGCAGCGCCTCGACCGCGCGCAGGGCGAGGTGGAGATCCTCCTGCCCTACCTGGACGAGCAGCAGATGGCCGACCTGTCCGCCAGCTGGAACGGAGGCCCGCGTGGATGAGCATCTCGCCGCCGAACTGCGGGAGAAGACCCGCCGCGGCAAGAACTCCCGGCCCAAGCGCAACCGCGGGCCCGGCCGCGCCGTATGGAGCGACGACGGCCACCTCGTCGCCGTCCTGCACGGCCCCGGCCTGACCGACGACGACGTCGACCAGGCGGCCACGCTCGTCGCCTGGATGCCGTCCTACGCCGCGTACCCCCGCCAGTGACCGCCAAGCCCAGCCGTACCGCTCCCGGGGGCCAGCAGGCCCCCGGGGCGGCCCCGGCCGACGACACATCCTGGCGCGGCGCCACCCCGCAGGAGCTACGCGCCGAACTGGACCTGCGCCGCCGCGAGCGACGCCTGAAGTGGTGGCAGATCTCGACCTCCACCGATCTCGGCATCACCACGCTGCTCAACCTCAAGCACGGCCGGGCCAGCCGCACCACGCGCCGCCGCATCGAGGCGTGGCTCCACGCTCACCCCCGCTTACCCGGCCCGCCCCGGGAGGAGTGACCTGCAAGAGATCGAGATAGGACGTACGTGAGCGGCAAGCTGGTGGGTGACGTGTCGGGGTGGCTGCGGTCCCCGGCCGCGGACGGGATGACGATCGCCGAGCGCCTCGTGCTCATGATCATCGCTGAGCGGTCCAACGAGACCACCCGCAAGATGTGGCGGTACCGGGGCGACGACGAGAACCTCATCGAGTTGATCGCGCACACCTGCGGCGTCGAGGTCAAGAGCATCGGGAAAGTCTTCACCCGGCTCGCGGCCCGCGGCCTCGAAGTGCGGGTGCCGATCACCGACAAGAACGGGGACCCGGTCCTCGACAAGCGAGGCAATCCGGTATTCGCCCATAGCGGTCATGCGACCAACTTCCGGCTTCCGGAATTGCCCGCATCGGTTTCTCTCCCCGAGCCGGAAAGGTCCTCTCAGGGGCGGACCTTCGAGGCAGAAAGCCCCGCTGACGAGCGGACCATCCCTGTTGAAAACCCTGTGGATAACTCCCCGGCGGCGGAAACAAAGGTCCGCCCAGGAGCGGACCTTATCGAGGAAAGGTCCGCCGACGAGCGGACCTTCGAGGCAGAAAGGTCCGCTCACGGGCGGACCCTATCCCTACTAAGTACTAATCCCTATAAAAAACCTTCTCCCTACACTCCGCCTCTTCTCGCCGTACTACCTCAGGTGGAAGGGGCCACAGCCGACCGCCGCGAGCCTTCGGCCGAGAGATATCCCGCATCAGAACCGGACGGCTACGCCGCCGCCTCCGCAGCCCTGCAGCGGCTCCCCGATCTCGGCACCGCCTACCTCGCCCAGGCTCGCGCCGAACTCGGCGACACCACCCCCCTCGCACAGCTCGTTATCCACGCCGCCACCCTCGCCCGGAGGCCCGCATGACGCCCTGCCCGCACGGCCACGCAGCCGACCCCCGGATGTGCCCCGACTGCCGCCGAACCACCCGCGCCGCCACGCCGCCCGCACCGATCGAGCGCGCCACCGAGCAGCTCGTGATGCTCGCCATCGCCTGCCGCCCCGACTGGCCCGCCGAACACGTCCGCGCCGACCTGGTCCACGCCTCCGCGATCGGCATCACCTGGGAGCAACAGCTCGTCGGCCTGGTCCGCCTCATGGTCGACCCGGCCGCCCAGTCCCGTGACCTCATCCCGCTCCACCACCGCACCGCCGCGCGGCCCGATCCCGAGGAGGCCCTCGCGATCACCGCCCGCGGCGCCGAGCTCGCCCGCAGCACCCTGCCACGCCGGGACGACGGATGACCGCCCTGCCCCTCCACGCCGCCGAGCAGCCGCCCGCCCGGGGCCGCTGCAAGGACTGCGACCGAGAGATCACCGACCCCATCTCGCTGCTGTACGAGCTCGGATCCGGCTGCCGCCGCAAGCGCGGCATCCAGGTCTCCCGGCGGCTCCGGCTCCCCGCCCCCGGCCGCGTACGACGAGCCGAGCTCCACCCCGGCCAGATCCCCCTTCCCCACACCACCCCCGACCCGGAGGAGCCCGTGTACAGCCAGCAGGACGCGCCCCCGTTCGGCAGCGCTGACCTCGCCGTCTGCACGCCCTGCGGCCGAACCATCTACTGGACCGTCACGAGAAACAACAAACCGCAGGCCGTCGACGTGTACGCCAAGCCCGGCGAGGGCCGTGTCACCGAGAGCTGGTTCACCCGCGGGTGCTGGCGCGACGCCGACGGCGTGCTCCGCTCCCGCACCATCACCACCGACCTCCCGCGGCGCGACCACGAGCACGCCCTGGTGCCCCACGCCGCCCTCTGCCCCCGCCGCCCCGCCGCGCGCCCCCGCACCACCTCCCGGAGATCCCGATGACCACGCCCGCCACACCCGCCCCACGCAGCCCCCAGAACCGCCCCACACCGCCTGGAGCCCCAACCCCCGACGCGAGGGACACCCCGCCCGCGACGGCGCGACGTGGACGCCCACAGCGCCCCACCCTCACCGCGCGCCTCGCCGACGCCGAACTCCGCATCCGAATGCTGGAGGAGGTCGTCGTCGGCGCCTGGGCGATGATCAACGACACCGTGCCCGTCGGCCAGGAGAACTGGTACTCCGAGAACATCTACGCCGAGGTCGAGGACATCCTCGCCCGCCGCCCCGGCCTGCAGGCACCCTCCGGTGGCTGACGACCTGCTCACCGCCCTCGCGCTGCTCGCCGCCGTCGCGGCCACGTCTGCCCTCCGGATCCGCGAGCACCGCGGCCCTCTCTGGGCCCTCTGCCTCGCCCTCGCCGTGCTCGTCACCGCCGCCGCGGCGGCCGCCGTCATCGCCACCACCGATCAGGCGCCCCCGTCGGTCACCGTCCCGCTCCTCATCGCCCAAGGACCACGATGACCACCACCGCCGTCACTCCCGACACCATCAAGGCCCTCGCCCTACTCGTCGCTGGCCACACCGTTCAGGCCACCGCCGACCGGCTCGGCTGGCCCATCACCGCAGTCAAGAACCTGGTCGGCCGCCAGCGCGGCTGGATGATCGACAAAAACGGCCGCGTCTACGACCCCAGCAAGCCCCGGTACAAGGCGAACCTTCCCGACGGCATCCCGACCGAGGAACTCACCTGGGCCCGCGACCTCCTCACCGGCACACCGCGCACCGTACAGTTCCAGGAACCCGTCGCTCCCGCCCCCCGGCCGCCCGCCCGCCCGAAGCCTCCAGCCGCCGCTCCGGAGCAGCCCGCCACCCGCCCGGCCGAGCCTGCCCCCGCCGTACGAGGCGCCGCCGCCGTCGACGGCTCGATCACCGCCGACCTGCCCCTCGACCACATCCACGACCACCCCGGCAACATCCGCAACGACATCGGCGACGTCGGCGAGCTCGCCGACAGCATGCGCACCCACGGCCTCCTGCAGCCCATCACCGTCCAACCCCACCCCACCCAGGAGGGCCACTACCAGCTCCTGGCTGGCCACCGCCGCCGCGCCGCCGCCCTCCAGGCCGGACTCGCCACGGTGCCCGCCGTCATTCGCCCCCGCGTCGACCGCGCCACCGCGATCGAGCTCATGATCGTCGAGAACGTCCAGCGCGCCGACCTCGGGCCGATCGAGAAAGCCGAGGCGTACGGCCGCCTGCGCGACGATCACGGCTACTCCGCGTCGAAGATCGCCCGCCAGACCGGCCTCTCCCAGTCCACCATCAGCTACTTCCTGTCGCTCCTGGAGCTGAGCGACTCCGACAGGGAGAAAGTCCGCTCCGGTGACCTCGCCGTCGGCGACGCCATCAAAGGCGTCCGCCGCGCCCGACAGCAGGCCCGCGAAAGCGCCGGTTCAGACCACTCCTGGTCCTGGGAGCCCGACTACCTCACCGGCACCCACCAACTCGCGAAGAAGGCCGCTCACCTGTGCGAGGCGCGTGAGCACACCGCGCGTCGCCGCATCGGTGGCACGGCGTGCGGTCAGTGCTGGGAGACGGTCATTCGCGGCGACGAGCGCGTCGTCATCCGGGCCGAGCAGCAGGCCAGCAGCTCATGAGCTGGTCAGGCCCCCCAGGGGGTTCGTGTGGCAGCGAGGACCCCGAGCTGTTCTTTCCCCTCGACTACCGCACCCAGGCCGAGGAAGTCCGTGCCGCCAAGGCCATCTGTCGAGCCTGCCCCGTCCTCGACGAGTGCCGCACATACGTCGACGCCCACCCCACCCAGGTCACCGACGGCATCTGGGCCGGCCTCACCCCGCCCGAGCGACGCCGTCGCCGTCTCCCGCAGCCCACTCCCTGACCCGAGGACACCATGACCACCACCACCGAGCAGCCCACCCTGGATGCCGTGCTCGCCGAGCTCGTCGAGCTCCGTGCCACCTGGGAGAAGCGCCGCCGCGAGCACGAGCTCCGCCGCGAAACCGGCGACGGCCCCTCGACCCGCATCGCCTCGATCCTCACCGACACCTACACCCGCATCCTCGCCGAGCTCGACCAGGCCCTGGCGGCCGTCCGATGATCCTCAGCCGCTTCCGCGCCGCCTGGCAGGAGCTCAAGGACCTCGGCGACCCGTTCGACGTCGACCTCGACCTCGACTGGCCCGACACCCCGCCCGCCGAGGGCGTCACCCCCACCACGTAGCCACCCGGTCGGCGCCGACCTGGAGGGGACGGCGCCGACCCCAACCACCCGAGGAACCATGACCACCCAGACCCCAGCCGAGGAACTCCGCAGCCTGATCCGCGAAGCCCACGGCCTCCTCAAGGACCTGCAGCGCGAGCGCCGCGCGATCAACGAGCTCCTCGACGGCATCCCCGCCAAAGTCGACGCCCGCATCTCCGAACAGCTCACGGCCAACCTGGAGGAGCTCGGCACGGCGACACAGAAGGCCATGACCGCCTGCGTCGACAAGGTCGGCCGCGAGTTCGACAGGCTCGAAGCGATCTTCACGGGCACCGATCCCGCCTCCCGCCGCCTCGGCAAACGGCCCCTGGAGGACCTCATCCGCGAAAGGGCCCGTCTCCGCGACCTCGGGGAGAGCCCTCGTGTCCGCTGACCGCCCGCCCGTTCCGGCGCCCGCCCCGGTCGAGCCGTGCACGTACGGCTGCCGCCCGTCGACCGGCTGGCGCTGGTACTCGACCGGGTGGGCGCGAGCCTGCGACAGCCACCGCGGCCGCCGCACCGAGTTCGTGCCCGACGTCGCCAACACCCCGGCCAGCCGATGACCTGGCCCGCCCTGGTGGCCACCCTGCTCGTCTACGCCGTCATCGGCGCCGCCATCATCGGAGCCGCCTACCCCCGGGTGTGGAACGACGTCGTCGACCGCGGCCGCCCCGGCGGACCACGTGACGGCGGGCTGGGCACCGTCTACGTCTGGGCCTGCTGCCTCGGCCTGTGCCTGCTCGTCGGGCTCACATGGCTCATCACCGTCCCTGCCTGGCTCATCTACCAACGGAGGACCTCGTAATGTGCCTGTTCAGCGCCTCCTCGCCCGAGATCGCCCCCACCCAGACCGGCGTGGTCATCCTGCCTTGGGCCTGCCCCTGCTGTGACGGCACCGGCGTCTGGGACGACGGCTTGCCCTGCGAGACGTGCCAGGGCCGGGGCGCCGTCGACGATGACACCCTCGGTGAGTGGGACCGCGCCGAGGTCCGGCTGGCCCCGATCCCGCCCGCCGTCATGAAGCGCCCGTGCGGGGACTGCGCGTACCGGCCCGGCGCTCCCGAGGCCGACGAGCTCCCACCGCCGGACAAGCCGTTCTTCTGCCACCACGGGATGCCGGTCGTCGGCGGCTCCTACGCCCCGACCGCGTGGTTCAACGGCCAGCCGCTCGGCGCTCTCGTATGCCGCGGCTGGTGGGCCGCCGCGACCGGCCAGGAGCTCCCGGCCGAGGCGTACCGCCCCGCCAACGATGGGTGGGGGATCCGTGACTGACACCCTCTTCGACCTCGACGACACCCAGCCGCCCGCCAAGCCACTCGACCCGAAAGGCGTACGGGAACTCCTGTTTGGAGGCCTCATCGCCGGACTCGAAGCCGCCGTCACTGACGAGACCCCCGACTACCTCGAAGGCGAATACCTCCTCGACCCTGACGGCACCAGCCGCTCCGGCTCCCCCTACTGGCAGGCGTACGAGCGAGCCCAAGGCCTTCGCATCGCCCTCCAGATGGTCCGCGGGCGCCTGCGAACCCACGAGGAATACCTGCGCTTCGAGCGGGAGAACACGCACCGCACCTGGTCGAACGTCGAACTGGCGTGCGCGCGCCACCGCGACACCTGCCCCCGCTGCACCGCAGGCATCCAGCAAGCGTGGCGCACCCAGCGCACCGAGACACGCCTCGAAAAGGTGCGCGCCACCTACGTCGTCGGCATCCACGACATCCTCAACGCCCTCGACAAGGGCGCCCTCACCCCGCAACAAACCCGCGCCGCCCTCCAGAAAATCCAGGCCGCCGCACGCCGCGCCTGGACCAAGGAGGACAGCCATGCCTGACCTCCAGACTCTCCGCGCCACCGCCCGCACCCTCGGCCTCACCGTCTCCGAGCCCTACCGCGTCGGCGCGGGCCGCGACCTCCACCAACTGCGCGTCGCCTTCCGCTACCGGCACTGGCACGTCGCCCTCGCCCGGCTCGGCTACATGCTCCACGCGGCCTGCCGCTCCTCCTGGTGGGCCATCTGGCAGTGCGAAGGCACCCCACAGCTGTCCCCGCGAGCCCGCCGCGGGCTCACCCCGGCAGCCGCCGAGCGCCGCATGCTCGCCGACGAGGTCCGCACCTACCTCGCCCACCCCGCCATCCGAGACCTCCGGAAGATCCGATGAACAAGCAGCCCCACGCCATGCAGTGGACCGGCCAGAGCGCCGAAGACTTCACCCAGTTCACCACCTGGCTGAGTAACAGACTTTCCTCCGAGATCACCCTCACCGGCTCCCGCTCCGGAGCCATCCTCAGCATCAACCTCCCGAGCGGCACCATCGACCTGAACCCCGGCGACTGGCTCGCCATCAAGCCCGACGACCCCACCGTCACCCACCGCTTCACCGCCCTCGAAGTTCAGGAGATCCGAGAAGCGCAGGAGAACGTCCGCCGCCACCTCGACGCCCTTCACCCCCTCCTCGAAGCCATCCGAGCGGATGACCCGGGCGCGCGGCCGGAAACGTTCCCTCGCGATGTGCGCGAGCCTGGCGAGGCTGATGGTCCGGTGGACTGGGAGGTGATCGCGCGGGCCCGTGAGAGTGATCTCCGTACCGTAGGAGAAGCCCGGCGCCGTGCCGAGCGTGAGGCGGAGAACCTCACCACGGCGTTGCGGGCCGTGTCCAAGGAGCTGAACACCGCGACCGAGGAGCGGCTCGCCATCGAGGCGGAACTGCGCCGCATGCTCGCCGCGGCGGCCGTGCCCGGCGTGGAACTCCCGGCCGAGCGGCTCGCCGCGATCGAGGCCCGCCGGGCAGCGCTGCGCGAGCACGTCAAGGAAGGCGAGTGGCGCTACGACGGCGAGGACACAATCCACGTGTTCCCCGCCAACGGCGGTATGTCCGAGTTCGTCGTCCATGCCCCGACGGACGTAGACGATCTCCTGGCCCACGCCCGGCACGCCACCCAGCGCGCCCAGCAGGCCGAGACCGAGCGCGACGCGTTCAAGGCCGCGATGGAGAAGACCTCCGCTGAGGCCATGGACCACCGGCTGTGCGCCATGCGAGAGAACGGGCTCCTCCGCCGCGCCGGGCGGGCCGAGACCGTGCTGGCCGCCGTGAGGAAGAAGGCCGAGCGGTGGCGAGACGCTCGCCCCCTGGACGAGATCGACTGGCAGCTCCTGGACCCGACCGAAGGCCTTCGGTCGGCAGGCGTCGGAGTGCTCGCCGCCCTCGACGAGTCCGGCGCCGTGATCGCCACCACCTATCCGGAGGAGTCGCCGTGAAGCATTTCCCCTGGCAAGTGAAGATCAACAAGCGTGGTGGGCCGATCGGCGACATGGAAACCAAAGACCTCATGGACGTGGAAGCGCCGAAGAACCGCCGGGAACGACGAGCGGTAGCAGCGTGGAAGCGCAAGCAGGCGAAGGGCGACCGTCGTGGCTGACCTCACCCTCACCGCGACCACCATCCTCGACCCCGAGGACGTCGCCCAGCTCGCCTGTCAGGAGTGCGCCGAGCGCGCCGCCCGCCGCGGCGACGCGACCGACCTCGACCGGATGCGATGGGAACTCGTCTCCCTCGCCAGGGAGATCAACGAGATGCGCGCCTCGAGGCTCACGCACTTGCCGCTCCTGGTGCTGTACGTCGCCGCCGTCACGCTCTTCACCGCAGCGATCCTGATCATCGTGGCCATCATCGGCGGCTACCTGGTCCTTGCCCCGTTCCGGCCGCCCGCCCGGCCGATCGGACGGCACAGCGCCCGCCGCCGATGGGTCCGCCCCGCACGCTCAGCACCCGGCACCCGCCGCCGATGACCTGCGACTACTGCGGCCTCTTCGTCGGACCCGAGTGGTGGGGCGACGACCTCGGCTGCAACTGCCGACCATGCGCCCGCTGCAGAGACATCCCCGCCGAGCCCTGGTCTGACTACTGCCAGCCGTGCATCGAGAACACCTGTGACACCTGCGACCAGGTCGTCTGCACCTGCGACGACCTCCAGCCGATAGGAGAATGAACACCATGACCCGCCGCCCGCGCCCCGACCGCACCCTCCCCTCCATCCCTGAGGGGGAGGCGTACGTGCTGCTGACCCACGAGCTCGACGACGAGACGATCGCTGAGCTGATCACCGCCCGGCACCCCGCCGGGTCGCCGCTCCAGGTGCTCGCGGCCCGCATCGCTCAGCAGGCCGGGATCCCGGTCGCCGAGCTCGCGGGCCGCCGGTTCACCGTCGCCACCCTGACCCAGGAGGACGCAGACGGGTTCGTGCTACTGGACGACCCGCGCGTGTAGGTCAGGGCGTCTCGCGGGGGTAGGCCAGCCGGGTGGCGCGCGCCCGCTCCCGCCGCTGCTCACTGGCACGGTCGGACTCGAAGGCGGCTATCTCCGTGAGCATTCCGTGGGTGAGCTGGCCGACGGCGGTGCGGGCGTCGGCCTCCTCGGTTGCGGACTGGAGTTCACCGTCGGCGAGGTCGGGCGTCTTGCGGGGGCGGCCTGCGCGTCGCTCCCATCCGGCGTCGAAGGTCCGGATGTCCTCGCGGTCCCAGAGTTTCCCGGCCGCCAGCTCGTACAGCGGCGCCGGGAAATCGGGGCGCTCGGCGAGCTGGTGCACGCGGGCCCGGCTCACGTCGAGGCTCTGTCCGGCTTCGGCCGCGCCGACGAGTTCGGGGAGGCCGTCCTGGACGCGGGCGTCGGGGATCCCGGCGTCGGCGAGGGCGGCGTGGAGGAGGGCGAGGAGCTCGTCGGTGACGGGCTGGCCGAGGGTGATCGTGATGTGGTTTCTCATGGATTCAGCATGTCAAAACTCTTGAAGGATCGCAAGGGTTCATGCAATAATAGAGACATCGCAAGGGGGGGTGAGAGCCCCCGAGCGAGACAAATCCACAGAGAACAAGGAGTCCACATGGACGACTACCGCGACCACGAGGTCGACAGGCTCATGACCAGCTGGGAGAACCTCCTCGAGGGCATCGCCAAGATCCTCCACCGGCAGGGAATCAACATCGCGATCCCCACCGACATGGTGCTCCACGGCATCACCCAGGCCGCCCTTGAGCGGACCCTGGCCCACCTGCCCGCCCTCAGCCTCACCACGGCGGCGACCTTCGAAGCCACCATGGCGACCCGGGCGATCATCATCAAGTGGCTGGCCACCGGCGAACTCCTCACCGGCGCCTACGACGACCCGGCAGTCTGGAGGCTCGGAGCCGCCCTGATCCTCACCGAGGAAATCAAGGAGAAGATCAGCAGGGTTCACGAGCTGCTCGACCGCCGCGACACCCAGAACTGACACGAAGGCCCCCGGCATCCAGCCGGGGGCCTTCCTCGTTTCAGGGGGGCCGGTGGGGCGAGGCGCCGAGGCGCCACGACGTGAGAGACCCCACCGGCCGTTGACAACCCCACAGGGCCGCACAGCCCACGATATCCGGGCGGCCGATCGAGGGCGTGGCCGATCAGTCCTGCTTCCCGGGTGACGGCCGTGCGGCTGTCACCGCTGGATCAGCTTCGGGGCATACATGCCTGCCGCCGTCGGCGGTGATCGTCATGGGCTTCTGGCAGTGGCCGCACCAGGTGTGGCCCGACAGAGGGCTCACCTTGCCGGAGCGGATCAGCCACGGTTCGATCACCGTCCAGGACCACGCTGGAGACCCGTTGACCTCGCCGAGCGGGTCGGGCATCGGCTCTTCCCGGGGGCGGGAGGCGTTGCGGGCGGGACGGCCAGCGGCGGCCCAAGCAGCGCGGCGCTTTTCCCAGGACCTGACGTTGCCGACCGGGATGGTGGCGCCGTACCGCTCCTGGGTTCTGGCGACGATTTCGAGGGCGCCGACGACGTCGAGCGGAGTGTCTGCCATGCGGCGACCGTACCAGAAAAGCAACAGTCACGGTCAGGTAACAGATGACACGACTGCCATCTTTTTAGTACGCCCACTGTCACTTTTCTAGTACAGTCATACATGACAGCAGGAACGACGAAGGAGCCGGACATGACCAGCCTCACCGCCCCCCAGGCCGCCGACCTCATGACCGCCGCGATCCTCACCAGCCTCAACACCACCGCCCGCGACGAGATCATCCGCAGCCTGACCCCCGCCGACCGCCGCGCCGCCTACGCCGCCGCCAACCGGGCGCCCCGCCAGTGGCGCGAGAACGACGACACCGAGACGCGCGGCGAGATCACGATCGTCCCCTGCGACCACGGCGGCTGGCAGATCCTCCACGAGGGCGCCGAGCTCGCCCTCGACGCCGAGGGCTGCTGGATCCCCTTCTCGATCGCCGCCGCCGACATGGAGACCGTCATCTGGTCGCACCGTGACCTGGCGGTCGCCGCCGCCCTCGCCACCCTCTGAACCGCCCGGCCCGGGGGCGACCCCGGGCGCCGACCCCCTTCCACCCCGACCTCAGGAGCACGACATGACCACCACCACCCGCCACGGCGTCCAGGGCACCATCCGCACCGCCGAGGGAGAGCAGGTCAAGATCTACCCCGCCAAGAGCGCGGAGCACGCCGAGCAGATGCTCGCCGACCTGCAGGGCGTCCAAGAGCGCCAGGGCATCGAGGCGGACGCCGAGATCATCCCCCTCGCCGACGACGCCCCCACCACCCCCACGGTCGCCGGGATCGTCGCCGCCGCCCTCGCCGCCCCGGCGGCCACCAGGTTCTTCGCCGCCCTGAACCTCTCCGCCTGACCGGTAGACCTGCCCGGCGCTCCCACCGCGGGGGAGCGCCGGGCAGGCCGCCCGGCCTGGCACCTGAACCCAAGGGGAACCGAGATGGCGAACTACGACACCACCGAGATGGTCGCTTCCTATGAGGAGGGCGGTCGAACCTACGAGATCGACCACCTCGGCATTTGCTGCCCGAGCCAGCGAGGCGAGTACGCGGTTTACCGCGATGGCGAGCACGTCGCCGAGTTCATGCCCATGCTCTTCGCCGTCGTGCTGCCCGAAGACATCGACCGAGACGAGCTGATCCGGCTGGCTCGCGAGGCGGTAGCCGATGCAGAGCGAGAGGACAACTGACCTTCCCCAGCCAGTAGATTGATCATGAGAAAGGCGGCTCCCCGCCCGCCAGCGAGGAGCCGCCCCAAAACCGTCTACCACCAGCCTCAACACCGGCTCTCTCACTGTACGACCAGGGAGGCCGGGCATGCTGCCGAGCACCACCACCAACGACCACATGCGGCCCTGCGCCCGCGGCGCCCACTGCACCGCCCGCACCGTCGACCCCGCCACCGGCCGCACCACCCCGGCCTGGACGTGGCGGCCGCTCTGCGACGCAGACCGCGACCTCGTCCAGCACGCCCTCGTCCAGCTGCCCCGCCAGCACGCCGCCGTCGCCCGCGGCGAGGGCCAGGCTGACGGCGGCGACGGCATCAAGGTCGCCACCTCGAAGAACCCGGGCCTGCTCATCGACGTCGGCGCCGACGAGCTCACCCGCCTCATCGAGGAGACCCTCGTCTCCTGGGAAGAACGCGTCCGCGCCGTCGCCCGGCTTTCCCCGCTCGACACCGCGACGTCCCGGGCCCGCCGCGGCCACGTCGCCGTCGCCCAGGCCGCCCGGATCCTCGCGCCCCGCGTCGACGCGCTCCTGGTCCTCCGCTTCGAGCCGATGGTGCGCGACGGGGAGCTCGTCGAGCTGGACGGCCTCGACGCAGGCATCGAGATCCTCCAGCTCGCCTGGCGGTGCCGCGCGATGCTCACGGACACCACGGCGCCCGCCCGCCCGCTGAGCACGCCGTGCCGGTGCGGGCTCCGCCGCCTCGTCGAGATCCGCTCCTGGGATGACCGGCCCGACGGCGCGAAGTGCCTCAACTGCAAGACCGCCTACAGCCAGGCCCAGTTCGAGAAGCTGCGCGACGGCCGCCTCGGTGAGGCCCGTGCCCGCGCGGCCGCGCTCACGCCTGCCCTGCTCCCTACGTACGACCACGACCTGTCCGGCCGGACGCCTGCCGGATCCCACGCCCACGAGGAAGGATGAGCCCATGACCACCGAGCAGCCGCAGAAGGACCTGGTCACGTTCGTCGCCGCCTGCCTCAACGAGGACGCTTGAGGACGTCGTCCTCGCCTGGCTCCGCGACAATGGCCGCCTCACCACACCCCGGCGATCGTTCAGCGACTTCTGGGAGATGACCAGCCGCGAGTTCCTGGCCTACCCCCTCGATGAGCTGGAGTGGGGCGGGGCCGTCGACGAGGTGCAGAAGTTCGACCTCATGGTCTTCTGCTCGTCGTGCGACGGCGGGTTCCCCGCCTGGTTCGTGATGACCCGCGACGGATGGATCCGCCGAGCTCGCCCGCACGAATGCGCCTAGGCACTATGCACTGCTGTCAAGTCGCTGCCATCCCGGCACGCCCAGGTCAGCGTTCCACAACGTCCTTGGCGAGGTCACGGTGTTCCAGCGTGACCTCGAAGTCGCCGCCGAGGAACTCGGCTAGCGCCATGGTCACGGCTGCGGCGCGGTGTCGGCCGCCTGCGCATCCGACGGCGATCGTGAGCAGCCCGCCGGTGCTCGGGCCTTCCATGTAGGCGTTCGCCAGGGTGCAAGTGGACGTGATCAGGTTCCAGATGCCCGGCGTCGTTCGGACGGCTTCGCGGACCTCGAAGTCGTTGGCGGTCTTGTTCACGAAGTCGGGGTTGACGTGCGGATCCCGAAAGTGGTGGCGCAGGTCGAGGGTGATGTCTGCGGACGGGGCCGCGCCGTGCAGGTAGCCGAACGAGATGATCCGGATCACGGTGGGGACCGTGGACCAGTCGGCCAGGGCAGCCGGGGAACGGTCAAGTTCCATGGTGGGACTCCTCAGCGCTGGGGTGGCGCACCGGTCGGGGCGCCTGCTTCAAGATTGGTCTCCCGGCGGCGGGGCCGGAAGGGGTTTCCCGTCTCCTCCTGAGGTTGAGCCCCTCCGGCTCAAATCGCCGACCTCGCCTACACGAATGCGCTCACGCGGCATGATGGGTTGAGATACAGCAGGGGCTCCGATCCGACGTTGCGGGAGGAACCGGAGCCCCGCTGCTTACGGGCCTAGGAGGCGTACGCCTACCTGGGCCCACTTGCGTTCACAGGTCGCCGGGGTCGGCCGCGCGGTCCAGGTCGTCGAGGTTCACCAGGTTGCGGACCTCGACCTCTTCCTGGTTATTGATCCACTCCGAGACCCGGTCCATCAGGAACTCGTGGCCCTCCGGCGTGCTGATGTCGAGACCTGCCGCCTTCGTGGCAGCGGCGGCCTTCTCCATGACCTCGTTGGGGATGGGAACCTCAGCGTAGTGACGCATCGTCTCGTTCATGGCGCAAAGAGTAATCCGGTGTGGAGGCGGTCAGATGCCGGTTTCGCCCCTGGGAGAATGATCTCGTGGACGCCCCCGACTCCCCGCCGTACGTCCTGATGCCGTGCCCGCGCGGGGACGCCCTGCTCATCCCGCGCGGCCCGCTCGTCATCCGCCTCACCCCGGCCGAGCGCCACCAGCTGATCGCCGATCTGTCCGCGTTCGACACGCTCGCGACGAGCCCCACTTGCGCGACGGCCTGACCAGGTGTAACACTTCGTTCCGAATCTGGATGATCTGTACCCCCGAGCGCACCGCGCCGGGGGTTTCGTGTTTCCCGGGGGGTGACCTCGTGGACGGCGACCGCCCAGAGCCCACCACCCTCGCAGCAGCGGCCGAGCACCTCGAGCGGCCCCGGGCGACCCTCGGAGTCTGGGCCCACCGCTACCACGCCCGTCGCCTCGGCTCCGTCGGCCGGACCGCGATGTACGACGGCGTCGACCTGGCGACGATCGAGTGGCTCCTGCGCACCGGCCAACCCGTCCCCCGGACGTGGCAGGAGCGTGCGGCCCGCCGCCGCGAAGCCGCCGAGGAGGCGCAGCGAGCCGCGTGACTCCGGGAGGTGACCGTGGCCCATGCCCGCCCCGTCACCGAAGCCGAACGCGACCAGATCCGGCAGCTGCACGGCGAGGGTCTGTCGCTGCACGAGGTCGCCCGCCGCCTGAACCGAGCGCCCGGCACGATCAGTCGGCACGCCGCCGACATGGGCCTGTCCTGGGCCCGCACCCAGACCGCAGCCGCCACCGCGGCCCGCCAGGCCGACAACCGGGCGCTCCGCGCGCAGCTCGCCGCCGACCTCCTGCAGGACGCCATCCGCCTCCGCCGCCAGCTGTGGGAACCGTGCACCATCCACAACTTCGGCGGCAAGGAGAACACCCACAACAGCCACGACCTCGAAGAGCCGCTGTTTCGCGACAAGCGGGAGATCCTCGCCTCCGTCGCGATCGCCACGGACAAGGCGCTCCGCCTGACCGACTACGACACCGGCGACGACGCCGCGGCGATCTCCTCGCTCCTCGGCGGCCTGTTCGACACCCTCCAGGACCGGCATGGTCGCGGGGAGTAGCCTCCTGCTATCGGAGGCCCAGGAACGGTCGATCGCCCACGCGACCGCTCGCATCAACATCTGGGAAGGCAGCGTCCGCAGCGGGAAGACGATCGCGAGCCTCCTGCGGTGGCTCGTCTACGTTGCATCGGCGCCGCGCGGCGGCCAGCTTGTCGTCATCGGCAAAACGTACGACACCGTCTGGCGGAACGTGTTCGGCCCGCTGATGGACCCTGCCCTCTTCGGTCCGGCCGCCCGGCTCATCAGCTACACCCGGGGCGCACCGACCGCGATGATTTTAGGCCGCACCATCGAGATCATCACAGCCAACGACCAGCGCGCCGAGGGGCGACTGCGCGGCGGCACGTTCGCTGGCGCGTACGTGGACGAGGCCACGTTGATCCCGTCGAACTTCTGGGACATGCTCCTGTCCAGGCTGTCGGTCCCGGGAGCGAAGCTCTTCGCGACGACCAACCCGGACACCCCCGCGCACTGGTTGCGCAAAAAGTTCCTGCTGCGTAAGGGCGAGCTGAACCTCAGGTCGTGGCACTTCAGCATCGACGACAACCACGCCCTCGACCCCGAATACGTGCGGTCCCTGAAGTCCGAGTACGTCGGCCTGTGGTACCGCAGATTCATCGAAGGTGCGTGGGTCGCCGCCGAGGGCGCGATCTTCGACACATGGGACCCAGACGTCCACGTCGTCCAGGAGCTGCCGCTCATCACGGAGTGGATCGCTTGCTCGGTGGACTACGGCACAACCAACCCCTTCCACGCGGGCATCTTGGGCTTGGGTTCGGACCGGCGGCTGTACCTCACCCACGAGTGGCGCTACGACTCCCGGGTGAAGCACCGGCAATTGAGCGACGTCGAGTACTCCGCCCGGCTGCGGGCCTGGCTGGCCGAGGCGCCGATCCCGAGGACCACGCTCAAGGGCATCCAGCCGCGCTACACCGTGGTGGACCCCTCGGCTGCGTCGTTCCGCGTGCAGCTGCACACGGACCGGCTGACCAGCCTGCCCGGCGACAACGACGTCAACGACGGCCTGCGCAACGTCGCCAGCCTGCTGGCCACCGACCGGCTCAAGATCGCCGCCGAGTGCACCGAGCTCATCGAAGAGATCCCGGGCTACTGCTGGGACGAGAAGAAGACCGAGCAGGGCGACGAGCAGCCGATCAAGGTCAACGACCACGGTGTGGACATGCTGCGGTACGGCATCCACACCACGCAGGCCTCCTGGCAGCACAAACTCCGGCCGCCGCTGATCCTCGCCGCCTGATTCGAACACGCGTTTCACTTGCGAGAAGACGTATTCCCGGTAGTTACTCCATCCGCACCCCGCACCCACCTGGAGAAACCCATGGCACCCGAGGACATCGCCAACCGCTTCGCCTTCCACCCCGCCGACACTCCGGAACGGCAACGCGGCCACGAGGACGTCCGAGACGCATGCCGCGCTCTCGCCTCGGTGCTCGACTACATGCTCCCCGAGGGCCGCGAGAAGGCGCTCGCGCTCACGAACCTGGAGCAGACCATGTTCTGGGCCAACGCCGCGATCGCCCGGAGCGGTACCCGATGAGCGAGACCATCTCCGGCATCACCCCGGCCTACGCCGCCGCCCGCGCGGCCGCGCTGCTCGACGAGGCCGCCAACGAGGCATTCCACGGCAAGAGCTCGGCGGCCATCGTCGACAACCGGGTCACCGTCGCCAGGGGTTGGGCCGAGCTTCTCCGCTCGCTGTACACCGAGCCCACCCCGCTCCTCGAAATGCCCGGCTGGCCGCGCCTCTGTGGAGTCGACGCCGACATCGACGAGGTCGACCCCGAGCCGCCCGCCCGCGACGTCCCGCCCGACGTCGGCGCCGCCGCCCCGGTCATCCCGGAGGTCGTCCCGCTCCTGGCGGCCGTGAACTCGGTCAACACCCAGTGGGCCAGCGCGCTGCCCGAGCGGCGCGTCGAGCTCTACCGCGACGTCATCGACGCCGCCGAGGGCCTCATGAACTCGGAGGCGATGTGACCCCCGAGCAGGCGGCGGAGGCCGCCGCCAAGACCCTCGACGACGCCCGGCAGTACGGGATCGACCCGCACCGCGTAGCCGCCCTCGTGAGCATCGCCGACGCCTGGACCAGGCTCCACACCGCACTCAAGACGAGCCAGGGCCAGCCCGTGACGGTCAACATGTCGGGCGCGACCATTGAGGACCCCGACCGCGTTGCCCTGCGTGAGAAGCTCCGAGCGGAGTTCGCCAAGTACGAGTTTGAAACCGGGCTCGTACGGTCGGCCTCCAGCCAGGCCAAGCCGGAGCCCGCTCCGGAGATCGGCGCCTACCGGGAGCGGGCCGCGCTCATCGCCCACCTCGCCGCGATCTACCCCTCCGTCATCGCTTACGCCGACCGGGACGAGCCCGACTGGCCGGTCATCTACATCACCACCCCGCACGGCCAGCTGTCCTGGCATCTGGCTGAGGCCGACCTCGACCTGGTCCAGCACGTGCCCGTGGCCGTCTCGGAAGCCGAGTGGCCGGGCTGGGATGGGCACACGACCGCCGAGAAGTACGAGCGCTTGGCCGCCTGCGTCAAGGACACGCACCTCGACACCCGGCACGCGACCTGATGGAGCGTCGCGCTCATCTGCACCTCAGCCCCACCGGCCGCGCGAACGCCATCGAGCTCGACGGCCAGGTCCTCCCCGGCGTCCGCAGCATCACCCTCACCGCGAAGGCCGGCCAGCCGCCCCAGCTGACCGTGGACCTCGACACTTACGAGGTCAAGATCGGCGGCCTGCTCGCGGTCGCCGTACCGGACAAGACCAGGGACGCGCTGGTCGCGCTCGGCTGGACACCCCCGCTCGCCTCGCGGTTCTGGCTGTGTGGCGACGAAAACGGCGAGGTCAGTCTCCACTGCCGTGACTGCTACCACGGCGGCCGACCGATCGCTCACTACGACCCCCTCGGCAACGCACCCCCCGCCCCGGAGGTCGAGGCCGTGACCACCATCTCCGTGCTGCTCGCCGCCGCCACTCGCCACGAGGCCAGCGCGCACGGCTCGAACCCACCGCTTTCGACCTGATGACCGACCTCTTCAGACACCGCATCGAGATCGAAACCGCAGACGGCGATCTCGTCCTCACCACCGCCGAGCGGGTGACCGACGCCCTGATCGCACTCGGCTGGACCCCACTCGCCCCCTGAGAGGATGCATCCCATGCCGCTGCCGAGCGGCGGCGGCACCATGTGGCCGCCCCCCGCCTGCGAACTCCCGAACAAGTACTACCGGGACGCCGCTACCTGGTACGGAGGAGACCCCGACCAGCTCATCAGCTACTACGGCGGCGCCAACGGCAGCCCCGGCCTCGACCTCAAGCAGTACGACCGCCCCAGCCAGCACCGCGGCGGCCTCATCGGCAAGGCCGCCCGCTTCTTCTGGGGCAACCCGACGCCGCCCAACCAGATGCGCGACAACCGGCTGCACATCCCCATCGCCAGCGACATCGCCGTCACCTCCGCGGACTTGTTGTTCAGCGAGCCGCCCAGCTTCAAAGTCGAGGACGAAGCCACCCAGGCCCGCCTGGAAGACATCCTCGAAGAGGGCGGCATCTACGCCCGGCTCCTGGAGTCCGCGGAGATCAACGCCGCGTACGGCGACGTCTACCTCCGCGTCGACTGGGACAAGGACCTCGCCGACTACCCGCTCGTCGACGCGATCGAGGGCGACACCGCGGTGCCTGAGTGGAAGCGCGGCATCCTGGTCGCGGTGACGTTCTGGCACGTCGTCGCCGACCAGGACGGCGAGGTCTGGCGCCACCTGGAACGCCACGAAAAGGGCCGCGTGCTGCATGGCCTGTACAGGGGCACCAGCAGCAAACTCGGCAAGCAGATGCCGCTCGCCGACCACCCGGAGACCGCCCCGTTCGCGCTGCTCGTCGACTCCACCGGCGCGCTCGTCACCGGCCTTCGCGGCCTGGCCGTCAAGCACGTACCGAACATCCGGCCCCACCGGATCATCCGCGGCACCCCGCTCGGCCGGTCGGACTACACACCCGCCGTGATGCGCCTCATGGACAGCCTCGACGAGACCTACAGCAGCCTGATGAGGGACATCCGCCTCGCCAAGGCAAGACTCGTCGTCCCCGACAACTACCTCGACAGCACCGGCCGCCGCGGCGAAGGCCCCAGCTTCGACCCCGACCGCGAGGTCTACGAGGCGCTGAACATCCTGGGCAAGGGCGACGGCAACATGCAGCTGTCGGCCCACCAGTTCCTCATCCGCGTCGACGAGCACCTGGCGACATCGGCCGACCTGGTCAACCAGATCGTCCGCGCGGCTGGCTATTCGGCGCAGTCGTTCGGTGAGCAGGGCGACGTCGCCCAGACCGCGACCGAGGTTCGCGCCCGCAAGGAGAAGTCGTACGCGACGCGCGACAAGAAGATCAACTACTGGAAACCGGCCATGCCCTGGCTCGCCGAGACCCTCCTCACTGTCGACCGGATGATCTTCAAATCCAAGGTGACACCGCAACGGCCGGTCGTGACCTGGCCCGACGGCGTCAGCCCCGATCCGAAAACGGTCGCCGAGACCATCAACCTCCTCGCCCAAGCCGAAGCCGCCAGCACCGAGACGAAGGTCAGGCTCGCTCACCCCGACTGGGACGAGCCCGAGGTGCAGGAAGAAGTCCAGAAGATCAAGGACGACAAACCGGCCACGGTGATGGACCCCTTCGCGCTGCCCGAGGAGATGCAAGGCGCCGAGGGCGAGAAGCCGGAGGCCCAGGAGCAGAACGGGCCGCAAGAAGTTTCCCGATGAAAGCTGCTCCGCCATAGACCGCTTCCGGCTACGGTTCTCTCAGACGGCAAAATGGCTGCTCAAGTCGACTTTCGCAGTCCTTGCGGCTAGGCCACAGCGGTCCCGGGCGGTAGGCCCAAGAGGTTGTGCGTGACCTCTTGTGGTTGCGCACAACCATGCGCCTACCGGCCCGGGCCAGGCACTCCTCCACCTCTGATGGTTGCGGGGAGGTTCCCGTGGCCGTCGACCAGGACCTCCTCGACTCCATCGCCTCATCGGTCGCAGACCTTTACCGCGAGGTCGAGAACAGCCTCGTCACCGCGATCGCCGCCGAGCTCAGGCGCGACCTTCCGTACCCGACCGCCGAGGTCAAGCTCGACGCCGTCCGTCGCCTTCGCGCGGCCGCCGAGCAGGCTGCAGCGCGCCTCGCCAAGACGAAGAGCGCCGCGGTGCGCGCGGCCGCACGGGCCGCCTACCGGAACGGCTATGGCAGCGCGCTCAGCACCATCCCTGCGGCCGCCCTGGCCAAGACGGGCGCCAAGTCCGCACTGGACCAGGTGCCCGGCGCTGCGGTAGTGGAGAACATCGCGGCCGCACTCCACCGCGACCTCGGCAGGGTGGACAGCAACCTGCTGCGGGCTCCCGAGGACGCATACCGCGCCGTGCAGGCCGCCACCGCGGCGCGCATCGCGACTGGTACCGCCACCCGCCGCCAGGCCAGCCAGGCGGCGTGGCAGCGCCTCGTTGACAAGGGCATCACCTCGTTCACGGACTCCGTTGGCCGTACCTGGCAGTTGTCCTCCTACACCGAGATGATCGCGCGGACCAACGTGGCCCGCGCAGCAGTGCAGGCCCAGACCGACCGGCTCGCCAGCATCGGCATCGACCTGGTGATCGTCAGCGACCACGGCCAGGAGTGCAAACTCTGCCGCCCCTGGGAAGGCAAAGTCCTGCGACGGGACTCCGGGCCGGTCGGCAAGGTCCAGCTGCAGCACGCGACGCGCGACGACGACGAGCTGGTGACCGTCGACGTGGAGGGCACACTCGACGACGCCCGCCGCGCCGGGTTCCAGCACCCGAACTGCAGGCACAGCGTCAGCGCTTACCTTCCGGGTGTCACGGCGGCCCCGAAGAACACCGCCGACCCTGAGGGCGACAAGGCCAGGCAGCGGCAGCGGGCGATCGAGCGGGAGATCCGCAAGCACAAGCTCCGCGCAACCGGCGCTATCACCCCGGAGGCGCAGAAGAAAGCCGAGGCCGACGTCCGCCGCTGGCAGGGCGCCATGCGGGCCCACCTCAAGGCCAACCCGAAGTTGAAAAGGCTGTCCTACCGGGAGCAGCCCGGGGCTGGCAGCACCCCCGGGGCTGGCGGGCCGAAGGGCGGACCCGTTGCAGACCTGCAACCCCCCGCCCCCGGCGGGCCCGCGCCGAAGACCGCCCTGCCGAAGGCTCCGGCGCCGAAGACCCCGCCGAAGCCCAAGGCCTCGCCGGTCCCGGCGGCCGCGAAGCCGTACCACCGCAACCTCGACGGCATCGAGGACCTCGCCCGCGCCGTCGAAGAAGGTGTGCGCGAGGAGCGGCCGCTCGGCGGCGGCGCCGTCGCCAAGGTGGACCTGCTCACCCTCAAGGACGGCCGCAAGGTGGTCCGTAAGACGGCCAAACCGGGGAGCGGCGGCATCCAGGAAGCCGCCGGGGAGCAGGTGGCCTCCAAGGTCGCCCGCGCCCTCGGCCTGGACGCGCCCCGCGTGTACCGCACCGGGCCCGACACGATCTACATGGACTACGTCGACGACGCCACGACCGCCGCCGAGCTCACCGGCTACGGCGATCCACCGAAGCGGGTCAGGGACGCGGCGGCCAGCGACGACGGCAAGAAGATGGGGCTCCTCGACCTGCTCGTCCACAACTTCGACCGCAACAGCGGCAACTGGATGCTGCGAGACGGCCGGGTCGTCCCCATCGATCACGGCGTCGCCTACACCGAGATGCTCGACGACGGCGTCGTCGACCTGGAGTACGTGGTCAGCGACTTCGCGGACCTCTACACCCAGGGTGAGGGAAACCCGCTCACGCGCGCAGACGTAGACGAGGTCCGCCGCCGCCTGGAAGGGCTGCGCGAGGACTTCGACCACCTCGGCCGAGGCGAGTGGCTGGACTACTCGCTGCGCGTGCTCGATGCCCTCGCACCGAACGCGTCCGGCACCCGGAACCTGATCGCCGGGGTACGGTGACCGCCATGACCGTGCTGCGCATCGTGAGCGTCCGAACCGGCACCGAGGTCGCCCGCGCCGAACTGGCCGACGACGGGACGGTCACCTACCTCGGCGGAGACAGCGCCCGCGCCGCGATCCGTACCCAGATGCGCGCCGCGAGCGAGACCGAAGCACAGGCTCTCGCCACCCTGGCGCGGACCGGATGGTCCAACGGCTACCTGATGGTCAAGCTCTGACGCACCAGTCGCCGTCCTCGATCAGCTTCACGATCGCCCGTGCGTCCGCCAGGTCGACGCTCGCCGCGCCACCGTCGAACCGCTGCTGAGTCTTCTTGACCACCTCGTCGCGAGGTTCGCCAGCGAGGAGGTTCGAGCAGCTGTTCCGGGCTCGGCCTATCGAGCGTTCGTGGTCCAGCTCCGGATCGATCTGCCATAGTCCGCGCAGGAGATCCTCGGCCTGTATCGCGTCAGGCTTCGGGATCGTCAACGCCGTGCTCGGCGCTGGCACGCTCGCCTTCGCCTCCGGCTCCGCAGCCTCGTCGCCGCTGAACATGCTGACGAGCCCTCCGAGCAGGGCCAGGACGACCAGTAGGCCGCCGAGCACAGCGAATGCTCGGCCCTTCCCGCTCTGCTTCGGTGGCTTCGGCGGGAGATACGGGCGCCGAGCGTCTGGGGAGTCGCCGAACTCCCGCCAAGGCCGCGATGAATCCCAGCCGGGCGGTGACGGTCTCGATGGCCATCCCGGCGGCGGGCCCGGCTGAGACGAATACGGCTGCTGAGGCGGCTGCTGCGGAGGGTGCACGCGCGCACCATATGCCGCAACCCATGACCATCCGTCCCGAACCAGGGGACGGACGCCCGAAACCGGGCAACCAGCACCACCCGAAACGTAGGCCCGCCAGGTGCGAGCCTCCCCTGTGATGCCCCAGGAGGGCACATGTTCGACCAGTTGCCGACCGCGCCGGGTGCGCTCCTCGGCTACACCAAGCACGACCGTCCCATCTACCTTCAGGCTGGCGGGTCCGGCGAGGGCGGCGGCGACGCAGGCGCTGGAGCCGATGGCGGCACCGCGCCGGACAGCACCAGCCAGGATGGCCAGGACCAGGGCGCCGCGCAGGACGACGGCACCAAGGACACGGCCACCGACACCGGCAAGGACAACGCGGGCAAGACCGGCGACGGCGATTCCGCCGCGACGATCACCCGCCTGGAGAAGGAACTCAGGGCCGCCCGCGGAGAGGCAGCCAAGGACCGCACCGCCGCCAAGGACGCGGCGGCCACCGAGGCCCGCACCGCCTTGGTCCAGGAACTCGGCAAGGCGCTCGGCCTGGTCAAGGAAGACGACAAAACTCCGACCGACCCGGCCAAGCTGACCGCGACGATCGAGCAGCTCGGCACCACCAACAAAGAACTGTCCACCGAGCTCGCCGTCTGGCGAGGCGCCGCCAAGCACGACGCCGACGCCAGCGCGCTCACCGACTCCCGGACATTCCTCGCCGCCCTGGCCAAGCTCGACCCCGCCGCGGACGACTTCGTGGCGAAGGTCGGCAAGGCCATCGAGAAGGCCGTCACCGACAACCCCAAGCTCAAGATCGGCGGCGTCGAGCCGCCCGCCCGGAGCGGGGCCGACTTCGGCGGCGGAACCGGCGATACGGCCGGATCAGACGACATCGAAGAACTCCGTAAGGAACGCCGTAGGCGCCGCGGGGTCGACTCCTAGGAAGGCCTGCCCATGGCCAACACCATCCTCTCTCCGACGGTCATCGCCCGGCAGGCGCTGGTCAACCTCCACGAGACCACCGTCATGGCCGGTCTGGTCCACCGCGACTATGAGCCCGAGTTCGGCCGGAAGGTCGGCAACGCGATCACGATCCGCAAGCCAGCCGTGTTCGTCGCGCAGGAGTACGAGCGCACCGAGGGCATCAACGTCCAGGACGCGACCGAGACCGGCATCAACATGACGCTCAACCACATGGCCGACGTCTCGTTCAGCGTGACCGCCGAGGAGCTCACGCTCAAGATCACCGACTTCGATGAGCAGTTCCTGACCCCAGCCATGGAAGCCATCGCGCAGAAGATCGACCGCGACATCCTGTCCCTGCGCACCGACATCAGCCAGGAGGTCGGTGTCGTCGCTGGCGACAACCAGTACGCCTGGTCCGACCCGAGGGTCCTCATCGACGCTGGCCGCGTGCTCGACACCCGGAATGTGCCCGGCGCTGAGCGGCGCGCGGTGGTCGGCCCGACCACGTCGGCCCGGTGGATCGGCCAGGACATCCTGCACCACGCCGACAAGCGCGGCAGCACCGAGGGCCTCCTGGAGGCGAGCCTCGGCGGACGCGTGTTCGGGTTCTCGCCGTATATGACCCAGAACATCGCCAAGCCCGCCCAGACCAGCGGAAACAGCACGACCGAGGAAGGCGTCGCGTTCCACAAGACCGCGTTTGCCCTCGCCTTCAGGCCGCTCGCTCTGCCCAAGGGCAACCCGAACGCCGCGGTCATGAACTACCAGGGCTACTCCCTGCGGGTGATCTACGGCTACGACATGGACCAGAAGCAGGACATCTGCTCGATCGACTGCCTCTACGGCGTCAAGACGCTGGACCCCAACAGGGCCGTGCTCATCAAGGGCGCCGACGTCTAACCCCTCCGCCCGCCCCGGGCGGGGCGGGCGCGGGCCACCCCCTCACCGAACCAACAAGGAGTAGCCCCATGGGGTATCAGCGCCGCATTGTCACCAAGGAGATCCGCGTCCCGTCCGCCACCGCCGGAAGCAACGTCGTCTGGCGGGCGCCCGCCGCGTGCCGCATCGTCGCCATCCACGGCTACCGCTCCGGCGGCGCCGCGACCACCGTCAACGCGCAGATCGGCGCCGTCGACGTCCTCGGTTCCGACCTGACCGCTGGCAGCAGCACCTTCGCCACCGCCCGGCCGGTCGGTACCGCCGGGAAGATGGCCGCCGGAGACGTCCTCAGCCTGGAGGTCGCTTCCACCAGCTCGGGGCCGCTGGTCATCATCCAGGCCGACATCGTGCTCGGTGCCGACGTCAACGACCTGCCGAACAGCTGATGGGAGCCGCCCCGATGTACGTCTATCGCAACCTCAACACCGACGAAGTCGTGGAGCGCGAGGCTCGGTCGGGCCGCTTCGACCGGCTGGAGCAGTGGGTGCTGTTGTCCTCCCCGTCAGAGCAGGACGAGGCGCCCGCCCAGTCGACCGAGACCGCCTCCGGCGGCGACGGCCAGGGGCAGCGTCCGACGCCTCCGCCCACCTCGGCGAACAAAACCGAGTGGGTGGACTACGCCGTCGAGCACGGCGACATGTCCAAGGCCGACGCCGAGAAGCTCTCCAAGGACAAGCTCATCGAGCGGTTCGGTGGTAGCTGATGGCACGTACCGCCTTCGCCGCGGCCGCGACCGTCCCGGACTCCGGCCTTGACCCGACCGCCACCGACGCCGCGGTCAACATCGCCGACGGCAACAGCTTCGTGTGGGGTCCGCGCCGGTGGCTGTTCCTCCTCAACGGGGACGACACCACGTTGACCGCGACCATCCCGTCCCCGGCGACCGCCGGGCGGGGCGGGGCGGCGATCGCCGACCTGGCCATCATCATCCCAGCCGGGAAGTACGCGATCGTCCCGCCGCTGGAGGCCGCCCTGTACCGGCAGGCCGACGGCACGATCCACGTCAACTACTCCGGCGCGGACGCGAGCGTCACCGCCCTGACCTACGACGGGCCGACCTGATGCCGACCTACGAACGCCTCGACGACGACGGCCAGGTCCTCGAGCGCGTGCACGCCCCGACCGGCTCGTACGAGGACACCCGCCTCGGCGTGGCCGTCCTGGAGGAGACCGGCGGCTGGCGGCTGGCCGCCGACCAGGTCGAGTAGACGCGCGGGCAGGCGCGTTGAGGGTGCGGGTCCGGGCCGCGTCTGCCCGCGTCACAACCACAGAGAGGGTGACCACCGATGGCTGAAGGCCTCAGCTCGGGGATCGCGAACGCGATCCTCAACGCGCTCTGCCGGAGCACGCCGTGGACCGAGCCCGACGAGGTGTGGGTGCAGCTGCACACCGCTGCCCCCGGTGCGGCTGGCACCATCGCCGTCGCCACCGAGGCGGATCGGATCCAGGCGACGTTCGGAACCAACGCCGCGTCCGGGGCGATCAGCAATACGGCCGTGCTGACCTGGCCCGGTGTAGCTGGCGCGGAGGACTATACGCACTTCACCGCGTGGTCAGCCAGCACGTCCGGGACGTTCCTGTTCTCCGGAACGGTGACGGCGAACGCTATGCAGATCGGCGACGACTTCGTGATCCCGATCGGCGACCTGGACGTGGCGCTTTCCATTGCAAGTTGATCCTCTGGCGTAAGTCCCGAGGGGGTGAGGGATGGCCGCCCCGACCTTCCGGGCCGCAGGTCTCGGCGGCACCTCCACCACCACCTCCACCACAGTGGCGAAACCGGGCGGGACCGTCACCGGCGACACCCTGTACGCCCTGGTCTGCAACGGTGGTGCGGCGAGCGCGCCGACCACGGTTCCGTCCGGGTGGGTGCTCGTCGCCTCCGGCTCGGTCTCGACGACGTTCTGGGCGGGCGTCTACGAGCACAAGGTCACCGACGGCGGCAGCGAGCCGTCGAGCTACACCTGGTCAGGGTTCACCGACAGCTGCGCCGGGTCGATGATCGGCGTCGTCGGCGCTGACACCACGACCCCGGTGCACGTCTTCCACGCGCAGCCCAACATCAACAGCCACCCCGCCTGCGCGAGCATCACGACGACGGTCGCGGAGTGCCTGATCGTCGCCGCGGTGGCCACCGACGACAACCAGCTCATAGGTGACCTGAGCTGGGCGTGCGCCACCAACCCGGCCAGCCTGACCGAGCGCACCGACCTGCTGTCGTCCGGCGGAGCCGACACCGCTTCCGCGATCGCCACCGCCCCACAGACCAGCATGGGGGCGACCGGCAACTTCGCCGCGACCCTCGCGGGCAGCCGCGACAACATCACGTTCCTCCTGGCCATCCAGCCCCCGCAGGCTGGCGGCGGAGACGTCACCGGCGTCGCCACCGCAGCGCTCGGAAGCCTCACGGCCACCGCCGCCGGGCGCCGCGCCGTCCACGGCGCCGCGGCGGCATCTCTCGGCGGGCTCGCCGCGGCGGCATCCGGCCGCCGTACGGTCCACGGCAGCGCGTCGGCTGGCCTCGGAGCGCTCGCCGCGGCGGCCGCCGGTACGGCGGTCGGCGATGTCCCCGTCACTGGCGTCGCGACCGCCAACCTCGCAGGACTGACCGCGACGGCCACCGGTACACGTCGCGTACACGGGACGGCCGCTGCGGTGCTCGGATCGCTCGAGGCTGTCGGCAGCGGCGACCGGACCGTACGCGGGGCGGCGACCGGTTCGCTCGGAGCTCTCACCGCTGTGGCCGTCGGCGACCGGCTCGTGCACGGCCGGGCCGTCGCGGAGCTCGGCGCGCTCACCGCCACAGCCTCGGCCGTACGCACCATCCGTGGCAGTGCTGCAGCCAACCTCGGCGGCCTCACCGCGACCGCCGTCGGCGACCGGGCGGTGCACGGCGTTGCCACGTCCAACCTCGGTGGCATCTCGGCCGCGGCGGCCGGTCACCGTACCGTGCACGGCGCCGCAACCGGAGGCCTCGGCGGGCTCACCGCTGCCGCCAGCGGCGGCGCGGTCGGGAAAGTCACCGGGGTCGCAACCGCGCACCTGGGCTTGCTCACGGCTACGGCGGCTGGTCGTCGTACCGTCCTCGCGGTGGCCTCTGCCCCGCTCGGCGCGCTCACCGCGACCGCGGTAGCGGGCCGCCCTCCGGTGCCTGGCGTCGCCGCCGCGGCGCTCGGCGCGCTCACCGCCACCATCACCGGCAGGCGCAGGATCCGCGCCGCGCTCACCGCGCAGCTCGGCGCCCTGACTGCGGCTGCGTCGGGCCGACGGATCGTGCACGGCGCCGCGCCGGTCCTCGGCGCGTTCGTCGCGGCGGGCCGGGGCCAGCGGACCGTGCACGGAGCTGCAGCCGCACCGCTCGGCGCCTTGTCCGCGGCCGTCGCGGCAGGTGACGACGTCCCCGTGCCCGGGACGCTGACCATCACCACCGCTCCCGCCTCGACGCTCACGCCCGCGCGCACCGGCGGAGTCCTGGCCGCGGCCGCCGCCGATACCGCCACCCTCACCATCGTTCGCACCCCGTAGGAGGTGGTCAGGATGCCGGACGCCGGAGACTCCCAGATCGTCACCCTCGCCGTCGACCCCGCCGACCTGTCCACGGCGGTGGTACTCACCGTCCGCGCACCGGCCGGGACGATCACCACACCGGCCGCGAGCACCGACGACGGCGCAACGTGGACCGCCGAGGTGCCGTACCCGGCCGCGGGCATCTACCGGCTGACGTGGACCGTCACCGGCACCGGCGCGGGCATCGAGCACCAGCTGGTGAGCGTCGCCCCGGCTCCGGCCCAGGGCCGCTCCTACGCCACCACCACCGACCTGGCCGACGAACTGCAAGCCGCGCCGCCGCTGGATTCGGACCGCCTGCTGACCCGGGCGACCGAGTACCTCGATGACAACGTGCTGCGCTGGGCGGTCTACGACCTGGTGCCCGGCGACGTCGACGAGATGCCCTCGGATCCGGCGGTGGCGAAAGCCTTCGCCCGCGCGGTGTGCGCGCAGGTGGAGTGGTGGCAGGAACACGGCGACGACGGCACCGGAGCAGGCGCCGACTACACCAGCGTCTCCGCTGGCGGTATCGCCCTGACCCGGGGTGCCGGGCCGTCCGGGGTGCCAGCCGACCCGCGCCGATCCGAGCGGGCGATCGAGATCCTCGCCGCCGTCCCGGGCCTGTTCCGCACCGGCCCCTGGATGACCTGATGCCTCGCCGTATCCCCGGCTTCCTGCTGCGTCGGGCGGGCGTCGACGTGGTGATCGAGCCGTACAAGGGTGCCGGCACGTTCGGCCCGATCTACGGGCCGCCGACGCCGGTGCGCTGCCTGCGGGAGGACAAACGCCGCCTGGTGCGCGATGCCCAGCGCAAAGAGGTGCTGTCGGAGACGACGCTGCGGATGCAGCTGTGGGAGACCTGTCCGCCCGATTCGCGGGTCACGCTCCCCGACGGCCGTAAGACCACCGTCATCACTTGCGCGCCGATCGACGGTGGCATCCTGCCCGTCCCCTCCCACCTGGAGGTCGCCTTGCAGTAAGGGAGGTGGTCAGGGTGCCGCAGAGAGCGAAGCTGACGTTCAACGGGGCGGCCATCAAGGCCGCGAAGAGGAAAGGCGCCATCCTTGGTCTCCGCAAGGGGGCTGAGCATCTCCTCGGGGCGAGCCGGAAGCTCGTGCCGCACGAGGAAGGCACTCTCGAGCGGTCAGGCACCCCGTCGGTCGACGAGGACGCGCTGCGGGCCGCGGTGAGTTTCGACGGGCCGTACGCAGTCCGCCAGCACGAGGACCTCACCTACCGCCACGACGACGGCCGCCAGGCGAAATACCTGGAGGAGCCGATGGCCACCGAGGCGCCGGTCATCGCCGAGATCATCGCCGCGGAGATCCGCAGGGAGCTGACATGACCCTGCTGGAGGAGTTCGCGCAGCTCGCCGCCGACCTTACCCTCGGCATCTACCACGCCGACGGCGAGCTGGGCAGCACCATCTTCCCCGGCCACCTGCCGGACACCCCTGACCTCGCGCTGGCCATCTTCCGCTACGGCGGCCCCGAGTCGTCGCTGGCCGACAGCTACGACGAGCCCGGCATCCAGGTGCGCGTCCGCGGGCCCGCGCACGACCACCGCATCGCCGAACGGAAGGCCCAGGACGTCTACGACGCCCTGCACGGCCTCGGCATGCGCTTCCTCGCGGGTGGCACCTGGCTGCAGCTGGTCGTCGGCACCCAGGCCGGGCCCGTGCCGATCGGCCCCGATGGTCACGGCCGCCACGAGTACACCGTCAACTTCCGCGCCGAGATCAACGCGCGGGCCACGTAGGAACAGGAGCACCGGCCTTGACTCAGGTGAAGATCAACGCCAGGGACATCATTATCCAGGTCTCCGACGGAGCCACTCCGTCGCCGACGTGGCTGACCATCGAGAACTTGGGCAACACCACCGTCAACCGCGGTGAAAACGAAGAGGTGGCCGACACCACCGACTACGACTCCCAGGGCGCCTACGAGCAGGACGTGATGCAGAGGGGCGCGGTGCTGGAGCTGGAAGGCGCCGAGAAGAAAGACCACATCACCGGCGCCCTTCAGCCGGGCAGGGCCCGGGTGGAGGCGCTGGGTGGCGAGGACAAGGTCGGCTATGACAGCCGCGGCCGAATCCGGTTCCGTCACCCCATGGACCAGGTGTGGAAGGTGTGGGACTGCACCGTGACCCTCGGCGAGTCCGGCGGCGCCCACAACGACAAGTCCGCGTGGGCCGCGACGATCACGAAGTGCGGCCTCACCACCACGATGGCGGTCGCCTGACCATGAGCGACATCGAGCCGTCGTTCGTCGACCCCGACGACTACGACGAGGACCTGGACCACGACTTCGACGCCGCGTGGGCCACCCTGAAGCCGAAGCGGGTCAAGGTCCTCGGCAAGATCTACACCCTGCCGCCCGAGCGGCCCGCGCGGGTCATGATCCTGCTGATCCGGGAGCGGAAGGCCCGCAAAGAGCAAGACGGCGCCACAGGCCTCCTGCTGCTGCAGGAGATCCTCGAATCGATGTTCGGTAAGGCCGAATACCAGCAGATCCTCGCTGATGGCCTCGGCCTCGACACGCAGCTGAACGACCTCGTGGACTACTGCATGCGCGCCTACAACTCCAAGAAGGAGGAGGCCGCGGAGGGGGAAGCGGAGCCCCCGACGACGGGGGCTCCGACGGCCTCGGCCACTGGACGCGCAGCATCGTCCGCTACTGGGCGCTCCTCGAAGCAGACATCACGCGCGAGTACAACGGCCTCGACATCGTCCAGGCGGTCAACGAAGGAATGACGTGGCGCAAGTTCTGCGTCCTCGTCAACGGCCTGCTCCCCGAGACATCGCTGTGGCGCCGCGTCGTCGCCGCTGAGCCGGTCGAGCTGCGCGGCCAAGCCGCTCAGAGTTACATCAGCACCCTGTGATCTGAGCGACCGGGAGGTGATCTCCCGTGAGTCTCAGCTTGGGAGAGCTGCACGGCATCATCGACCTCGAAGACAAGGGCTTCGACTCCGCCATCGACAGCGCCGGACAGGCCATGTCGGGGCTGCAGTCCGCGACGACGCAGGTCATGGCGTCCGTCGAGGGCACCGTCACCCGGTCCCTCGCCCAGGTCGAGCAGGCGATCGCTGACGGCCTCGACCCTGCCTCCGCGATCGCCGACCTGGACCGGCTCGAAGCCGAGCTCGACGCGAGCCTCCGCGAGATGGAGGCGGAGGCTGAGGCGTTCGCCCGCGAGCTCGACGCCTCGATCGACGAAGCGTTCGCTTCCCTCGACGACGATGCCCAGGCGTCCGGGCAGCGCGCCGGAGACCAGCTCGTCGACGGCCTGCGCACCGGCCTGGACGGGGCCAGGGAGGCCGCCCGGCAGACCGGAGACGACGTTGGCCGGGGCCTCGGCGACGGTGTCGAGGCTTCAGGGCAGTCCCGCCTGGCCGGGGTCGGCGCCAACCTGGTCGGTGGGCTGAAGGCGGGCGCGGCCGGGCTGGCGCTCGCGGCGGGCGCGGCGATCGGTGCGGCCCTGATGTCCGGGTTGCAGTCCGCACTGGACGGCGAGGAGGCGCGGCAGAAGCTGTTCGCGCAGATCGGTGCGTCCGAGGCGGAGATGGGGCGGCTCGGCCGGGTCGCCGGGGAGGTGTACTCCCAGGGGTACGGCGAGGGCATCGGCGACGTCACCAACTCGATCCGGAGCCTGATTCAGAACGTTGACGGGATCCGAGGCGCCAGCGAGGAGTCG
This sequence comes from Streptosporangium sp. H13245, assembly GCF_055690525.1. Lineage (NCBI taxonomy): Bacteria > Bacillati > Actinomycetota > Actinomycetes > Streptosporangiales > Streptosporangiaceae > Streptosporangium > Streptosporangium sp. H13245. Next base: position 59,831 of record NZ_JBSZKT010000004.1, on the reverse strand, counting down.
CTGGGGGCGCTGTCGAAGCACGCCCTGAACGCGTCGACGATCCTCGACGAGGACGTCAATCGCGTCACGGCGGCCGTCGGCAACATCCTCCGAAATAATCTTGCCCCGAATGCCGAAGCGGCGTTCGACATCCTCGTTAAGGGTGCGCAGAACGGCGCGAACAAGTCGGAAGATTTGCTCGACACATTTAATGAATACAGTACTCAATTCCGTGAAATTGGCTTATCCGGCAAGGATGCTCTCGGCCTTATTTCCCAGGGTCTTCAAGCCGGTGCGCGTGACTCGGATACGGTCGCGGACGCTCTTAAAGAGTTCGCGATCCGCGCTAAGGATGGTTCAGAAACAAGCAAGGTCGCATTTGAAGGCATCGGTCTCGACGCCAACAAAATGTTCCAGGTCTTCGCCAAGGGCGGTGAGCCTGCGAAGCAGGCTCTCGGCGACGTCATCCAGCGCCTGAAAGACGTCAAGGACCCGGTCCAGCAGGATGCGATTGCGGTCGGCCTTTTCGGAACAAAAGCGGAGGATCTTCAAGACGCTCTTTTCGCCCTGGATCCAACCACCGCCGCGACGTCTCTCGGCAGTTTCTCCGGTGCGGCCAAGAAGGCCGGTGACACCCTTCATGACACAGCGACGAATAAAATCGAGCAGTGGAAGAGGGGACTTTCTGAGGGTGTCGTAAATTTTCTCGGCGGCACGGTGATACCGGCCCTAGAGGGGGCTGCGACCCACTTCTCGATGTCGGGGGCGCTGGAGACGCTCGGCCAGTGGCGGGAGCAGGCAGGCGCGATCTGGGACGGCGTGGTCGCCGATGTCCAGGAATGGGTGGACGCCAATGGGGAGACCATCGAACAGTGGAAAACGAAACTCTCTGAGGGATTCGAATCCGCGAAAACGGTCGTCTCCGATGTCCTCACTATCCTGAAAGAACTGTGGGATAAGTATGGCCAGGACATTATTGCCGCCGTCACCGGTCTAGTCTCCACTTTCCTCTCTATCTGGAATGCTTTTTGGGGCGTCGTTTCCGGTCTAGTCAAAACCGTCAAGGGCGTAATGACCGGTGATTTTACGCTCCTCAAAGAGGGTTTGCGTCAAATCTGGGACTCCCTCTGGAAATTAGTAGAAGATATTCTTTCTGGCGCCCTGGAAACTATCAAGAGAATAGCGTCCGAGACGTGGACGAAACTCAAGGCTGATGCGACCACCGCCTGGGAAAATCTCAAGAAAACGGTGTCTGAAAAGATTGACGCTCTGATCGTCTTCATCAAAGAGCTTCCCGGTAAAGTGAAAGCTGTTTTCGTCGACGCCGGTAAATGGCTGCTCCAGGCCGGAAAAGACATGATCCTGGGATTCGTGAACGGCATCAGGTCCATGGTTGGCGCTGCAGCTGACGCGGCGAAATCCGTGGTAAAAAACGCCACCGACGCGGTCACCGGATTCTTGGACTCGCATTCGCCGTCGAAGCTGTACCACGGGATCGGCGGAGACACGATCCAAGGCTGGGTCGACGGCGTCCTCGCCAAGGGCGACCTCGCGGCGGGCGCGGTGAAGGCCGTCATGAAGCGAGCCAAGGACGCAGCCATGGCGGAGTCGTTCGGCGACAACCGGGCGGAGATCGACAACGCGCTCGCCGCCGCAGAGAAGAAAGCGAAGGCCGCGCAGCAGACAACGGAAATCAAGGGCGCGGCCAACATCTGGAGCAGCGACAGCGGAGGCGGCACCTGGAGCGGCGGATCGGCCGCGACCGGCGGGGGTGGCATCACAGTCAACATGCCGAACGCCGTGATCCGCGAGGAGGCCGACGTCGCGAAGCTCGGCCGGGAGTTCGGCTACGAGCTCGCGGTCCAGGCGTAGGGCCTGGACCCCAACGACAGAGAGGCGGTTCGGCATGTCCGGACTTCAGGCGTACACCGCCGCGGACCTGGCTCGGATGCGATCCGTGCAGGCCCGCCCGCGTGGCTGGTCCTACCGGGTCAAGGCGAAGCGCCAGACCATCCGACACCCCATCACGGGGGAGCTGATGCAGATCACCACCACTGAGCTCGGCAACCGCATCCGCGAACGTAAGCACGGTATGGACGCGCACGTGTTCTTGCCGCACCTGCTCGTCCACGCCGCGAGCGGCGAGGTCATGAAGGAGACGAGGCACTGGTGAACGGTCTCGGACTACCCCAGCCACCCACCCCACTGTCGCAGCTGCGCGCCGAGCTCGCCGTGGCCGAGGCGTGCGAGCCGATCTGGCAGGCCCACCAGGCGGCCAAGGCGGCGTACGCCGAGGCCGTCGAGGGCGGCGACCCGGCGGCGATCCGCGCGGCCAGCAAGGCGAAGAACACGGCGGCGGTCGCGCTGAACGACACCCGCGCGTGGCTGCGCAGGGAGAAGCGCATCGCGAAACTCAGCGCCGAGATCCCGGCGCTGGACCGGCGGTTGCAGGGGCAGATCCTCGACCAGGGGGGCCACCCGGACGCCGAGCTGCGCGCCGTCCTCGTCGGGCGGCTCACCGCCTGGCAGGAGGAACTGGCCGACCTGGAGGTCGAGGCGGCTCCGTTGCGGGAGCTGTTCGGCGCCCGACCGTCGGAGGCGCCGGTGGTGATCGAGGACGGATCCGCTGAGGCGACCGGCCTGCCCGTGACCGTGCGGGCGCGTCCCCGCACCGGCAAGACCGGAGGTAAGTAGAGATGGCATCCGGTCTGTACGCAGCCACGTTCATGGACATCTTCGACGCGACCCAGCTCGGTGTGGACTTCGACCGCGAGGATCACCTCTGGGCGCTGTACAACGCGTCGAAGACGCCGAACTACAACGACGACACCGTCTACAGCAGCACGAACGAAATCGTAGGCACCGGGTACACGGCCAAGGGCAAGGTCGTCACCGGCACCGCGCTGTCCAAAACGGCCGGGCTGATGAAGTACTCCTCCGACGCCGTTCAGTGGCCGTCCAGCACCCTGACGGGGGTGAAGCACGTCGACATGATCGCCGACAACACCTCCGGTGACCCGCTGATCATGGGCATCGACCTCGTCGACGCCGTCAACACCTCGGCCGGAACCCTGTTGATCACGCCACACGCGAACGGTTTGTTCACCATGGACTTCACCCCCTGACCTCGGGCCGTCCTCGCCGCTGCAGCCGCCTCCGGGCGGTTTTTTCATGCCCGCCTTCCCCCTGACCCAGCAGAGAGGAGGCGGGCATGGCCATCGCGATCGGCACCTCACCGGCGGTGGAGGTCGACGGCTCCGGCACCCTCCAGAGCCCGAACTTCAGCCCACCCGCGGGCAGCCTGATCGTCGCGGTGGTGATGGGCGAGGTCTTCTCACCCGTCATCTCCAACAACGTCACCGCGCGCACCTGGACGTTGCGCAAGCAGCACGCGACCTACGGCGGGCTGCGGATCTACACCGCCCCCAACCCCACCGCGCTGACCAACACGTCTGTCACCGTGACCAACGCCCAGGGCGCGCTCAAGGTGTATGTGATCACCGGGCAGCACGCCAGCCCCGCCGGAGCCACCGGCGAGGGCACCAGCGCCACCAACAACGCGACCGTCAACGGCTACACCTCCACCGGAGCCGGGAGCCGCGGCATCCTCGCCGCGATCGACTGGGCCGCGCTGGGCACACCCGCCTCGACCGACGACGAGGCCGCGTGGGATGACGGCATCGCGTCCGGGATGACCGTGGTCAAGGCCGCCAACACCGCCACCGCCGGTACGAGCGTCCAGTTCAACCTGGACGCGGCGGGCTCCGGCACACCGCAGTGGGCGTGGGTCGCGCTGGAGATCCTCGGCGGCGCTGTGGACGCCGAGGCCGACCTGTCCGTGATCGACGTGCCGCTGGTGGTGTCGACCCCGGCGGTATCGGCCGGATCATCGGCCGCCCCGGCAACCGTCGCGGTGGCGGTGACCACCCCGACCCCGGCGGTGTCTGCGGGGGCGAGCGCCACCCCGGCGACGGTCGCCGTGCCCGTCACGGTGTCGACCCCAGCGGTCACCGTGGACGACACCGAGGTGGTCACCCCCACCACGGTCGACGTGCCCGTGACGGTGCCGACCCCGCAGGTGTCCGCTGGATCGGCTCTCCAACCGGCTGGCGCCGTCTCGGTCACCACCGCGGTCTACGCCCCCGACGTCGACGCCGAGATCAACGCTGACGTGGACCTGGCCACGGTGACGGTCGCGGTGAGCGTGGACGGGGCGGTCGCGGTTGTACCCGTCCTGCCCGGCGACCAGCTCGACGGGCTGCCCGGACAAATCGAGTGGAACGGCTTCATCCTCGGCCGCGGCACCCCGTACCGGATGCGGGCCCTGGCCGGGTGGCGAGGCAAAGACAGCCCCGACTCGGGCAACGCGCCCAGGGCCAACCGGCGCGGCTCCGCGCCCGGCAGGCCTCTCAGCCGTGAGCGCACCTTGAGGATGACCGGTCTCCTGCGGGTGCGCCGTGATGAGGTCGAGGCCGCCGTGCTCGACCTGGAGAACGCCACCCCTCATCTGCGGGACGCCACTCAGTGGCCCATCGTGATCAACGACCTCGGAACGCCCTACATCGCCTGGGGGCGCATCGACCAGGTGTACATCCCGGTGGATCGGCTGCTGCGCCTGGGCCACGCCGAGATCGTCCTGCAGTGGATCCTCGCCGAGCCGCGCCGCTACAACGTCAACGCCACCGGGATCACCGTGCCGATCGACACGATCGTGTCGATCGGGAACGCGGGCAACGCGGAGACGAATCCGATCCTCGTCGTCCCCGGGCCGGTCACCACGCCACGCCTGCACAACGTCAGCCTCGACCGGGTGACGGAGTGGAACGTCACCGTCGACGCGGACGAAAAGCTGGTCATCGACACCGACCTGGGGACCGCGAAGATCCTCGACGCCGTGACCGACGCAGAGAAAGCCGACGTCGGCAACGACATGTCGTTCGGCTCGGTCTCGATCTGGGACTGGGTGCTCGACCGCGGTCTCCAAGACGTCGAGTACACCGCCGCGAGCGGCGGATCGCAGGCCGAGGTCCTCTACCGCGACGCCTGGGACTGAGAGGGGGACCATGACCGCGTCCTACCGCTCTTCCTCCATCGGCACCGGATCCGGCCCGACGATCCCTGTTGGCCGCCCAGCCGGGGCAGAGTCCCGCGACGTGCTGTGGGCGGTGCAGGCCGCGTTCGCGTCCTACGGCCCCCTGCCGGACCCGGCGGGGTGGACGCCCGTCGGCGAGGAACTCGTTGACATCGAGATCGGGCTGTACGCCCGCATCTACAAGCGCACCGTGGCCGAGTCCGACGGCTCCTACGCCTTCCCGAACCCAGCAGGAATCCCGGGCTTGGTACTCATCGCCGCGGCGACCGGCGCCAGCACGACCCTGGCGAGCCGGGTCGCGGTCCTCGGCGGCACCGGAGTCCTGGGCGAGACGCCCACCCCGTCGGTCACGCCCGCCGCGAGCAGCCACCTGGAGCTGCGCTTCGGTATCGCGGCGACATTCGAAACGATCACGATGATCGCACCGTTGGGGTACCCGCTGCGTCGTCAGGTGCAGTCGGCCGACCGGCTCATGGTCGCCGCGGTCGCCTCCCGGGAGATCAGCTCCTCATCGCCGTCTGGCGCGAAGGTCTTCGTCACGGATCCGCCCGCCCAGTACGGCGGGTTCGGCATCACCATCAGCATCCCCACCGGGGTGGTGATACCCGACGTCCCGCCGATCCCCATCGACAGCCCCGGCGCCGGGGACGCGCTCTACTCCTATCGGTTCTCCCGCCTGTTCGGCGGCCGACTCGGTGATCTTGACTTGCACGGCGTCAGCTTCGAAAAACGCCTGTCGCGGCGGGGGCAGCTCAACGTCGGCAACTTCTCCGCGACCTACCCGATCGCGAACGAGGCCCAGGGCGACCTGGTCGCGAAGATCGTGCCCCGGCGCCCCTCAGATTTGCTGCGCGGGCCCGGGGTCACCGTGGTGGACATCTACCGCGGAGGTGAGCTGTGGGGGGACCGGTACTGGATCGTCGGCGCGAAGACCACAAAACAGCGGAGGTCCCGCCCGGTCCTGACGTTGTCTGGGGTCACCATGGACGCCTACCTCCAGTACGTGACGTTGGAGGAGCAACTCGCGTTCGTCGGCGAGGACCGGGTGGAGATCGCCCGCCAGCTCATCGCGCACATGCAGGGCCAACCTGATGCTGACATCGGCCTCATCCTCGCCGCCGGATCGGCGGGCTCCACCCTGACCCGCACCTACGAGCCGCACCAGGGCATGTACGGGCAGCACGTGGCCGACACCACTGCCGGGGTCGACGGCTACGAATGCATGGTCAACACCGTCCTCGGCGCGAGCGGCGTGGAGCTGCACTGGGTGCACGGCAAGCCGCTCGGTGACGCCGACGGCCCCGGCAAGCACGTCTGGAACGACTCGCCGGGCGGCGGCGAGATCCTCGACTACAGCATCGACATGACCCCGCTGACCCGGGGCACCCGGTGGCGAGCCCGGGGCGACACCATCGACACCGACGCCTCCACCACCTCAACCCCACTCCTGTCGGACGCCTACGAGTCACCGCACCTCGCAACGGGGGTGTGGCCGCGTATGGACCGAACCGTGGACCGGCCCGGGGTGACTGACGTGGCGCAGCTGAACCGGGTGGCGGAGGAACTCGCGGAGAAGGCCGGAGGCGCCCCGCACGTCATGTCCATCACCGTGCTGCTCGGGGAGAAGCCGACGATCCGCCCCAGCCTGGTCGGTGACAGCGCCCGGATCGTCATCACCGACGAGTGGTTCAAAAGGGCCAACGGCGGCGCCGGGCTGGACGAGCGGCGCCGGGTGCTCGGCATGAAAGTCACTCCCGTCGGGCGGGAGCAGGGCAGGGACGAAGCCGAGATTTTCATCGACGACCAGGAGGTGGAGTGAGACGTGGCGACCGATGGGTTCCCCAGCGACCAGGCCCGCGACACCCGCGATCTACAGCGCGGCCTCGACCAGGCGCAGCGCACCGCCGCCACCGGCGGGCGCCTGACGGAGGCCTCGCGCGGCTGGGTCCTGCGCGCCATGGCCAGCCCGCCCACCGACGACCTTGGCCCCGACGACGTGTGGATCCACGCTCGTGACGGTCAGCTATGGGCGAAGTCAACGACCGACGATGTCCCTCTGGTGGAGTTCGTCCAGGGCGAGGCTGTGGACGATCCGGCGTTCCCTCTGACCAACGCCACGAGTACCTACGTGCAGGCCCAGATCCAGACGATTGTCGACACCGTCGACAACCATCACACCGCGATTCTGGCGATTCTGGAGTCGCTCCGCGACGCGGGCACCATCCGGTCCTGACCCCCTCGATCGTGCCGTCCGCGCGTGCGGGCTGATGCGCTCCAAGGGAGGCGCGCGGACGGCACCCCCTTCCTCGTATGGAGGTGTAGGTGCCAGACCTCGCGATTCCCGACCCCGGGCCGCTGCTCGACTACGGACTCGTCGGCCTCATCCTGTTCTTGATCATCCGGGGGTGGCTGGCACCCAAGCCGACGATCGATCAGCTCAAGAGCGAGGTCGCCTACCTGCGCAAACTGCTCGACAAGAGCGAGGCCGCGCATGAGAAGACCAGGGAGGCCCGCCGCCTGGAGGCGGCCGGCGCCAACGCCGCCGCGCTGGCCACCGCGAAGGCCAACGAGATGCTGCTCATCGACCTGCGGGATCTCCATGGCGATCCGGAGGAACCGACATGACGTGGTGGCGCCGCAAGACCACCCAGCCTGAGCTCGATGAGCTCGCCGCGCAGGTACAGCGCTCCGACGAGCAGGCCGACCAGGACCTGGCCGACGCGCGCACAATCGCGGCGCATGCTTTCGCCGTCGCCTCCAGGCTCGACCGGTTGACCGCCGCCAACGGGTTCGGCGACTGGGTGATCAGGAGAGTCGCAGCTGCTCGACGAGAGGAGGAACGGTGATCGTCGCCACCGTACTGCTGTGGATCGGGCTGATCGGCGGCATCGTCCCCACGGTGTGGATCGTGCTGCAGTTCCGGCCGAGCTGGCCGAGCTGGCCGATCCCTGAGGAGCGCTGGGCGGCCTGGGCGATCTGGGGGCTGGCGTCGTCGGTGCTGCTCAGTTATCTGCGAATCGCCATGGTGCTCGCGCTACGCAGCGGCGGCGTGTCCCAGGCGCACGGCTGGGTGGATGCGACCGCGAGCATCCTGCCGCTGTTCGTGGTCGACGCCTGGCTGATCCTTCTGCTGCTGCTCGCCCGCCGATACCGGGCCCGGTGGATGGCGTACCGACAGACCCCTGAGGACAAGGAGCCGATGCCATGACGACGATGGTCACCCGAGCCGGATGGGGCGCCCGGCGACCCACCAAGGCTTACACGCCGCTGGCCAGTGCCCTCGGGGTGAAGGTCCACTACACCGGCGGGCAGGTCAGTCCGAAGATCGTGACCGATCACGCGATCTGCCTGCAGCTGATGCGCAACTTCCAGCATCAGCACCAGCAGGTCAACGGCTGGTCCGACTTCGCCTACAATCTCGCCGCGTGCCCGCACCGCCGCCTGCTGGAGGGGCGCGGCCTGCGCGTCATGAGTGCGGCGAACGGCGAGGGGCAGAACAGCGATCACTACGCGCTGCTCGCCCTCGTCGGCAGCTCGGGGTTCGTCGAGCCCACCGACGAGCTGCTGCACGGCATACGCGACGGCATCGAGCTGCTGCGCAAGCACGGCGCGGGCACCGAGATCAAGGGCCACCGCGACGGCTACTCGACCAGCTGCCCGGGCGGGCCGCTGTACGCGTGGATCAAGCGAGGCGCACCCCGGCCCGGGGCGCCCGCGCCCGCACCGGCCAAGCCGATCACCGTCGTCTGGGACGGCGACGTGCCGCGCTTCCCCGGCCGGATCCTGAAGTACACCGAGGGCGCGCAGATGATGCACGGCGAGGACGTGAAGGTGTGGCAGACCAAGATGGCCCGCCGCGGCTGGACCGTCGACGTCGACAGCACGTACGGCCCGCAGTCGGCCGGGGTGGCCCGCGGCTACCGGCGCGCGACCGGCCTGCCCGCTGGCGACACCGTCGACCGCGACACCTGGGCGATGACGTGGTCCTGGCGGCCACCCACGAAGCCCGCCAAGCCGTGATCGAGGCTGCGCTCCTGCAGCTGCTGATGCTGATGAGACGCGGCGACCCTCGGCGAACCCTTTCCGATGTGGAAGTAGTTCGCTCCCCCATTCGTCCCGCCGTCGGCGGGCCTGTCCCTGAGGAGGGGCATATGAGCAAGTTCACCATCCGCTTCCCGCTGCTGGTGCGCGGGGCGATCGCCCTGCTGCTGATGGGCGCCGTTCGTCTCGGTATCGCGCTGGGTTGGCTCCCCGCGGAGTGGAACCTGGACGAGGTGACCGTGGAGAAGGTCATCGACGCTGCGATCTTCGCGTGGGCGTGGGTCTCGTCGCAGCGGAAGGTGACTCCGGTCGCTGACCCGAAGGACGACCACGGGCGCCGCCTGGTGCACGCGGGGTCGCCGCGCGCTCTGTAGCCTGGTGATCGTCTCGCGGCCGTCCGTCGAACAACGGTCGGTCAGGTGACCCGCGAGGCCGCAGCGTCCTGCAGGCGCTGCTCCAGGCGGCCGGGCCGGTAACGGCCGCCCCCGGACATGAGAGCCCCCGCCTGGTCTTCGGACCGGGTGGGGGCCTCTTCTCGTGTGGCTACTGGTCGGGGTCCGGCGTAGCCTCTGCAGCCTGAAGCAGTGGCTCCAAGCGTGCGCGGTGCGGTGTCAAGAGCTCCAGGGCGCGCTGCACGACCTGGTCGGGTACGGGGTCATGGTCGGTGTCCATGACGCCATGCTGGCCCCGGCCCCTGATCGTCCGCAGAAGTCTGCGGGAATCCAGGAAGCCCCGCCGTCCGTGAAGGGCGGCGGGATTCCTTCGCATGTCACTTGCAGTGGCAGTCGACACAGACCTTGCATCCGCAGGTGATGCAGCGCGACCGCTCCAGATGGCCGCAGATCAGGCGCTCCGCATCCTGGGCCTCTCCCAGGAGAACCTCAATCTCACCGGAATCGCCCCGCACCACAGCGACGTAGTCGGGACCAATTCGCATCTTGGTCTTGAACGGCAGGAGGCCGAAGTTGTCTTCCGGTTCCCAGCCTGCCGCAGCCAGGGCAAAGCGCAACGCCCAGTCGGGCTCGTAGTCGACGGAGATCACGCGATCCCACCACCGCCACAGCGGGTCGCCTTCTCGGACGGCTTCCTGCCATGAGTCGTGACCAACCACCCGCTCCAGGATCTCGGCCTCCAGCATCTCGCGGAACGCGGTGATTCTCTCCGGGGCTGGCGCCGGCGGGCGCCCCCACTTGGCGATCTTGTCGAGGAGCTCACTCCCGCTATCTTGATCTTGGGTGTGGCATCTGCTGAGGAGATCCGCCCACCACTGGGCGGCCAGTCGGGCCTCGGTCGTTCCGTCAGACATGATCCTTTCCGTTCTCTCTGCTCATCACGATGACGGTGGCGTCGTCTCGATACCCGCCCTCGGTGGCCTGGGCCGCGGCAACGATCGCGTCGGCCAGTTCCTGCGGGGAGTCGGCGTGCTCGCGCACCAGGGCCTCCAGCTTCCCGTCCGGGAGACCGTCCGGGACGCCGTCGGACACCAACAGGACCAGCTGGTCCGGCGGGATCTCCACCTGGTAAATCGCCGCCATCACCGCGCGACGCACCGTGGTCCTGACCCAGTTGTCGTGGTCTTCGGCCACCTCGACGGGAACACCGTTGAAGCGGAGCTGCGCACCTACGGTGTGGTCATTCGTGTACTGCGTGAGTTCGGTCCCGTAGCCGTAGGCTCGCGCGTCGCCGATCCAGTGGACCATCGTCACGTCCGCGAGGACGACTGCGACAACCGCGACCGCGTCGGGACGCCCGCCCCCGACCGCTGGGGCGACGAGCAGGTCGCTCGCGGCCAACAATCCGGCCATCCCTCCCCGGTGTGCGGCGACTCGGGCGGCGACGTCGGCCAGCAATTGTGAGTTCTCGGCGATGGTGGGGGAGTTGCCGATCCCGTCCACCACCACGGCGACGGTCCGGTCGGCGACGGCCCAGATCCGGGCGGCGTCACAGTTGTAATCGCGGGTGCCGCGCCTCGATGCGGTCGCGGCCCTGACGGGGCGGGGCATCGTGTCCGGCTGGGCGATCTGGGGGGAGGTCATGATCAGCTCTCCGTCATCTTCGTCTTCTTGGACTTCTTCGGCTTGCTGCCCCGCGTTACGCCGATCTGGATGGTCGGGTGGCCGTCCACGGTCGCCTCGATGCCGCGGATCGTCACTGGCCCAGTGATGATGGTGATCTTTCCGGCCTGCTTGCGGATGATCTTCATTCGTCCGTCCTCTGCTGATCTTGCTCTTATGGAAGCGGTCCAGAAAGTGAGAGAGCGCGGCGGGCGCCCGAGGGTCACGCGCGGCGGTTGCGGACACCGCCCACGCAGTGCGAGCAGTCCCGCCACCGCGCCGACAACGAGCTGCCCCTGCGCCCGGAGCCGGAGCACGTGACGCATCGGCTCTTGGGGTAGCGGCGACGGTCCAGCACGGTCAGCAGATACAGGGCTGCCACGATCGCGGCGAAGATCAGGCCGCCGGAGGTGACGTCGTCCATTGGGGAGTTCCTTCCTGAGGGGTGAGGTAGAGGGGATCCCCTCTACCGGGGGCGGATCGTCGTATGGGGTGAGGGCACTACCGCGGGGGCCGCATGTAGAGGGGGCCCTCTACCTCGGTCATGGCCCGGTAGAGGGTGCCGGTCATGGGGCTGACCTGCGAAGTAGTGGGGTAAGGCCAGATCTGCTGTCGGCCCGTTCAGGCGGCTCACGAGCGGGCTCCGACGGGGGAGGCGAACAGCTCGACGGGCACGGCGTCCTCGACGTCGCGCCGGTTGTAGCCCGCGAGGTTCGTGCCGTCGATCTTCACCTGCTTCGTGGTTCGCCGGACCCCGGCGCGCTCCAGCTCCTCGGCCAGGCGGGTGGCGTCCCAGTCGCCGTAGTCCTCGTCGACGTTGACGAGTCCGGCCAGCAGGTCGGAGGTGAACATGCGCGGCGAGTTGTGCATGACGTACAACACGTCGGACACGATCGCCGGGATCGCCTGGCCAGCGTGCTCAGCGGCCGCGACGACGCTGCCAGCAGCGTCGCCGGACAGGGTGCCAGCCTGCTCGCGCAGTACCCGGCCCCGGGCGCACACCTCGGCGAACGCGCCGTTGTCGAGGTAGTCGCACTTGGGGATGACGTAGGAGCCGGGGCCGGTGATGAGCACGCCGACGCCCTTGTGTTCCTCCTGCAGAATGCTGGCGTCCGCTCCCTGGGCGGCCTTGCCCTTGCCGAGCACCATGTCCGAGGACGTCTTGTCGACGACCTGCGTGGAGTAGCGGATGGTGATGATCTCGCGCAGCTTCGTCGGCACCGAGTCGGCGTCCGGGCGCTGGCTGGCGAAGTTGCAGATGAACCCGGCGGCGGGCCCTCTTCTCGCGATGCGGCACAACTTGTTGATGACCTCGTCCTTGAGGTCCTTGTCCATCGCGGTGAAGTACTCCTGCAGCTCGTCGATGGTCACGAAGATCACGGGCATGGCGTACTTGTGCATGATGTGCGGGGTGAGCTTCGACTCCGGACACACCGACGCGGGCAGGTCCCGGAAGATCTTGAAGCGGCGCTCCATCTCGACGATCAGCTCGTTGAGCATCGCGACGAGGGCGGCGATCGCGTCGTCCTCGGCGCCGAGCACCAGGCGGTGCGCGACGCCGCGCATCGGCATCCAGTCGGCGCCGCCCTTGCCGTCGGCCACGTAGTGCCGCACCCACGGATCCAGCACCCCGGCTGCGGTCAGGAGCCGCTGGGAGAACGTCTTGCCGCGCCGGGGCAGGCCACCGAAGAACATCGACTGCCACATGATCGACAGCACGACGCGATTGCCCCGGGCATCCGCCCCGAACGGGATCGGGTCCCACACCGACCAGGCATCCGCCTTGACCATGGGCGAGTCGGTGACCTTGCCCATGTACGGGTCATCATCAGCGACCCACAGCGCGATCCGGCCGCCGTGTCCACCGGCGTGCGCGCGCACCCGGGACATGATGAGCTGGATCTCATCCACGCCGAGCTCGGCGGCCAGGACCTCGCGCCGCGACAGGACGTCGTTGGCGGTCTTGCCGCACCCGCGGGGCAGGTCGACGACGCTCGCCCACCCCTTGCCGTCCCGGATCGGCTGCTGGGTCAGGGTCAGCGACTGGCCAGCCTTGATGAGCCCGGCCGCGCGGAACGCCTCGTTCAGGTGCTCGGGCGCCAGGTCCAGGCGCACCGGCAGTTCGGGGGAGTCGATGACGGCGACCTCGCGCACCGTGCGCCCGGCCACCGCGGCCGCCGCGGCGGCCAGCACGCCGAGCCCGTACGGCAGCAGCGGGTAGGAGGTGACCAGCGCGTTCAGGATGCCCAGGCCGGGTAGGGCGAGGCCTGCGGTCCACTTCGTGCGGGTCCAGATCTCGGCGCGGCGGGTGGCCCGCTCGGCGGCGGCGTCCTTTCGACGGCCCTCGGCGCGGGCCTGGTCGACGACCTCCTTGTGCTCGGCCGCCGTCAAGAACCGGAAACCAGCGCGGGCACCGACCGCGGTCCCGACCGCGGACTGCACGGCCAGGCGCCCGGCGTACTTCGGGGAGCGCACCGCGTGCCAGGCGCCGATGTAGGCCATCTTGCGGGTGTGTAGGCGCACCTTGTCCTGCCAGCCCTGCGGGGTGGTGGCCCACTCAGGGAAGATTGGGCCCAGCTCCCGCTCGTAGTCGGGCACACCGTGCCCGTCGAGCTCGATCTCGCGCGGTTCTTCCGGGCGTGCGGCCGCCGCCGCGGGAACGGCCGATGCTTCGACCTCTTCCCGGACGGCGACCTCATCCAGACCAGCGGTCACGCCGACGCCCTCTTCAGGCGCCGCCGGGTCCGGCCGTCCAACTGCTCTTCCCAGAGGCCGCGCATGCGGCGGCCGTAGGACTCAACGCACCCGCCCGCGCGGGCGAGCTCGGCGCCGGTCGGCAGCCGGTCCTCGCTGATCGCCTGCTCCCAGTGGCGCCACATCGCCTGGGTGGCGCCAGCGGTGGCGGTCTCGGTGTCGTCGTCGGTGGCGCTGTCGTCGCCGGACGGCTCGCCGTCGAGCTGGGCGGGCTCGTTGTCCGCTACCTCCTCCGCCACCTCGGGCGCCACCTGCTCGTCGGTGGCGGTCTCGGTGTCGTCGTTGGTGGCGGCCGAGTGGTTCCCGGCGGCCCGCCGAGGTGGGAGCGGCGGGACGAGCGTGATCGCGGGCGCCACCGGGGCCGCTACCTGCTGCGCCACCTCGGGCGCCACCCTGGGCCCGGTGGCGGTCGCGTCCGGCGCCAGGTGGCGGCCAGTGGCGAACGCAGCCATGGAGGTGAACGCCGCGGACAGCTCCGGGTCGTGGTCCAGCTTGGCGCGGATCGCCTCGGTCCACTGGCGGGTCTCCTCGGCCAGGATCGCGGCCTCGCTGAGGCGAGCGGCACCAGTCACCGCAGGGTGGTCGATGTGCTGCCACGGCGCCATCGTCGTTGACACGCGCGCCAGCCCGGCCGCTCCGAACAAGGCGGTGATCCGGTCCAGCATCTGCTCCTGGCGGCGCGGGTCATCGGCGAGCTCGGCGTGTTCGACCGCCTGGTCGACCCGCTTGTCCAGCTTGGCGGACGCGGCCGCCACCTTGCGAGGCTTGGCGCCGACTGCCTCCAGGACGTGCAGCTTCTTGGCCGCTCGGGCCACCCGGGTCAGGCGGCGGTGGGCGTCGACGTCGCTCGCTGTACGGTCGCGCCCTTCCGCGAGACCGAGCCGCACCAGCACGCGCTCAGGCGTGAGGCGCCAGTGGATCCCGGACAGACCGGTGAGGCGGTGGCGCTCGACCGCCATCCCGCGCTCCCACAGCCACGCCGCCACCAGAGGGGCGGCAAGCCGGAAGATGGCCTCGGCGACGCTGTGGGCGTCCATGCTGGAGAGCACGGCCGTCAGGCTCGTGAGGACCCACACCGCGGCGCCGTCGACCCCGGCTGGCCGCTGCTCCCGGATGTTACGGCGGGCCCGTACGGCGCTGGTGATGACGGCGACCTCGATGAAAGCGAACAGCAACAGTCGCAGCGGGCCGTCGAAGCCGAGCACGTCACCGGAGAAACGCCACATGCCCTGGGCGGAGACACCCGTCGCGATGCTGGCGGCGACGATGGTGAGGTTGTCCTCCAGGGGGCGGCGGCGGATGTAACGGGTGCCTGCCCAGACGGCCGCGATGACGACAAGCAGGAGGAGGCTGGTGCCGATCTGCACGATCAGCGGACCGCTGATGATGAGATCGAATATGTTCTGCATCGTTCGTGTCCTGTTCAGAGCAGGTGCGAGCAAAGGTAGGGAGCCCCCGTCTGGCCTGGCCGCCGGGCGGGGGCTCTGCTGCGTCAGAGGTCGAGATCTTTGATGAGGGTGTCGACGAGACTGTCGGTGGCCGCCCCGGGCGGGGTGGTCGTCCACTCCCTGCCGGGCACCCGGTACACCACGGTGGCGTCGGGGGCGGCCCCGATCACGAGCTGGGAGGTGCGGAGAATCCGGGCCATCTGCTCGGCGCCAGCCTCGTCGGTCGGGATGGCCACCAGTCCCGCCGGGCCGCGGTAGGTGGTCCACCAGACGCCGAACATGATGGCGGCCTCGGGCCGCGAGCTGGCGGCGTCCGGGGGCTCCAGAGCATCGCTGTCGGGGAGTGCGGCGAGGCCTGCGAGGGCCTCCTGGATCAGGCTGGCGGTGTGCTGGACGCCGCTGAGGTCGGCACCGTGCTCAGTCACGTGATCTCCAGATCTCCAGTGGTGTGGTGGCGGCCCCGGCGGTCAGGGGATGTGGCCGCCGGGGCCGGATCCGGCAGCAGAGGGGGGCTCGCCGCTACCGGAGGTGTGTGTGGTCCCGCCCCGTCGCCACCCCTCCCTGCGGGGTGACTCAGCCCTCCGACCGGGGGCGGGACCACGGGCCTCGCGGGGGAGCACCTCGTGTTCTCCTGCGAGGGGTCTGGCCCGGCTGCCGCCGCCCCCGGCGGGCACCGGCAGCCGGGGGATCATGGGCGGAGCGGAGGGGCGTGCCGCCGAGGGCTGGCAGGCGCGTCCGGACAGGTGTCCGGGTCCTCGCCTTCCTCCGGCTGCCACCGCTGGTAGCGGAGCCCCTCGATCCGGCGAAGGATCCGGAGTCCGGCGCCGCAGTATCGGCAGATCGCGTCCGGGGCGCCGAGAGCCACGCTCAGGCCCTCATCGCGCGGAGCTGCTCCAGCGTGGCCAGCTTGGTCGCCAGGAGCCTCGGGTTGACCATCATCACCGTGTGCTCTCGGTCGATGGCCACCCACCGGCCGCCGATCAACGCGATGGCCCATGCCGGGTAGGTGCTGATCAGGATTTCGAGCCACTCGGTATCACCGATGGGGCGGTAGGGGCCGGACACGCTCATGCAACTACCGCCTGAGCGCGCAGTTCGACCTCAGTCATGTGTCCGGTGTTGGTTCGGGTAGCCCGGAAGGAGTAGGCGAGCGACGACAGTTCGGACCACTCGGCGCCGTCCTGGGTGGTAAGGGGGTGTCCGGGGTCGCGGACCTGAACGGTCAGCCCCGCGTTGGTCACAAGCGCGGCGAGATGGATGGCGTCGGTGTCCGGCGTCCGGCGGATCGCTATCGCGACCTGTTCGGCGACGGCGCGCTCGGCGCGCTCCGCCAGCTGCGGGTGGTGCTTGAGCGCGATGGTGCGGATCCAGCCGCGAGCGCCGTCGGCGGATGCGGGCGTACCGGGCAGGGACTGCTCATACTTCTCGTGCATCGGGGGACCACCTCGTAGCCTGTGGACTCAGGTTCAATGCCTGAATCCACAGCTTGCAAGCTGGGGACACAGGATGTCAACCTGTGGGAGTGAATTCGGACCGCCCGCTGTATATGCAGATCGTGGACCAACTCCGGGCGAAGATCGCCAGCGGAGAACTCCCACCCGACAGTCGCCTCCCGTCGCGCCCCGAGCTGATGCGCCAGTTCGGGATCTCCGACGGCACGGCACTGCGTGTCGCTCGCACCCTGATCGCCGAGGGGCTGGCCGTCGCGCGGGACGGGTCGGGCACCTATGTCCGCGCCCGCCCTCAACTCCAGCGCCTGGTGCGCGCCTGGTACCGCAACCTCAAGGCAGGTAGCCCGTTCGCCGCCGACATGGAACGGCAGGGACGCAGCGGCAGCTGGGACTACGACTCCCAGACCGTCGTCGCCCCGGCTGGTGTACGCGAGCGCCTGGGCCTGGCCGAGGCCGAGGGCGACGCGCCCGACGTGATGCGGACGGACTACCTTTTCAAGGCCGACGGGGCGCCCGCGATGCTGAGCACCAGCTGGGAGCCACTCGCGGTGACCCGCGGCACGGCGGTCGTCGTCCCTGAGGAGGGTCCGCACGGCGGGAGAGGCGTCGTCGAGCGGATGCTCGCGATCGGGGTGGCCGTCGACGGCTTCATCGAGACCGTCGGGGCCCGGCTGGGGACGACAGAGGAGTGCGCTCGGCTGGAGCAGCCGCCCGGCTGCGTGATGATCACAATCGACCGTCGGTACCCGGCAGGTGACCGGGTAGTCGAGGTCGCAGACATCGTGCTGCCAGCGGACCTGTTCCAGCTCGTCTACTCCGGCCCGGTGGGTGACCGCGTAGGGGAGTGAGCGGTACGTAAGGCAGAGGCGGTCCCGCGCATTCCTAGTGCGGGGCCGCCTCGTGTTCGTGCCCTCCGTGACTCTTGTACTGACAAGCGTACGAGCGCTTATTGTTACGTACGTAGGTGCTGACCTGCGCCTATACCCTCAAGAGCGTGATTGATCATGGCTCCTACACGCCAGCTTTCCGCCAGCTGGCGGACATCCTGCGTGAACGGATCAAGGAGCTCGGGCCGGGGGCGAAACTTCCGTCCGAGACGGACCTCATGCAGGAGTTCGACCTTGCCCGAATCACGGTCCGCGCGGCGATGCGGGAGCTTCGGGCCGAAGGCCTGATCTCCACCACGCGCCGCCGAGGGTCCTACGTCCGCGACGAGGAGCGGGTGCCCATGGACATCACAGGGCCAGCCGATGTAAGCGCGCGCATGCCGACGCCTGAGGAGCGGGCCGAGCTGGAGATCCCGGAAGGGGTGCCAGTGCTTGTGATCGAGCGGAAGGGGCCCGAGGGCCCCACTGTGGAGATCGTGCCCGCTGACCGGGTCTTTTTGAAGTTTCCCGGGCAGGGCTGAAGACAGGCCCTCCCGGCGAGTCGAGCGCCGGGAGGGCCGCCCCGGTTCGGTCCCACATCCCTGCTGTGGACCCGCCCCTGGCGGGTGCGCCTGGGATCCTTCCCCCGCATGGAGAGGCCAGATGCGGTCACCCACATCTGAAGATAATGCGAGGCCGACTCGCTCCTGACAAGGAGAAATGAGTTTATTTCTCCCCCAAAGGGGATTTTTTCTATCTCTAACGTATAAAAGCCGCCCCGCTGGCTCCCTGCGAGAGCGGGGCGGCTTCTTCTTTGTATGACGTTTGGCGGCGACATAACGATTACCTGGCAATCCAATGCGTTACATGTGGTTTGGATACTTATCTGTCAAGGTAAGTCATGAAGGTGGCCAGCGAGATCGCTCCCAGTGCCCACCATCTGCGGGTGTCCGTCATTCCCTGTCCTCTACGTTGTACTTATACGTCGTACATGTACGGTGCACAGTGGAACCCGTACGGCGTATAGTTGTCAAGCGTGATGGGGAAACTGACCCGCGAGGCGGTCGTCGAGCAGGCGCTGGAGATCGGTGACGCCGAGGGGCTGCAGGCGGTGACCATCCGGAGGCTCGCCCAGGAGCTGGGCGTCACCCCGATGGCGCTCTACTGGCACTTCAAGAACAAGGAGCAGCTGACCGGCGGCATGGCGGGCCACCTGGTCGAGGGCTTCGTGATCGAGAAGGGCTACACGGGCCCGTGGCAGGAGGGGCTCCGCGAACTCGTCGCGGGCCTGGTCAGGGTGCTCCGGCGCCACCCGTGCGCGGCGGACGTGCTGGACGCGGTGGACCACCTGGAGGTCCCGGCCTTCCTCCAGGTCTGGGACACGGCCCTCGGCCTCGCCAAGCGCGGCGGGTTCTCTCCCGAGGAGAGCTGCATGATCTCCCAGTACCTCCTCAGCGGCGCGATCGCGCTGGCGGCGGGCCCAGGGAGGCGATACCCCGGGCTCTCCGAGCAGGACGCGACCGAGCGGACGCGCCTCAAGCGGCTCAGGCTCCAGTCGTTCCCGCCGGACGTCTACCCGCACATCGTGGAGATGGCCGTCCCCCTCTCCGAGGGCGGCGCTCCCGATCTCTACGACACCTTCGGCGTCGACGTCCTCATCTCCGGCATCGAGACGCTCTCCGCCCGCTCAGGGAACCACTGACCCCGCGCGGCCGGGGCGGGCGAGGGCGGCCGTCAGGGCGCCCGTGAGCGCGACGGCGAACAGGACGGCGTAGGTCCGCTGGAAGCCGGTCATCAGATGCTCGACGGCGACGGGGGAGACGCGCGACAGCGTGCCCGCGTACACCTGCCCGCGCAGCTCGGCGCTGACCGAGCCGGTCAGGACGCTGAGCGTGAGGGCGACGCTCAGCACGATCCCGACGTTCATGATCATGAGCCGGAAGCCGTTCACCACGCCCAGGCTCCCGGGGGGCAGGGTGGACATGACCTGGGTCGTGTTGCCGGTCAGGAAGGTGCCGCTGCCGCAGCCGCACAGGAACAGGCCCGCCCCGATGACCCAGTACGGCGTGGCGGGGGCGGTGTGCAGGAGCAGGACGCCCAGCCCGGTCGCGCTCATCAGGGCGCCGCCCACCGACAGCGCGTACGGCCTGATGCGGCGGCCGAGGGCGCCGGTGATCGGGGAGGCGAGGGCCATGCCGATCGGGACGGGGAGCACGCCCAGGGCCGCGGTGACGGCGTCGACGCCCCTGGCGGCCTGGAAGTAGAGGGCGACCAGCAGGATCAGCGCGGAGCGCGCCAGCGCGTTGCAGAAGGAGGCGAGGTTGGCGAAGGCCAGCACGCGCTCGCCGAACAGCCGCACGTCGAGTACGGGATGCGACGCCCGGCGCTCCACCACGACCAGCACCGGCACCAGTACCGCCGCGATCGCCGCGCCGACGAGCACCACCGGGCTCGACAGGCCGCGCGATCCGGCCTCGGACAGCGCGATCAGGGCCGCGGAGAGGGCGGCGAACACGATCAGGTTGCCGAGCGCGTCCACCGGCTGGCGCGCCCCCCGTGAGACGCGGCGCAGCGTGAACGCGCCCCAGACGAGGGCGATCACCCCCGCGGGCACGTTCATCCAGAAGAC
Organism: Streptosporangium sp. H13245; assembly: GCF_055690525.1. Lineage (NCBI taxonomy): Bacteria > Bacillati > Actinomycetota > Actinomycetes > Streptosporangiales > Streptosporangiaceae > Streptosporangium > Streptosporangium sp. H13245. The sequence continues at coordinate 39,517 of NZ_JBSZKT010000004.1, read as the reverse complement.
CCACTGCCAGCCTGCGGTCTCGGCGATGAGGCCGCCCAGGGTGGGACCGGCGAGCTGGGCGACCGAGAGGGTGCCGATGTAGACGCCCATGCCCTGGCTGAGCCGGTCGGGAGGGAAGGCGTCGGTGATGATCACGGTGCCGTTGGCGAGGATCATCGCGGCACCGACCGCCTGCACCGCGCGCATCGCGATCAGGAACCAGATTCCCGGCGAGAGCCCGGCGAGCAGCGATCCCGTGGTGAACAGGACGAACCCCGCGAGATAGATCTCCCGGCGCCCGAGCAGGTCGGCCACCCGGCCGAAGAACACCAGCGTCGCGGTGTTGACGAGCAGGAAGGCGAGCAGGACCCAGCCCGCCGAGAACGCGTCGGCGTGGAAGTGCCTGACCACGGTGGGGAGCGCCACGTTCAGGGTGCTGCCGGAGATGCCGATCAGGACCAGGCCGAGGCTGGTGACCGAGCAGACCCGCCACGCGTAGCGAAGTTTGGATAGGTATTCGGGGGATCCGGGCAGGTCTTGGGGGATTGCGACCATGACTCCCAGTCTGACGTGCGTCGTACGTCGGCCGTGATCCGATTCCACCCCAAGCGCGTCACTTACACGTTTCACGTACGGGTTCGTCCGGTATCCGGTTCCGCGTCCCGCTTCCGCGTGCCTCACGCGTGCCGAGGGTGTGCCTCCCCTGTCATGGGCAGGCACGCCCCTCCGCCGGTCGTGCGCGCTGGTCGTACGGCGCCGGTCGCGCGGCGCATCTCTCAGCGGGCCCGTTTGCGCAGGCCCTCCATGTCGTGGATGATCACGCGGCGCCGTCCCGTCTCGATCAGCCCGCGATCGCGCAGGGAGCGCAGCGCCTTGCTCACCGCCTCGCGGGAGGCCCCGGTCCATCCGGCCAGCTCGTCCTGGGAGAGGGGCAGCGCCACCCGCACCCCGCCGTTGTCCGGCTCGCCGTACCGTTCGGCCAGCTCGACCAGCCGGGTGGCCACGCGGCCCGTGGTGTCGAACGCGCCGTACTCGATGCGCTTGCGGTCGGAGTCGCGCATCTTGCCGGTCACCATCTGCATCAGCAGTACGGCGACTCTCCCATTGGCTTGTAGATACGAGGAGAAGTCGCGGACCGTGATCCCTTCCACGGGTTCGAGGGCGGTGACCGTGGCGGACCTGGGCAGCCCGTCGATCGCCGCGAACTCGCCGAGCAGCGCCCCCGGCCCTCGCACCGCGAGGACCACCTCACTGCCGACCGCGGTGTGCGAGGACACCTTGACGCGGCCGGAGGTCAGGATGAGCACCCAGTCGCTCACGTCGCCTTCGGTGAACATCGTGGCGCCCCTGTCCCAGCGCCGGGGTCGCCCGATGGCGTACAGGGCCTTTACCTCGTCCTCTGTGAGCAATGTGATGAATTCGCCCGGTTCGGGGGAAGAAGTCATGGCCACCTCCTGGCGATCTCGATTGTGTTCGTACGGCACTCGCGGCGAAAGGTACTTTTACGAGAGTCCAGACAGTACGTAGGCATGGACGGGTTGTTCCCTACCCTTGAGGTTGAGCGGGCCCAGGGACCGGGTCTTGGCCTGGGGGCCGATGAGGTCGAGGGTGCTCTGGCCGATCACGACGCTGCCGGGCTCGGCGATCCCCTCGAGGCGGGCGGCCACGTTGACGCAGTCGCCCATCGCGTTGAACCCGCGCAACTCGGGGCTGCCGATGTTTCCGACGAGCGCCTCACCGGTGTTGACGCCAATTCTGAAGCGAGGATATCCGGGCATTCCCGCCGCGATCTCCTCGGCCGCCTCCTGCATCGCCAGGCCCGCCCGCACCGCGGCGAGGGCGTGGTCCTCCTGCCGGGCGGGGGCGTTGAACAGCGCGAGCAGCGCGTCGCCCACGAACTGCACGATCGTGCCGCCGTTGCCGAGCACGATGGGCACGGCCGCGGTGTGGTAGCGGTTCAGCATCTCGACGATCTCGCCGGGCGCCACCCGCTCGGAGAAGCTCGTGAAGCCCTTCAGGTCGGCGAAGAGCGCGGTCAGCTCCACCAGCTCGCCGCCGAGCGCGGCGGTCTGCGGGTCGGCGAGCAGCGACTGGGCGACGTCCGGCGACATGTACTGCCGGAAGAGGGTCTCCAGCTCGCTGTAGAGCCGGGCGTTCTCCAGGGAGATGGACAGCTGACCGGCCAGCGTGGCGGCGAGCGCCTCGTCCTGCGGGGTCCTGCCGATCGGCACCTCCAGCGCCCCGGCGAGCCTGCCCTTCACCGTCAGCGGGTGGAGGACCTTCCCCTCCAGCCGGATCGGCCGGTCCTCGGGGAAGTCCCGCTGGCCGTACTCCTTGGAGCTCACGGTGACCCGGCCGTTGTCGACCAGCTTGATCCGTACGTCCCCGTACGCCTGCCGCACGCGGTCGAGGCCCTGGGCCAGCATCTCCTTCTCCGGCAGGCCCACGCGGGCCTGCCTGCCGATGTCGACCAGCGCCGCGAGCCGGTCGCTCAGCTCCCGCTCGTTGGCCAGCGCCTCGCCCGCCCGGTCGAGCACCGCCACCTGCGACTCGGTGAGCCCGAACTTGCCCGCCAGCCTGTTCGCGATCGGGACCTTGCTCTCCTCCCTGTTGCGAAGGTGGCCGACGAGCTCCTCCAGGGCGGCCTCGTAGTCGGCCCTGATCCTGCGGACCGTCGCCGACAGCGCCACCGAGTCGAACAGCCCCGAGCTGGTGCCCTCCCGCCGGAACTGCAGGTAGGCGCTGTAGGCGACGAAGACGAACGCGGTGGTCAGCAGCGCGTGCCACATCCACCACGACAGGTGCCAGTTGCGGTGGGACAGCCCCGCGACCAGCGCCTCGGCGAGCAGCGCGTACGCGGTGACCAGGCTGATCAGCACGACCGCCGGACGCCTGCGGTGCAACTGGAAGATCATCGCCGACGCCGCCGCGAACAGGGCCACCCCGATCCACTCCACGCCGCCCAGGCCGATCCCCTCGGGGGGTGAGCCGCTGAGCGGGGTGAGGCCCGGCACCAGGCAGGCCACCCCCCACAGGGTGATCAGGGCGGCGAGACCGCCGCGCAGCCACAGCTGGTTCCTCAGTACGGTCTCGGCCGCCCGCTCGCCCAGGGGCAGTGCCGATGTGAACGCGAACACCGAGGCCACGAGGAGACCGACCGGGTGGGAGAGATCGAAGCCGTAACTCGTTTTGTCCAGGATGATCGTTGGCGTGGTCAGCCCGTGCACCAGGAACGATCCCGCGCCGCTCAGGAAGACCAGCGAGACCAGCAGCAGCCGGGCGTCCGCCCGCCGGGCCGACGCCTCGCCGACCATGAGGCCGAGGACCAGGTTGATCCCGGCGATGGTGATGATCAACCAGAAATGGCTGGGATTGTCTTGTAAGACGATGTTCAGATCGGGTTCGGCCAGCAACAGCCAGAGCCCGAGCATCGGCAGCGCCAGATGTAACACCCACACCACGGTGCGGATCGGCTGGGTCGCCGGTGGCAGGTACGGTTCCCGCCGGGCACGGTCTTCCGTGACCGTGTCTGTCGGGTTGATGGTCGGCACGGTGGCCTCCGCGTCTGGAGAACCCTGTTGGTTCCCTGTCTTGTTCGTCCACGCCCAGCGGGCGGGTTCCCCCGAACGGTCCGATTATCCCGTACGCGACCGGTGTCGGCGGGCGAGTTAATCGCCGGGTTCCGACGCCGAAGCGTGATGTTCGAAATGCCAACCGCTGGAACGTTTGAAACGTGTACTACGTGTATCCCTCCCACCACACCAGGCTCTGGTGTCGCAGAAAGGAAGCCCAGTGGCTACCAAGTTGCCGGGCGGACGCGCGCTCGCCGCCGTGACCGTTGGCGTGCTCGTCGGAACGCTGTTCACCGCGGGCGGCAGCGCCGTCGCCTCGTCGGCGGGGGCGGAGATCCACGCGTGCGTCCACAAGCAGACGCGCTACACCCGGATCGTCAACGCGACGGCCAAGTGCAAGCCGACCGAGGTCCGGATCAGGTGGGGCCAGACGACCCAGGGCCAGCAGGGCATCGCCAGCGCCGGTCCCGAGGGCCCGCGAGGCGCGCAGGGCCTGAAGGGCGACGCCGGGCCGCAGGGGCCTCAGGGCCCGCAGGGCCCGCGCGGTCTCAGGGGTGCCACCGGACCGCAGGGCGTCAAGGGCGACGTCGGCCCGCAGGGTGTCAAGGGCGCCGACGGGGAGAAGGGCGCCACCGGCCCGCAGGGGCAGCAGGGCGAGGACGGCAAGCCGGGCGCCCAGGGTGCCACGGGTCCCAAGGGTGACGACGGCAAGCCCGGTGTCCAGGGTCCCGCCGGTCCCAAGGGCGACGACGGCAAGCCGGGCGCCCAGGGTCCCGCGGGCCCGAAGGGCGACGACGGCAAGGACGGCAGGAACGGCCGCGACGGCGACGACGGCAGGAACGGCCGCGACGGCAAGGATGGCAAGGACGGTAAGGACGGCGCCCCCGGTGGCGCGCTGAGCACCTACATCAAGAACCAGGGCTTCAACCTCAGCAACGACGGCAGCGCCTCGGTCAGCTGCAACAGCGGCGACGTCGCGACCGGCGGCGGCTACGCCCTCAGCTCCGTCAAGTCCTTCGTGGTCACCGGGACCTACCCGTCCTCGGCATCCAGCTGGACGGTGAGCCTGGACAGGGAATACGCGAACCTGGACGGCGCCAGGAGCTCCGAGAGCAACGGCCAGGGCGCCCAGCAGCAGTCCGGCGGCGCCTCCGCCAGGGGCAACGTCTACGTGGTCTGCGTGAAGAAGTAACCCTCCGGCGCGGGCCCGGTCGTCCGATCCGCCGGGCCCGTCCGCGGAGACCCCTCCGACCCGTTCGCGGGAACGCGACGGACGGGCGGCGCGGCGGGGACCCACGGTCCTCACCGCGCCGCCCTCCGGCGCCAACCGTGTGATCCACATAGATCGGCCGGGCCCCTCACCGTCACGTGACGGCGAGGGGCCCGGCCCATGAGTGCCCCGTACCTCCGTACGGAGGACGTGCTGAGCGCCTCGTACGGAGGACGGTCAGCCGAAGATGCCCGGCAGGGTGGACGTGTGGGTCTCCCTGAGCTGGGTGATCGGGATGTCCAGGACGCCCGCCACCCTCAGGGAGTCGCCGCCGGTGGTGCCCAGGCCGTAGCAGGGCACCTCGCGGGCCACGCACAGCTCCGCGAAGGCGTCGAACGACTCCGGCGCGACGGTCACCAGCGCGCGGGCCGACGACTCGCTGAACAGGCCGACGAACGCGTCGTCACCCGTGAGGGAGACCTCGCAGCCGACGCCCTGGGCGATGCAGGCCTCGGCGAGGGCGATGGCCAGCCCGCCGTCCGACAGGTCGTGGGAACCGGTCAGCAGTCCCCGCGAGGCGGCCTCGGCCAGGACGAGGGCGAGGTCGCGCTCCGACTCCAGCCGCGCCACGGGCGGCAGGCCGCCGAGGTGGCCGTGGGCCACGTGCGCCCACTCCGAGCCGCCGAACTCCTCCTCGGTGTCGCCGAGCAGGACGATCCTGTCGCCGTCGCCGGTGAAACCGGTCCGTACGCGCGTGGCCACGTCGTCGATGACGCCCAGCACGCCGACGACCGGCGTCGGGTGGATCGGGACGGACCCCGTCTGGTTGTAGAACGAGACGTTGCCGCCGGTCACCGGCACACCGAGGATCTTGCAGGCGTCGGCGAGACCGCGCACGGCCTCGGCGAACTGCCACATGACCTCGGGGTCCTCGGGGGAGCCGAAGTTGAGGCAGTTGGTCACCGCCAGCGGCGTCGCGCCGGTCACGGCCACGTTCCGGTACGCCTCGGCGAGGGCGAGCTGGGCCCCCGCGTACGGGTCGAGGCGGGCGTAGCGGCCGTTGCCGTCGGTGGCCAGCGCGATGCCCCTGGTCGTCTCCTCGGCACCGGGCATGGCCTCGCTGATACGCAGCACGCCCGCGTCGGCGGGCTGGGCCAGCACGGTGTTGCCCCGGACGTACCGGTCGTACTGGGAGGTGACCCACTCCTTGGAAGCGAGGTTCGGCGAGCCGAGGAGCTCCAGCAGGGCCGCGCGCAGGTCGGCGGGGCGGTCGAGGCGGCCGGGGTCGTCGGCGTTCAGCGCGACCTGGCCCGCGGGCTCGTGGAACGGCCGCTCGTAGACCGGACCCTCGTCGGCCGCGGTGCCCGGCGGGATGTCGACGATGGTCTCGCCGTGCCAGGTCATCACGAGGCGGCCTCCGTCGGTGACCTCGCCGATCACGGTCGCGGGGATGTCCCACTTCGCGCAGATCGCCATGAAGGCGTCGATGTCGTCGGGGGTGACGACCGCCATCATGCGCTCCTGCGACTCGCTCATCAGGATCTCCTCGGGCCGCAGCGACGGATCGCGCAGCGGGACGAGGTCGAGCCTGACGTCCATGCCGCCGGTGCCCTTGGCCGCCAGCTCGGTGGTCGCGCAGGAGACCCCGGCGGCGCCGAGGTCCTGGATGCCGACGACCACGTCCGCCTGGTACAGCTCCAGGCAGCACTCGATCAGCAGCTTCTCCATGAAGGGGTCGCCGACCTGGACGCTGGGGCGCTTGGCCTGCGACTCGTCCTCGAAGGTGGCCGAGGCCAGCACGGACGCGCCGCCGATGCCGTCGGGGCCGGTCAGCGCGCCGAACAGGACGACCTTGTTGCCCGGTCCGGGAGCCACCGCGAGCTTGATCTGGTCCTTGCGCAGCAGGCCCACGCACAGGGCGTTGACGAGCGGGTTGCCGATGTAGCAGGGGTCGAAGACGACCTCGCCGCCGATGTTGGGCAGGCCCAGGCAGTTGCCGTAGTGGCTGATGCCCTCGACCACGCCGGGCAGCACCCGCCGGGTGTCGTGGGCGTCGGCCGCGCCGAAGCGGAGCGCGTCCATCACCGCGATCGGCCGGGCGCCCATCGACATGATGTCGCGGACGATGCCGCCGACGCCGGTCGCCGCGCCCTGGTGGGGCTCGACGTAGGACGGGTGGTTGTGCGACTCGATCTTGAAGGTGGCGGCCCAGCCGTCGCCGATGTCCACGACCCCGGCGTTCTCCCCCATGCCGACGAGCAGCGCCGCCGACTCGGGGGCCTTGGTGCCGAACTGCCGCAGGTGCACCTTGGACGACTTGTAGGAGCAGTGCTCGCTCCACATGACGCTGTAGATGGCCAGCTCGGAGCCGGTGGGCCGACGGCCGAGGATCTCGCGGACCCGCTCGTACTCGTCGATCTTCATGCCCAGCTCGGCGTACGGCTGGCGCTCGTCGGGGGTGTCCTCGGCCCGCTTGACGGTGTCGAGACTCATGCGTTCACCAGCTTCTTCAGGATCGAGGAGAAGAACGCGCGCCCGTCCGTGCTCGGGGCGCCGGTGAGGTCCTCGACGGCGTGCTCGGGGTGCGGCATGAGGCCGACGATGTTTCCGGCCTCGTTGCGGATGCCCGCGATGTCGTTCAGGGAGCCGTTGGGGTTGCCGCCCGCGTACCGGAAGACGACCTGGCCGCCCGCCTCCAGCGCGCCCAGGGTCGCCTCGTCGGCGACGTAGCGGCCCTCGCCGTGCTTGATCGGCAGCACGATCTCCTGGCCCTCGGTGAAGTCGGAGGTCCAGGGGGTGGCGGTGTTCTCGACCCGGATGCCCTGGTCGCGGCAGATGTAGTGCAGCCCGGCGTTGCGCATCAGCGCCCCGGGCAGCAGGTGGGCCTCGCAGAGGATCTGGAAGCCGTTGCAGGTGCCGAGCACCGGCAGTCCGGCCCTGGCGGCGGGGATCAGCTCCTCCATCAGCGGCGCGAACCTGGAGATGGCCCCGCAGCGCAGGTAGTCTCCGTAGGAGAACCCGCCCGGCAGGAAGACCGCGTCCACCCCCTTGAGATCGGGGTCCGCGTGCCACAGCGGGACGGCTTCGCCACCCGCGTGGCGCACGGCGCGGGCCGCGTCCTGATCGTCAAGAGTTCCGGGAAAAGTGACCACGCCCACGCGGGCAGCACTCATGACAGCGTTCCCCTCCACACACGAGCGCCGCGCCGACGTCTCACACACTCGGACGTCGGTCTGCGGCGGTGCTCCCAGGCTATCCGCTCCCGGCGAGCGGTCAGGCGCCGAGTGTCCGATCGCACAGCTCAGCGGGTGACGGGCGGGGTCCGGGTACGGCCTCTGTGAGGCGTACGGCTGTGCTCGGAGGGCTTTATACGGCGGCGAGCACCCGGTCGCGGGAGTAGACGGCGTCGGCGTCCCAGGCGAGATGCTTGCGCAGGTGCACGACGGTGCCCCGGCCGGGCGTGATGTCGAAGGAGATCTCGTCCACCACGGCCTGCATGATCAGCAGGCCCCTGCCGTTCTCGACGTCGGTCGGCGGGTAGTGCTCCGGCACCCGGACGAGGCCCTGGCCCCGGTCGATGATGCGGACGTCGCAGCGGTCGTGCCCGATGGCGGTCTCGACCTCGTAGCGGTTGGCCGGACCCCCGTGCCGTACGGCGTTGGCGCACGCCTCGGTCACCGCCAGCAGGATGTCGGCGACGCAGTCTTCCGTGACACCGAGCGAGCGCAGGGAGTCACCGAGCGCCCTGCGGACCATCGGAATGCCGACGGCCTGTCGTGGCAGAGCCAGCGAGAACTCCATGTCCACCGGTTTCCTCCCGGGGTCAGACGTCACCTCGTGAAGGCTTCCCTGCAGAATCCGGGCTAACCGCAAAATAACCGTAATGTTATTGACTGGTGGTCAAGCCGTGGGATTGCTCCATCCACAAAGGTGGATATAGCCGGATCTGGGCGGTTGATCGGCGTGGAGTGACGGCCTAGGGCTCGACGGTGACGGTGTAGTCCTCGATCACCGTGTTGGCGAGCAGGGTCTCGGCCATTTTTCGGACGTCCGCAAGTGCCGCCTCGTCGGCGGGCCCTTCGAGCTCCACCTCGAACCGCTTGCCCTGCCGTACCGCTGAGACACCGGAGAAGCCGAGGCGCGGCAGTGCGCGGGCGATCGCCTGCCCCTGCGCGTCGAGAATCTCGGGCTTCAGCATGACGTCGACGATGACGCGCGCCACGGTGTTCCTCCTGGTTGAGACGGGGACGGTCCGGCGCCTCAAGAGTAACGGCCTCCGGCCGCACTCCGGCGCGGGGGCCGAACCCTTCCCGTACGCGGGAAAGGCCGGGGGCCGCTCCGCGCCACGCGGACGAAACGGGCGGGTGAAAGCGAACGCGCGGGGAACGGGGAGCATATGGACGCCGAGGCAGGTCTTGCGCACATGTATGTGACCTCTGCCACGATGGCCACAAGCGCGGACGAACCACCACCAGACGGGTCGAACGCGTCGCGAATCGGCCGGACGGCGGTGGAGAACCCATCCAGACGGCCCCGAGCACACAGGAGCGGCACGTGACAGCCGACGCCTCTCGTGGTGCGGAAGCACCTCCGGAGCTCATACAGCTGCTGACCCCCGAGGGAGAACGGGTCGAGCACCCCGACTACGACATAGACCTGACACCCGAGGAGATCTGCGGGCTCTACCGGGACCTGATCATGGTCCGTCGCGTCGACCTGGAGGCCGTGGCCCTGCAACGCCAGGGCGAGCTGGGTCTCTGGGCCTCGCTGCTCGGCCAGGAGGCCGCGCAGATCGGTTCCGGCCGGGCGCTGACCGAGGCCGACATGGCGTTCCCGACCTACCGCGAGCACGGGGTGGCCTGGTGCCGGGGCGTCGACCCGGTCAACCTGCTCGGCCTGTTCCGAGGCGTCAACCACGGAGGCTGGGACCCCGCCGAGCACAACTTCCACCTCTACACCATCGTGATCGGCAGCCAGACCCTGCACGCGGTGGGCTACGCCATGGGCGTCCAGCGCGACAGCGCCGAGGCCGCCACCATCGTCTACTTCGGCGACGGTGCCACCTCCCAGGGGGACGTGAACGAGTCGTTCATCTGGGCGTCGGTGTTCAACGCGCCGGTGGTGTTCTTCTGCCAGAACAACCAGTGGGCCATCTCCGAGCCGCTGGAGAAGCAGACGCGCATCCCCCTGTACCGCAGGGCCAGCGGGTTCGGGTTCCCCGGTGTCCGGGTCGACGGCAACGACGTCTTCGCCTGCCTGGCCGTCACCCGCAAGGCGCTGGCCGACGCCAGGTCCGGGCAGGGGCCCATGCTGATCGAGGCCTTCACCTACCGGATGGGTGCCCACACCACCTCCGACGACCCGACCCGCTACCGGGTGGCCGCCGAACTGGAGGCGTGGAAGCTCAAGGACCCGATCGAGCGGGTCAGGGCCTACATGTTCAAGAACCAGATCGCCGACCAGGACTTCTTCGACGCGGTCGAGGCCGAGGCCGACGAGCTGGGACGGGACGTCCGCAAGCGCTGCCTCGAACTGCCCGACCCCGAGCCGCTCGCCATCTTCGACAACGTCTACGCCGAGCGGCACCCCCTGATGGACGCCGAGCGTGCCGAGTTCGCCACCTACCTGGAGGGGTTCGAGGCATGAGCATTCTCACGATGGCGAAGGCGCTCAACGAGGGAATGCGCAAGGCCATGGAGGACGACCCCAAGGTCCTCGTCATGGGCGAGGACGTGGGCAAGCTCGGCGGGGTGTTCCGGGTGACGGACGGCCTGCAGAAGGACTTCGGCGAGCAGCGGGTCATCGACACCCCCCTGGCCGAGTCGGGCATCGTCGGGACGGCCATCGGCCTCGCGCTGCGCGGCTACCGCCCGGTCTGCGAGATCCAGTTCGACGGGTTCGTCTTCCCCGCCGCCGACCAGATCATCACGCAGCTCGCCAAGATGCCGCTGCGCTCGCTGGGCAAGCTGAAGCTGCCGGTCGTCGTACGGATCCCGTGTGGCGGGGGCATCGGCGCGGTGGAGCACCACAGTGAGTCGCCCGAGGCGTACTTCACCCATACCGCGGGCCTGCGCGTCGTGGCCTGCTCCAACCCGGCCGACGCCTACACCATGATCCAGCAGGCGATCCGCTGCGAGGACCCGGTGGTCTTCTTCGAGCCCAAGCGGCGCTACTGGGAGAAGGCCGAGGTGGACGTCGACTCCTCCACCTGGACCCCCTTCGACGAGGCCAAGGTGGTACGGCCCGGGACGGACGTCACCCTGCTCGCGTACGGGCCGATGGTGAAGACCTGCCTGGAGGCCGCCAAGGCGGCCGAGGAGGACGGCCGTTCCCTGGAGGTCGTGGACCTGCGCTCGCTCAACCCGCTCGACATCGGGAGGGTCACGGAGTCGGTACGCCGGACCGGGCGTTGCGTCGTGGTGCACGAGGCGCCCGTCTTCAACGGCTTCGGCGCCGAGGTCGCCGCCCGCGTCACCGAGGAGTGCTTCTACCACCTGGAGGCCCCGGTCCTGAGGGTCGGAGGACCCTCCACCCCTTATCCGCCCTCGCGGCTTGAAGACCACTACCTGCCCGACCTGGACCGGGTCCTGCACGCCGTCGACCGCGCGTTCGCGTTCTGAGGAGGGGCCGGAGATGAAGGAGTTCAAGCTCCCCGACGTGGGAGAGGGCCTGACCGAGGCGGAGATCGTCCGCTGGCACGTGAAGACCGGGGATCCGGTCAAGATCAACCAGATCATCGTGGAGATCGAGACCGCCAAGGCCGTCGTCGAGCTTCCCTGCCCGTTCGAGGGCGTGGTGGCCGCGCTGATGGCGGACGAGGGCGAGGTCGTGGACGTCGGCAGGCCGATCATCTCGGTGGACGATGGCACGGGCACTCCTCCGGCCCCCGCCCCCGCCCCGGATCCGGCGGCGGATCGGACGGAGGCCCTGGCCGACGACATGGTGCCGACCCCACCGGCCGAGGTCCGGCAGCCGGTGCTGGTGGGCTACGGCGTCAAGCCGGGCACGGCCAAGCGCCGTCCCCGCAAACCGTCCACCCCCGGCGGTACGTCCGGTGAGTCCGGTGCGTCTTCTGGTACGTCTTCCGGGGCGACGCGGCCCGTTGAGGCGGTGCCGTCCGGCGCGAACGGGCCTGTGAACGGACCCGGTCCGAGCGGGTCCGGTGCGGGCGCGGTCCTGGCGAAGCCCCCGGTGCGCAAGCTCGCCAGGGACCTGGGGGTCGACCTGGCCTCCCTGGTGGGAACCGGCCCGCACGGCTCGATCACCAGGGACGACGTCCAGGCCGCGCTCTCGGAGAACCTGGAGGGCTCCGAACGTGGCGTCCAGGCGGCGCCCGTACGGCCGCGGGTACCGGCCGCGACCTGGGAGGGCGAGGACGAGGAGCGGATCCCGGTCAAGGGGGTGCGGAAGGCGACCGCGCAGGCCATGGTGGCCTCCGCGTTCACCGCGCCGCACGTGACGGAGTTCCTCCAGGTCGACGTGACGGCGACCATGGACGCGGTCCAGCGTCTTCGCGGGCTGCCCGACTTCGCCGAGGTCAAGGTCTCCCCGCTGCTCATGGTCGCCAAGGCCGTGCTCGTCGCCGCCCGCCGCTATCCGATGATCAACTCTGCCTGGGACGAGGCCCGCCAGGAGATCGTGATCAAGCATCGCGTCAACCTGGGCATCGCCGCGGCCACCCCGCGCGGCCTGCTCGTCCCCAACGTCAAGGACGCCCACCGCCTGTCGCTGCCCGATCTGGCCGGTGCCCTCGGAGCCCTCGCCGAGACCGCGAGGGCGGGCCGTACCCAGCCCGCCGACATGGCGGGGGGCACGATCACGATCACCAACGTGGGCGTCTTCGGGGTGGACGCGGGCACCCCGATCCTCAACCCGGGCGAGTCGGCGATCCTGGCCTTCGGGCAGGTCAGGGACATGCCGTGGGTGGTGGACGGGCAGGTCGTACCGCGCAGGGTCTGCACGCTCGCCCTCTCGTTCGACCACCGGGTGGTGGACGGGCAGCTCGGCTCGCTGTTCCTTCGCGACATCGGCGCCATGCTGGAGGACCCGCTCCGCATGCTCGCCTGGGGCTGACCCCGCGCCGTCCACGGGTCCGCCCTCCCGAACGATAGGGGGCGGACCCGTGGCGGGCTCGTGGGGGTTTTGAGCGGTGCGGGCCCGTGGAGGGTTTTGAGCGGGACGGACTCGTGGAGAGAGCCGGAGCGGGACGGATCCGTGGACTCGACGCGCGGACGGTTCGGAGCCGGATGGGCCCGCGGAGGGTTTTCCCGTCCCGGGGGAGCGGGCGCGTGCGAACCCCGGGGCCCGGCGAGGGGCGGTCCCTCCCGTGTGTTCTCCCAGGAGACGCGGCCGGTTTTCCCGGGGACACGGCCGGTTTTCCCGGGAGGCGCGGCCGGAAGCTCTCCGGAAAAGAACCCCGTGGGCGTCCTTTCCCGTGCCCGCGCGGACGGCTTTCCCCTTCGTACCCGTCGGGAAGGTGGGGTCGGAGGAGTCTTCCGATATATCCCGGAGCACTTGCCCGACATTTCCTGGTTTCGCAGGCCAATTATCTCGTTTGGAAACGGGCGAGGGCCCGCCCGCCCGCCGGGGCGCCGCGTGGGCCGTCACCCGGGCGGTAATGGGAAACCTCTTTTTGTCTCCTGTGGATCAAGCTTTAGGATGCGTATCCCCAGCTCAGGCGGGGCTGTGGGGCGACCCTTCGAAGTTGGTTCAGGCTTTACCTCCAATACGTTTTATGGCTTTTACGAATGGCTTGTTAAAACATCTTTAATGCGCGCTGAATTTGGCGATTTGTCTGGGTATGAGTGCTACTGTCGTGATTGGTAAGCGCGACAAGCTCAGTACGAAGGGGGAAGCCATGACTTTCAGGCAGCTCTTCCCGACTGGCCGGTTCTTGGAGTGGGGAGGCGGCTGGGGCTGCTGTCGTCGCCGTCGCCGCTGTGGGTGCGGTTGTGGGTGCGGCGGTGGCGGTGGCGACGGGTGGTGGTGGTAGGCCGGATCCGGTGCTAGCGGAAACAAATGAGAGCCGGCGGGTCAACCGTCGGCTCTCATTCTCAGAATCGCTCTCGCCCCACGGGGCGAGAGCCGCCGTACGCCGTCCTCCGGTGGCGCCGACGGTCACCATCCGCAGGACCTTCCGGGAGTTCTGGCCGTACACCCGGGGCATCCGCCACCTGCTCGTGGCCGGTGGCGTGCTCGCCATCGTCGCGGCCGTCTGCGAGGTCGCCGCGATCGGCCTGTTCGGGCACATCACGGACGAGGTTCTCAGCAAGCAGAACCTGGGGGCCTTCTGGTTCCCCGCCGCCGCCTGGCTGGGCCTCGCGGCCCTCGCGGGACTGGTCTCCTTCGTGGGCTCCTATCTCACGGCCCTGGGCGGTGAGCGCTTCCTGCTGCGGTTGCGCGACAGGGTGTTCGAGCACATCCAGACGCTCACGCCCGACTTCTTCGACAACCGCCGCCTGGGTGACCTGATGGCCAGGCTCACCGACGACATCGAGGCCATCGAGGAGCTCATCGGCTCCGGCCTCGTCAAGCTCTTCACCACGCTCGTCAGCGTCGTCTTCTTCGCCGGTGCCGCCTTCTACATCAGGTGGGACCTGGCGCTGCTGACGTTCCTGCTGATCCCGGCCTTCCTGCTGGTCTCCAAGGCCTTCGCGAGCAGGTTCAGGACCGTGTCGGCGCGCGAGCGGCTCAGCAACGGGATCATGAACAGCGTCATCGAGGAGGGCCTGTCCAACCAGTCGCTCGTCCAGTCCTACAACCGCCAGGGCGCCGAGGCCGAGCGGCTGCACTCCGAGGGAAACACCTGGATGCGGGCCAACGTGGCGCAGGCGTGGCTCTCCTCCCTGTACGGGCCCGTCGTGCAGGTCATCGAGACCGTCTGCCTGATCGCCATTCTCGGGTTCGGCGCGTGGGAGATCTCCTCGGGACGCCTCACCATCGGCGGCCTCCTCGCCTTCGCCGCCTATCTCGCCTACCTCTATCCGGCGGTGCAGAGCCTGGGACAGATCGCCCTCACCGTCTCCGAGGCGGCGGCGGGCTCCGACCGCGTCATCGAGATCCTGACGACCCGGCCGACCGTCACCGACCGCGCCGACGCCGTTCACATGGGGCGCGGGCGAGGCCACATCGAGTTCCAGGGGGTCGGTTTCACCTACCCGAACAGGAGAAGGCCCACGCTGCGGGACCTGTCCTTCGCCATCGAGCCGGGGGAGCTGGTCGTGTGCACCGGGCCCAGCGGGGTGGGCAAGTCCACGCTCGCGAAGCTCCTGCTGCGCTTCCACGACCCCAGCGGGGGACGCGTCCTTCTCGACGGGATGGACATCCGGGACCTGTCGCGCGAGTCGCTGCGTGACAACATCACCATCCTGCAGCAGGAGAGCCTGCTCTTCTCCGGGACCGTACGCGAGAACATCGCCTACGGGAGCCCCGGCGCGGACCCGGACGCCGTCGTCAGGGCCGCCGTGATGGCGGACGTCCACGACTTCGTCACCACGCTTCCCCTGGGGTACGACACGCCGATCGGGCAGCGCGGCCGGTTGATGTCGGGCGGGCAGCGTCAGCGGATCGCCATCGCCAGGGCCATCCTGCGCGACGCGCCCGTGCTCGTCCTCGACGAGCCGATGACGGGCCTCGACGCGCCCACCGCGGCACGGATCATGGAACCGCTCAAGAGGCTCATGGCCGGGCGCACGACCATCCTGATCACCCATGACCTCAGGTTCATCCCCGAGGCGGCCCACAAGATCGTGCTCGAAGCCGTGCCGAGACGCTCCAGCCAGATAAGGATCAAGTCCGCCAGGCGCCGGGGATCCGCACCGCGCCCGGCCTGAGCGCGGATTCGGCGCCCCCGGTGTCGCCGGGGGCGCCGCCGGGTCCCGGCACGCCTGGCCGTACGCTGGCCGGGCGCTCAGGGCACCTGGGGCACCCGAGGAAAGGGAAGATCATGTTCCGGCATGTCGTGCTGTTCACCTGGACGGAAGAGGCCACCGAGGAGCAGAGGGCCAGGGTCGCCACGGAGCTCGGCAAACTGCCCGGGGCCATCACGGAGATCCGTGCCTACACCCTCGGCCCCGACGCGGGCCTGAACCCGGCCAACCAGCAGTTCGCCCTGGTCGCGGACTTCGACAGCGCCGACGACTTCGTCGTCTACCGCGACCACCCGCTGCACCAGGCCGTGATCGCCGAGCACATCAAGCCGATCGTGGCCTCGCGCTCGGCGGCGCAGTTCGAGGTCTAGAACGGCACCCCCGGGAACGCGAGCGAAGCGGGAGGACCGGGGCACCGAGCGGCCGTCACAGGCGGGAGGGGAGATTCGCGTCGGCGTGGCGCGGGCGTGTGCGCGTCCGGGACAGGACGGCCAGCCCGGCCACAATCGGGCTGATACCGGCGGCGGAGCGGGTCGTCGAGCGGCGCAGGCCGTACGCCCCGCCGCGACCCGGTGGACGTACGCGACCACCGCGCTAGATCTCCGGCGGGTTGTTCTCGCGGTGCATCAGGCGGTCCTCGGACGTGTGCCCGCGCTTGGGGGCCATCACGATGCTCAGCACGATCCCGACGGCACCGACGATCATGAAGATCAGGCCGATCACGTCGATGTGCACGGCCTCACCGAGGACGTCGGGATCGATGGCGAAGCGGAGGATGGCGCCGAGCGTGAGAAAGAAGATGCTGACCCCGACACCCATGGGTTCCTCCGCGTAAGGCCGTACGCCAGGTAAAGAGAGAGTCCGGGGTTGGTCATACCCTCTCAGGCGTGATCACACCACCGAGGAGGGTCTTGTCTGCGGCCGTGGGCCCCGACGAGCCCAGCCACACCGGCACCTTGAGGGCCTCCGCCACCGCCGAGGGCCAGTCGTCGATCCCGTCGGCGTAGCGCGGCCCGGCCCCTCGCAGCCGTTCCGTCAGCCCGGCCTGCCCGTCGAGGTCACCCGCCGCGCCCACCGGAAGCTCGCCGATGTCGTACGAGACGCACATCCGCGACACCGGCGCGTCCAGGTGGGTGAGCGCGAGGGCGTCGGCCCCGCCGGAGACCGCGAGCGCGTAGCGGTGGGCCACCGCGTCGAAGTGGCCGGTACGGAAGGGCCCCTGCCAGGGGCCGGTCCCGTTGTGGGCCTCGGGCGGCGCGAGCCCCGCGTCCTCGGTGACCAGCGGCCCCGGGCCGTGCCGGGGGGTGTACGTCCGCAGCACGCCCAGCCGCATGGCGGGCGTCCCGTCGAGCAGCTCCAGCGCGTTGGCGAAGGTCGTCGTGCTCCAGGTGGTGTACGGGTGGAAGCCGTGCCACTCGTCGAGCAGCACGCCCTGCGCGCCCTCGAAGACCACGGGCCGCCTGCGCAGCAGCGCGGTCATGAACGAGGAGCCGACCAGGATCACCCGCTCGGCGAACGCCCGGTAGGCGTCGACGCAGTCCTCCACGGGCGGCCCGGTCACCCCCAGGGCCTCGCGGAGCGCGCGCAGCTTGCGGGCGAGCCGGACCGGCTCCTCGCAGTCGCCCGCGACCGGCGCGAGATCGGGGTGCTCCAGGGCGTAGGCCATGGTCTCGCCGACGCCCATCCCGCACGACCCGTGCCGGTCCGCACCGCGCGCCAGCTCCCTGGCCCGCCCCGCCGCCACGTGGTACGGCGTGGCGAGCAGGGCCTCCCGGTCCACGGTGAGCAGGCAGAACGGGTCGGGGACCCCCAGTTTCTCCAGGTGGGCCGCCTCCCCGGCCAGCGACAGCGGATCCACGACCATGAACCTGGACAGGTGGGTCGGCACCCCCCTGAACGTGCCCGCCCCGAACTGCGCGAACGTGTGGTGCCTCCCGTCGGGCAGGACGACGTTGTGGCCCGCCTGCCCGCCCCCGTTGAACCTGACGACCGCCTGGACGGGCTCACGGGCACAGAGCCAGTCGACGACGGTGCCCTTCCCCGCGTCGCCGTACCCGAGGTCGGTCACGATCACGTGCTCACGCATACGGCCACCCGTTCACCCTCGTCTCCTCCTCTTCCTCGTTCTCCCCGGCGACTCTTTCCCCCGGAACCCCCGCCGCGTCCTTCACCGGGAGCCCCCGGAGGGCCCTCCGCCGAAACCCCTGTCGAAAGCCCTCCGCCGGAACCCCCTTCGCCGTTCCCGCGCACCGCAGGTTCCTCCCCGGCGAGGCGTCGTCCCCGCCGGGGAGGAACCTTCTCCCCTCGTGGTGGCACTCCCCGCCGCTTTCGCGGTGGCCGCCGCACGGCGGGGAGGTCTTCAGAGCCGCATCACGCCGCTGTCGCCACCCAGGTCGAGCCCGTCGGCCACCACGAGGGTGCCCCGGTCGAGTTCGGCGAGGGCCTTGCCCACGGCGGTTCCGGCGTTCGAGCCGAGCTCGTCGAGGTCGTCCAGCCCTTCTCGCAGGTCGATGGCGTCCTCGCCGAGGCCGACGGTGAGCGCGATGGTCTCGCAGACCGCGTCCAGGTCGTCCAGCTCCAGCACGTTCTGGCCGAGCAGCTCGCGCCAGGCGGCCAGCACCCGGCCGTCCCCGGCGTAACTCGCTCCGGCCGGGAGGATGTAGTAGACGTCGTAGATCCTGGTCAGCTCGGCGACCATGTCCTTGGTCGGGATGTCGCGCCGGAGCCGCTCACCGATCACCTTCTCGACCTCCCGCCGCCTGACCTGCGGGTAGGGCAGCTCGTCGCCGATGATGAACAGGTAGCCCCGGCGGCCCCGCTTCTCGAAACAGTCGATCGAGGTGTGCCTGGCCATGAAGTACATCGCCAGCTCGTACGACTCGGTCATCTGGCCGCCGCCCCCGCCCTCAAGCAGGATCTTGCCCAGGTGCTCGTCCATCCGGTTGTCGGACTCGAACTGGCCGACCTGCAGCGGGGCCCGGTCACAGGTGGCGTCGCCGATCGCGCCGAAGAGGATCTGCGGGTCGGTGGCGTACCCCTTGCGGAGCAGCAGCCCGAGCAGGTCGGGCAGCTTGGTCTGGAGGGTGCGGGGCACCCCGCCCATCGAGCCGGTCACGTCGAACAGGACGGCCACGGCCAGGGAGTTGGGGTGCTCGGCGGAGTCGCGGCTCTCGCGGAGCGCCACCCCGTGCGGGTCGAGGTCGGGGTGAGCGGAGCGGGCGCCGCTGTCGCTGTAGGCGAAGGCGCTCGAACCCTTGGCCGCGCGGTAGCTCGCGGCGGCGGAGTAGACGTCGGTGGACCAGATTCCGCTTCCCACGGGTGATCTCCTCGGATCAGAGGTGGAACGTTCTATGGAGTCGTTACGAAGGTCAGAGATGGAGCGGCCGGTACTTCCTCGGCCCGTACAGGTCGTCGAGCAGGTCGTCGAGCTCTCCCAGCAGCCGCCACGCGTCGTTCGGCGGGCTGAGCAGGCTGCCCCTGACGAAGTTCCTGACCGAGGTGGGGACGCGGTCGCCCATGAGGGCGGCCACGCAGCGGGTCGCGAGGTTGATGTCGGTGGCCGGGGTCGCGGGCTTCCTGGCCAGGACCCCGGGCGGGTAGTCGTCGCGGTGCCTGGCCACGAGGGCGGTGATCGGGGTGCCGACCGGGACCGACTGGCTCCAGTCGACGAGCACCAGCCCGTGGTCGAGCGGGTGGACGAGGACGTGGTGCCCGAACACCGCGCCGTGCACGACCCCCGCGCGGTGGGCCGCGCCGACGACCACCAGCAGCCGCCGCCAGATCCACGCCGCGTCCCGTACGTCCAGCACCGGCCGCCGCCGCCGGACCTCGTCCAGGCTCAGGAACCCGTCCGGCACCCGGCTGATCACGTTGGCCTGCCGCTCGACCCCCTCCGACCGGTGCCGGAACGACTCCACCAGGCGGGGGACGTACGGCAGGAGCAGCGGGTCGCCGTCGCGTGCGATCGTCTCCAGGGACTCCGCCTCGCGGCGCATGAGGTCGTTGTCCGCGTGGCTGCGCGGGAGCTTGAGCAGCGTGTCGGGGCCGCTCTCGTAGAGCACGGCAGACGCGCCCCGCCGGAAGACGCCCCCGATCCGGTAGGTGCCCCGCCTGGTGGTGATCACCGTCTCCTTGGCCCGCTCCGGGGTTCCCTTCGAGCCCCCGTCACGGGCCGCCCACAGTCTCGCCAGCCGGGTGAACGCCTCGGCCGCCTCCGCCCCCGGCGCGAGGTCGGGGTGCAGCAGCCTCGCCAGCCTCCGGTACGCCCGGTGGGGGGAGTCCCCGCCGAACAGGTCGTCGGGCGTGTGGGCGGCGGTCACCAGCGCGATCGCCTCGGCCGTGGTGGTCATCTGATCTGTTCCTCCCTGGCGGGCCGCAACAGGGCGGGGTGCAGGAGCCGGGCGTCCCCGGCCCGGTAGAGCTTGGCGCGCGGGCCGCCCCTGGCCCCGCCGCTCTCGGTGGTCTCGCCGGTGCTCTCCACGAAGCCGGGCACCGACAGGATCTTGCGGTGGAAGTTGCCCGCGTGCAGCGGCACTCCCCAGACCGTCTCGTAGACACCGCGCAGCTCGGAGATCGTGAACCTCTCACCGGCGAACGCGGTGGCCAGCGGGGTGTACTCCAGCTTGCCGCGCGCCCGCTCCAGCCCGTGCGCCAGGATGCGGTCGTGGTCGAACGCGAGCTCGGGCAGCTTGTCGACCGGGTGCCAGGAGGCGTCGGCCGCGTCCGAGCCCGCCCGGGGATCGGGCAGGTCCGGGGCGAACGCCAGGTAGGAGACCGACACGACCCGCATCCGCGGATCACGCTCGGGCGCCCCGTAGCTGGCGAGCTGCTCGATGTGCGTTCGACCCGACGGCCCGGACAGCCCCGTCTCCTCGGCCAGCTCCCGCGCCGCGGCCTGCGGCAGATCCTCTCCCGGCCGGATGAACCCGCCGGGTAGCGCCCACAGCCCCGCATGGGGTTGCTCGGCCCGCCTGATCAGCAGAACGCGCAACCCGCCCCCGCGAATCGTCAGCGCCACCACGTCGACCGTCACCGCGACCGCCGGGTATGCCCGAGGGTCGTAACCGGCCAGGAATTCGGATTCATCCATCACATGTCCTTCTCAACTTGAGACAATCTCAGTATGAGAATAACAGAGGGTCGTTGTCAATGACTTTGCCGTGATCCATCCTTTTCGTCCTCCCCGGCTTCCTGCCGAACGGCACGGACCAGCGGTGAACCCGCCGTCCCGGGACGCCCGTACGGTCGCGTCACGAAGCGGGGAGCCGGAAAACGGACGAGGGACCGGCTCCGTGAGAACGGGGCCGGTCCCTCGTCGTGCCTGCCGCGGGAGCAGGTGATCGTCGGGCCTGAGGCAGCGGGGCTCAGGCCGGGTCAGGTCGCCTTCGGCCGGGTCAGAAGGCCTCTTCGGGGAGTTCCATCAGGTCCTGGTCGGTGGCGTCGAGCGTACGGCGCTCGGCGGCGATCCGGGGCAGGACGGTCTGGGCGAAGAACGCCGCCGCGGAGACCTTGCCGGTGTAGAAGGCGTGGTCGCTTCCCTCGGTGGCCGAGCCCAGCGCGGTCAGGGCCACCTCCGCCTGGCGCAGCAGCAGCCAGCCGATCACCACGTCGCCCAGGGCGAGCAGGAACCGGGTGGTGTTGAGGCCGACCTTGTAGACCTCCTGCGGGGTCTCCAGCGAGCCGATCGCCCAGCCCGCCATGGTGTCGGCCATGGCCTTGACCTCGTCCGCGGCCTCGCCCAGGAGCTTGCGCCCCTCCTTCAGCCGCCCGTTGCCCGCCTCGGAGGCGGCGAAGGCCTTCACGTCGCCGTACAGCGAGCCGAGGGCGGCCCCCTGGTTGCGCAGGACCTTGCGGAAGAACAGGTCCAGGCCCTGGATCGCGGTGGTGCCCTCGTAGAGGGAGTCGATCTTCGCGTCCCTGATGTACTGCTCGATCGGGTAGTCCTGCAGGTAGCCGGACCCGCCCAGGGTCTGCAGCGAGCGGGCCAGCAGCTCGTACGAGCGCTCGGAGCCGACACCCTTGACCAGCGGGAGCAGCAGGTCGTTCATCGCCTCGGCGTGCTCGTTCCTGCGGCCCTCGTGCTCGGCGATCAGCACGTCGTCCTGGTAGGTGGCGGTGAGCATGACCAGGGCCCGCATGCCCTCGGCGTACGACTTCTGGAGCATCAGCTCCCGGCGTACGTCCGGGTGGTGGGTGATCGTCACGCGCGGGGCCGACTTGTCGGCCATCTGGGTGAGGTCGGCGCCCTGCACCCGCTGTTTGGCGTAGGCGAGGGCGTTGAGGTAACCGGTGGAGAGCGTGGCGATCGCCTTCGAGCCGACCATCATCCGGGCGTGCTCGATGATCATGAACATCTGCTTGATGCCCTCGTGCACCTCGCCGATCAGCGTGCCCACGGCCGGGCGCTCGCCGCCGAAGGTGACCTCGCAGGTCGTGGAGACCTTGAGCCCCATCTTCTTCTCGACGTTGGTGACGTGGACGCCGTTGCGCTCACCGAGCTCGCCGGTCTCCAGGTCCACGTGGTACTTCGAGACCAGGAACATCGACAGGCCCTTGGTGCCGACGCCGTGCCCCTCGGGGCGGGCCAGCACCAGGTGGAAGATGTTGTCGGACAGGTCGTGCTCGGCGCTGGTGATGAAGCGCTTCACGCCCTCGATGTGCCAGGTGCCGTCGTCCTGCCGTACGGCCTTCGCGCGGCCCGCGCCCACGTCGGAGCCCGCGTCCGGCTCGGTGAGCACCATGGTGGCGCCCCACTGGTTCTCGATGGCCAGCTCGGCGTAGCGCCGCTGGTCCTCGGTGCCGATCGTGTGCAGGATGTGGGCGAAGGCAGGGCCGCTGGAGTACATCCAGATGGCGGGGTTGGAACCGAGCACCAGCTCGGCCAGGGCCCAGCTCACACTGCTCGGCAGGCCGGGACCGCCCATCTCGATGGGAAGGCCGAGGTTGGTCCAGCCCGCGTCGCGGTAGGCGGCGAAGGACTTCTTGAAGCCCTCCGGCATCGTCACCGTCGAGGTGGCGGGGTCGAACACCGGCGGCGTCCGGTCGCCCTCCTCGAAGGAGTCGGCGAGCACGCCCGTGGCGAGACGGTTGACCTCTTCCAGGACACTCCGCACGACGTCCTCGTCCAGATCGGCGTAGGGGCCGGTGCCCAGGATGTCCCGTCGCCCGAAGACCTCGAAGAGGTTGAACTCCAGGTCACGGACATTGCTCTTGTAGTGGCCCATGGGGTTTGCTCCTTGAAACCGGGGGTCCGGAACTGTCCATACTCGCCAGTAACGTTACCTGTAATGCTACCCGTGAGTAACCCCTAGAAAACAACCCCTACTAGGACGTTCGTCACGCCGCCTGGAGACGCTCCAGAGCCCGATAGAGGGGTCCTGGACACTGGGACATCCCCGAGAGCGGCCAGGACGCCTGGGGCCGTCGTCCCCTGAGGCCATCGCTCCCTGGGGCCGCCGCGACCGGTGGTTCATGCTCCGATGGGAATCAAAGTGATATCCGGCTCGTTCCTCCGATAGAACGCTCAAAAGGGCGTTCCCGGACGAGACGCGCCGTACCCGGTAGGCAAAGACGACGCTCCTGATCAAGGGAGAGTTGTCATGGCCTGGATCTTCATCGTGGTCGCCGGTCTGTTCGAAGTCGCGATGGCGTACTCACTCAAGCTGAGCGACGGATTCTCCGTACCGCTGCCGATCGTCGGCTTCGTGGTCTTCGGCGTGCTCAGTTTCGGTCTGCTCGCCATGGGCCTGAAGACCCTGGAGGTCGGTACGGCCTACGCCGTCTGGACGGGCATCGGAGCCGTCGGCACCGCCGTGCTGGGCATCGTCGCCCTCGGCGAGAACACGTCGGCCCTCAAGATCGCCTCGATCCTGCTCATCATCGCGGGCGTCATCGGGCTCAACCTCGCCGGAGGCGGCCACTGACCGCGCCCGGGCATTTCGGCGGGCCACCCGGGTACGTCCACCGATGTGGCCCGCCCGAAACCAGCTTGACGGCTTTGGTGGTGTCGGGTTGGGTGGGCTCATGATTGACGTTCACAGCGTGACCTTCGACTGCGCCCAGCCGTACGAGCTGGCGACCTTCTGGCGCGACGCCACCGGCGGGGAGCTTCACCCGGATACGGAGAAGAACGACGACGAGATCCTTCTCCAGGGCGGCCGGGTCGACCTGCTGTTCATCAAGGTCCCCGAGGGCAAGGCGGCCAAGAACCGCGTCCACCTCGACCTCACCGGCTCGGCGGGCACCACCCGCGAGGAGGAGGTCGAGCGCCTGGCCGGGCTCGGGGCCACGATCACCGAGGACCACCGCAACCCCGACGGCAGCGGCTGGGTCACGATGCTCGACCCCGAGGGCAACGAGTTCTGCGTCTGCCGCGCCGAGTACGAGAGGGTCTAGCGTCTCCGGACGGCCTCGGCCCGGTCACGCCGAAAGGCTCGGCCGGGCCGGGAGCCCGGACGAGCGCGAGACGGCCCGGCCACCGGGGGCCGGACGGCCGGACCGTGAGGTTCAGCGGCCACCGGGCAGCGAGGTCTGGCCGCGTCCCTTGAGGGTCATGGCGACGAACGCGGTGATCAGATAGATCGCGAGACCTCCCTGCAGCGCCTCCAGCGCCGCCCCGAAGACGCCTTCGCGGTCGAGGACGAGCTGAACCGGATACAGGAGGATCGCGGAGCCGAGGGCCGGATAGAGGGAGAACCTCCACGGGTGACGCAGCGCCCAGAGCCGCGCCTCCCTGGTCACCCGGTCCCCGACGGTGGGCCTGCTGATCGAGCCGATGGCCGCGATGAGCGAGAACAGGCCGATACCCATCGCCACCGCCCACGGCAGGTCCCCGCCGTCGGCGAACACGCTCAGCACGAAACCGGTGATCGCCACCGCGCCACCGGCCACCGCCGCGGTCTTCCAGGGCGCCCCGCGCAACGCCGCCCCGGCGACGGACATCTCATCACTTCGAGTCAGTTCATCTTTCATGCCACCAGCGTGCCTTTCCCCCTCCCCTGCCCACATCGGGGAGCAACCCTGACTATCCCCGGAGTCCGCCCCCTCGGGGACGTCGTTGGCATGTGCAGCAGGGACTCGCGATAGAGGTAAACGGCATCTATCAGGCGAGTCCTTGAAAGATGGAAAGCCACAGGTCCTCTGCCTGCTGGAAGCGCATCGGTCTCGTCCGTTCAACGATCAACCCGTCGGTTGCCTTGATCGTGCGTTGGATGGCGAAGCTGCCACCGGCCTGACCGAACTCGTAGTAGACGTTCCGGCACGAGCACGTGAAGGACCGGACGCGCAGATCGACGGTTGCCCAGTGCGTTGGAGGCCACCAGTCGATCTGCCGGTATCCGGCGAATGGGCGGCCGAGGTGGAGGCCGGTGCATGTGGGCCTCGTCATGGCCTGATGGCCTATTCGGAGGCGGGCGTGCGGAGGACCTGAAGGAGGAGGGTCGCCTGGTCGCTGGTGAGCATCCAGACGATGTGGTCGTCGGCCTTGGGGTGAAGCCTGGGAAGGATGAGCTCGGGAACCCAGCTCGGTCGGTGCCTGGAGACGATTCCCCGCCAGACGTCGCCGAGCTGTCTGGCGGTGGCCTGGGTCCACTCGATCTCTTCACGCTTGTAGTCAGGCGTTTTCATGGGGTCTCTCTCGTGGAGCAGGTTGTTGATATGCCTAAGCTATGCCTGTCTATGCCTCATATGGAAGCTATTCCTTGCATGAGGATGCCAAGGTGGCGGGAAAGTTGGAGTCATCGCTTGCGTGACTATGCCTTACTGGCTAACTTGAAGAGGCATACATCGGCAACACCACTGGAGGACAGGCATGCAACTGGTCCAGCTGCGCGGATGTGAGGGCGACGACTGCCCCAAGGTGTTCAAGACCGATCGGGGGACGTACGTCGTGCAGGGCGACGTGTTCAACGCGATCACCACGCCGGACGGTGAGATGGCGGTCGAGGTCCCCGCCGAGATGCTGCGCGGCCTGTGACCACTGCCAATCTGGGCGAGCTGTTCGCCTCCTCGACCCGCGACGTGTTCCGGCTGGAAGTCCGGCAGGCGTACAAGGTCGCTGGCGAGGAGGCGCGGCTCGCCGCGTGGAGATCGGGAGCTCCCTGGCCCGGCGCGGTCACGCCCTGGCAGGAACGGCTCAAACTGCTGATCCCCAGAGGTGTCCGGATGCGGCGCGTCCACGTGGTGGAGCTGCCCTTGAGCGAGTACGTCCGGTGGGAGATGGAAAGCTACGCCAGAAACTCGGCGTTCGGCGAGGAGATCCGGCTCGTCGAACGCGAGTGGGTGCCCCAAGGTGTCCCGGCCACGGATTTCTGGCTGTTCGACGAGAGCGCGGTCGTGCTCATGCACTACGACGACGAGGGTGAGTTGAGCGGGCGGGAGCTGCACCAGGGCGATGCGTGGGCATATGTCCTCGCTCGTGACCTTGCCTGGCAGGCGGCCCGACCGCTGGCATCATGGCGGGATGGATGATTACCGGTCACGCCAGCTCCGCCAGTTCGGTGGGCGTATGCGCGAGCTTCGCGAGGCCGCAGGCATAAGCGGCAAGCGTCTCGCGGTGACGGCCGGGGTCACGCAGCCGACCATCTCCAAGATCGAGACTGGGAAGATGCTGCCCTCGGTCGAGATGGTCACCCGGTTGGCCGAGGCCATCGGGCTGGGCTCCGAGACGCGGGAAGATCTGCTCGAAGAGCTGACGCGGATCAGCACCGACATCGCGACATGGAGAAGGTCCGGCGGCCGGGGAGAGGCCAAGCAGACGATGTTGGCTGAGCGGGAGCGAGCCACGGCGCTACGCCGGTCGTTCCATCCGGCCGTGGTTCCCGGCCTGCTCCAGACCGCCGAGTACGCACGGCAGATCTTCGTCAGGAGCATGTTCCTCAGCGAGGAGGAGATGTCGCGGGCGGTGGTGGCTCGGATGGAGCGCCAGACCCTGCTCTACTCCTCCGACCACCGGTTCGAGTTCCTCGTCACCGAGGCCGCCCTGAGGGTGCGACTCGGTCCCTCGGCGGTGATGCGCGCACAGCTCGACCGGCTGGCGAACCTTTCCACGCTGACCAATGTCCGGCTCGGCGTCGTGCCCTGGTCGGCGGAGCTGCCTCGGGTCGCCCTGCACGGCTTCGCGATCTTCGACGAGCAGCGGGTGGCGGTGGAGACCTACACGTCCGAGCTGACCCTGACCGACTCCCGCGACGTGGAGACGTACGTCCGGCTGTTCGAGGACCTGTCCACGGTCGCCCTGTTCGACGACGCCGCCCGGACGGCTCTCGGGCGGTTCGTGGAGTGATGTGGGCCGGAGGGGCTTCGGTGCTGGTCAGTCGTGCTGTCTTCGAGGGTACGGCCTAGGCTGGCGCGCATGGATGGATCACCGGCGCGCCTGGTTCGTGAGTTTCACGAGAAGATCGGGCTTCCCCTCTCCGAATCTGTTCCTTCGGAAGTTCGGAAGGCGGAGGGCCGGGTGGTCCGGGACGGCCGGGGAAGGCCGTCTCGGACCGGATGAGTGCGGTGGTCAGCCGGTGTACGGGGCGGCGACGTCGAGGATCCAGGTGACGCCGAAGCGGTCGGTCAGCATCCCGAAGCCCGGGGCCCACGGCGAGGGGCCGTACTTCTCGATGAGGTCGGCGCCGTCGGCGAGCCTGTCCCACAGCGCGCCGACCTCCTCGGTGGTTTCGCCGCGGACGGAGACGAAGAACCGCTCGCCGGTCAGCGTCATGCCGTGCTCGCGGGTGGTGGCGGCGGGCGCGGCGGCGGCCGGTGCCTGGCCGGGTACGTCGTAGGCCATGATGCTGAAACCGTTGTCGGCCGTGACCTGGCCGAAGACGATCTTGTCGGCGTCGGGCAGGTCCTTCGGCATGCCGAAGTCGCCGTAGGCGATGGTGGTGAGGTGGCCGCCGAACACGGTCCGGTAGAACTCCAGCGCCGCGCGGGCGTCGCCGCGGAAGTTCAGGTGGGTGGTGGTGGAGATGGCCATGCTGGTGACTCCTTGGTGATTTTCCAGGCGCGGTACGCCTGATGTATGGCGTTAAGTCCGTTTTTGAGAACTGAGGACGGGCCGCCTCGATACGGAGATTCGCAGGGGTAGGTGACAGGATGTGGCACCTACTGCAGGCAGAATCAGGTTCATGCCGAAAACCTCCGCCCGGCTGCTGGCCCTGCTGTCGCTGCTGCAGACCCGCCGGGACTGGTCCGGCACGGTGCTGGCCGACCGCCTGGGCATCAGCCTGCGTACCGTGCGCCGCGACGTCGACCGCCTCCGCGAGCTCGGCTACCCCATCGCCGCCGTCAAAGGTCCTGACGGCGGCTACCGGCTCGGCGCGGGCACCGAACTACCGCCGCTGCTGTTCGACGACGAACAGGCCGTCGCCCTCACCGTCGCCCTGCGGATCGCCGCCACCACCCCCGGCAACGGCCTCGCGGAAGCCGCCGAACGGGCACTGAACACCATCCGGCAGGTCATGCCCTCCCGGCTCCGGCATCGCGTCGACGCGCTGCGCGTCACCGCCGTCGAACGACCCCGCACCCGGGCGGCCACCCCGGTCGACGGCGACGTGCTCCTGACCGTCAGCGCCGCCGTCCACGCCCGCGAGATCCTGCGCTTCGACTACGGCGGCGAGGCCACGGACAGACCCCCGCGCCGCGTCGAGCCCCACCACGTCGTCACCTGGGACGGACGCTGGTACCTCATCGCCTGGGACCTCGACCGCGACGACTGGCGCACCTTCCGCGCCGACCGGATCACCCCGCGCACCCCCGGCGGGCCCCGGTTCACCCCCCGCGCCCTGCCCGGAGGGGACGTCGCCACCTTCGTCACCGGCACGTTCCGAGGCTCCGGCGACGCCCTGGGCGACTGGCCCTGCCGGGGCACGGTGATCCTCGACCTGCCCGCCGCCACCGTGGCCCTCTACACCCGCGACGGGCTCGTCGAGGAGATCGGCCCCCACCGCTGCCGGCTCACCCTCGGATCCTGGTCCTGGCCCGCCCTCGCCGCCGCCATCGCCCGCTACGACGCCGACATCGACGTCATCGGCCCCGGCGAGCTCACCGACGCCTTCGAACACCTCGCCCGCCGATTCGCCAGGACCACGGCCGGCCACGGCATCACCTCACCGGCGTGTCGAGCGGACCGGTGAACTCGTCGGCACCAAACGCGAGCGCCGGTCATCCGGGGGCGCACGGAGCGAGTTCGACCAGGTTGTCGTGGTAGACGGCGCCCCGGCCCATGTCGGCGTCGCGGGCGGCCACCACGGCGTTCGCCGTCGCGCCTCCCGGGCTGAGCTTGCGCCAGTGTCCCTTGGTGGACGCGACCACGCCGGGCCGTACCTTCTCGCTGATCTCGACCACGGCCTCGAACTCGCCCTCGTCGTTGAACACCCGGGCCCGCTGTCCCTCGCTCAGCCCCCTCCGCGCGGCGTCCTCGGGGTTGACCAGGATCCGCGGGCCCTTCGAGCGCTTCAGCAGCTCGGGATTGTTGCCGAAGGTGGTGTTGAGGAAGGTGTGGGAGGCGGGCGTGATCAACGCCAGCGGGTACGGCCCCGGTGCGGCCGAGGCCGTGTGCGACGGGACGTAGGCCGGTCCCGAGCCGAACTCCATCCGGCCCGAGGGCGTCGGGAAGCCGTCGGTGAACGGCACGAACGGCTGGGGGACGCTGAGGCGGACCCAGCCCTCCTTGCGCAGCCGGTCGAGCGTGATCCCCTCCAGGGAGGGATGCCCCGAGGTGAGCAGCTGCTCGGCCAGCTCCAGGTCGGAGTCGTACAGGGACGGCTCGGTGAGCCCCATGTGCCGCGCCAGGCGGCGGAACGTCTCGGTGGTGGACAGGCACTCGCCCGGCGGCTCGACGGCGGGCTCGTTCCACAGCAGGTACATGTGCCCGTACCCCGCGTGCAGGTCGGCGTGCTCGATCTGCATGGTGGCGGGGAGGACGATGTCGGCGTAGTCGACGGTGTCGGTCGGGAACTGCTCCATCACGACGGTGAACAGGTCCTCGCGCAGCAGCCTCTCGCGGATCCGGCTCTGGCCGGAGGTGGAGCCCATCGGGTTGGCCGCGTACACCCACAGGCACCTGACCGACTCGTCCAGCTCGTCGGCGAGCCGGGTCATGGTGAGCGTCCGGACCGGCCCGGGGAGCAGGTCGTCGCGGGTGTCGATGTTCAGGTGGACGTGCCCGCTGGTGGAGTACGCGATCCCGCCGCCCGGGTGGCGCCAGTCGCCGGTCACGCCGGGGATGGAGGCGATCGTCCGCATCGCGGTGCCGCCGCCCGCGTGCCGCTGCACGCCCATGGTGGCCCGGATACCGGTGGGCCGCGTACGCGCCAGACGCGTGCCCAGGGCCCGGATGTCGGCCTCGGGAAGCCCGGTGATCTCCGCCACGCGCGCCGGGGGATGGCGCAGGATCTCCTCGCGGAGGTTCTCCCAGCCGCTCGTGTGGTTCTCCAGGTAGTCGCGGTCCTCGGCGCCCTCAGCGAGGACGACGTTCATCAGCCCCAGGGCGAGGGCCGCGTCGGTGCCGGGCCGGATCGGCAGGTGCTCGTCGGCCTGCTCCGCGGTACGGGTGCGGATCGGGTCGATCGCCACCACGTGCGCCCCGGCCGCGCGGGCGTCCTGAACGAACTTCCACAGGTGGTGCCCGGTCGTCAGCGTGTTCGTCCCCCACAGCAGGATGAGCCTGGACAGGGCGAACGTCTCGGGATCCATGCCGCCGGGCGTGCCGTAGACCTCCCGCAGCCCGGAGTTCCCGGCCGAGGAGCAGATGTTCAGGAAGTGCCTCGACGCCCCGAGGACGTTCCAGAACCGCCTCCCGGCGATCCCCTCGGACCCCTGGACGTATCCCAGCGTGCCGGTGCCCAGATAGGGCCAGATCGCCTCGCCGCCGTGCTCGTCGACGATGCCTCGCAGCCGTACGGAGATCTCCTCCAGGGCCTCGTCCCAGCTGATCCGCTCGAACCGGCCCGACCCCTTCGGGCCGGTCCGCCGCATCGGGTGCAGGATGCGGTCGGCCGCCCGGGTGTGCTCCAGGTAGCGGTTGACCTTCACGCAGAGCGCGCCCCGGGTGTACGGATGATCCGGGTTGCCGCGCATCTTGACGGCACTGCCGTCCTGGACGGTCACCACCCAGGAGCAGGTGTCGGGGCAGTCCAGGGGGCACGCCCCCAGCACTCGCAGTTCGCCTGACGACATGCCCCGACTGTAGCCGCGCCCCCCGGCCGGGACGCACGCGCTCTCCCCTTTCCGGCCCCGCGCACCCGGCCCTCCGCCGCCGTACGTCACACGGCCCCCGCGTCACCCGAGCCCGCGCACCCTGCTCTCCCGTGGTCCTGCGCCACACGGCCCCCGGATCACCTGACCCCGCGCACCCGGCTCTCCCGTCGCCGTATGTCACACGATTCTCATGTCACTTGAGAAGACCGCCGTGCTCGTGCTCGTGCTCGTGACCGTGGCCGGGTTCCAGGCCGCCCGCGCCGATCCCCGGCGTGCCGGGGATGACGCCCCCCTTGCCGGGCTCGCCAGGACCCTCGGAGCCGCTGGAACCCCCGGGGACATTGGGAGCGTCGGGGAAGTCGCGGGCGTACGCGTAGACGAAGGCCGCCGCCGCGATCGCGCCGCCGTTCACCGCGAGCGCCCTGTCGTTGACGTTGGCGAGGGTGTCGCACGCCTGGTGGTAGCACTTGTCGTACGCGACCCCGGCCGTGCCGCCGAACTTCGCGGCCTCCTCGGGGCTCTTGAGGCGCTCCGCGCCGGTGAACAGCCCGCCCGAGGGGACGCCGATCGCGATGAAGGGGCCGTAGTCGGAGCGCCCGCTGAACTCGGCGTCCTGGTACGGCTCGCCCACCGCCGTGAAGTACGACTGGAAGAGCTTCTCGATCTGCCCCGATCCGGGAGGCGGCGTCGCACCGGCCACCTTTCCGGACGAGTCGCCGTCGTAGATCCCGAAAACGTAGTTCGGTGAGGCGATCATGTCGAAGTTCAGGTAGAGCTTGACCTTCGTCCGCGCCGCCGGGGGCAGGGCCGACACGTAGTGCTTCGAACCGAGCAGGCCCAGCTCCTCGGCGCCCCAGAAGGCGAAGCGCAACCTGTTCTTCGTCCGCAGCGACTTCGCCGCCAGTGCCGTCTCCAGGATGCCCGCGGTGCCCGAGCCGTTGTCGTTGACGCCGGGACCCATCATGACGCTGTCCAGATGGGCGCCGAGCATGACGACCCTGTCCGGGTCGCCCCAGCGGCTCTCGGCGATGAGGTTGCGCGTCCTGCGGTCGGGGGCGCTCTCGGCGTCCACGACGAGTGACGCCTTCGTCCCCGGCGCCGCCAGCTCCTCGCCGATCGCGAAGCCGGTGCCGACAACGGGGATGCTCACGGTGGAGGTGTTGATCGAGCCGACGAGCATGGCCCCGCGGTCGCCGGTTCTCGGGCCCGTCCGGCCGTCGTTGAAGATGATCACAGCGGACGCGCCCGCGGCCTCGGCCTGCTCCGCCTTGACCTGGAAACTGCAGGTGCCGCGCTGGATCAGTGCGATGTTGCCCCGGACGAAGGTGGAGAAGTCACTCGCCTCACACCCCGAGTCGGACTCCAGCGCCTTGTCCGGCGGCAGGGTCAGGTCGACCCCCTGCACCGGGGCCGTCACCTTCCCCGAGCCGGAGTACGTCATGGTCCTGAAGTCGGTGCCGGCCACGTACGCCTTGGCCGAGGGCAGCGTCCGCTTGAGCTCGGGGGCCGTGATCTCGCGGAAGAAGGAGATCTTGAACTCCTGCGAGGTGACGTCGTACCCGGCGGCGCGGAGCTTGTCCGCGACGTAGGCCAGCGACGCGTCGTAACCCGGTGTCGCCGCCGCCCGGGTGCCGCCGTGGGCGTCGGCGATGCTCTGGAGCTCCTTCAGGTGCTGCCTGAGGGCCGCGAGCTTGATCGACGCCCCGAACGCCTTCGCGTCCGGCGGCAGAGGGACCTCGGCCGACGGTTCGGAGCCGCCACCCCCGGGAACGGACGGGACGGGGGAGGCGGCGGCCACGGCGGCCAGGGACATGACCGAGACCACGATGATCGTGGTCATCAACGTCCTCGGGGCGGCGGAAGGGGCTTCCCGCCCCTCGGGCGCGGCTCGGCGGCACGCGGGCGGGTGACGGAACATGACGTTCAGCCTTTCAGGCCTTCACCCATTGAATTGATTGTTCCCGCAGGTAGAACGGTCAATTCTCCATCTGCGACAGGTACGCTACGTTCGCCTGGTCCCCCTCGTCGAGGCTGGGGCTTCCCGCGAACCAGGCATCCAGGATCTCCCCGAGCAGGGGAGCGGAGGTCAACCGGAGGCTGATCGCCAGTACGTTGGCGTCGTTCCAGCGACGTGCCCCGTCCGCCGTGGCCGCGTCCGCGCACAGCGCCGCCCGCACGCCGGGCACCTTGTTCGCCGCGATCGACGCGCCCGTCCCGGTCCAGCAGCACACGACCGCCTGGTCGGCCGATCCCGAGGCCACATCCCCGGCGGCACGCGCGCAGCACCACGCCCAGTCGGCCCGCTCGTCGGCCACGGCACCATGAGGTATCACCGTGTGACCTCTTTTTTCGATTTCAGCGACCAGGATGGAAGCCACACCGTCAAGACTGTCGGAGGCTACAGAGATACGCATGACTCTGATTGTGGACACTGAAGAAGATCGGTGACGCACCTGTAATGCAGAACGTGCAGAATCGCAGGCGGTGACGAAAATCGGGGAACTGGACGAAACAGCGTCCGTCGGCGGCACGAGGCCGGCGACGGACGACGATCTCGTCGTGCACGTCGTCGAGCCGCTGCTCCCGCAGCGGATCCGCCGTCCCTCCGACCTGCTGAGGTTCCTGGCGACCCTGCTCGTGCTCGTCGCCGTGGTCCTGCTCGCGCTCGTCGCGAAGAAGACCCTGAACGGCTTGGAGGGCGACGTCGCCGACGGCACCAGCCGGGCGCCGTTCCTGCTCAGCGGCCTGGCCGGGGTGCTGAGCGCGTCGGCCATGCTCGGCGTGCCCGTCGCCTTCGCCATCGAGCGGGTGCTCCACCGCGACGGCCTCCGGGTGGCCGAAGGGCTCTTCGCGGCCATCGCCGCGATGGTGTTCTCCTTCGTGATCGGCGAGTGGATCCTCTACGTCGGCCCCGAGGACCTGCGGGTCCTGCTCACCGGCAACCGGGCCGGGGTCGAGCCGATCAACACCCTGCTCACCCCGATCATCGCCTACGTCACCGCGGTGCGGATATCCCGTCGCCCCACCTGGCGGGCGGCCCTGTGGAGCGCGGTCGCGCTCAACGCCGTCGCCCTGTTCGCCGGGCTCGCCGCCACCATCCTCGGCATCGTCGTCTCCGTCCTGGTCGGGCTGGCCGTCGGCTACGCCACCCTGTACGGCGTGGGCAGTCCCAACACCCGCCCCCCGGGCAGCGCGGTCGTCGCGGCGCTCCGCAAGCTGGGTTTCGTCCCCGTCAAGGCCCGCAGGCTCGACGACGACCACCAGAGCAGCCGCCGCTACGCCGTCGACCTCAAGGACGGCAGCCGCCTCGACGTCACCGTCCTCGACCGTGACCGCCAGGTAGCCGGAGTGCTCTACCGCCTCTGGCGGCGCATCCGCCTCAACTCCGAGACCCGCCGCAAGGCCATCCGCTCCCTCCGCGCCGAGCTGGAGCGCGAGGCCCTCATGGCGTACGCCGCGCAGGCCGCCGGAGCGAGCACCCCCAGGCTCGTCGGCACCAGCGAGATCGGCACCGAGGCCGCGCTGCTCGCCTACGAGCACACCCCCACCCGCGCGCTCGACAACATCCCCGACAACGAGATCGACGACAACCTGCTCGCCCAGATCTGGGAGCAGGTCCTGCTGCTGCAGGTCCAGCGGCTCGCCCACCGGCGGCTGACCGGCGACAGCATCCACGTCGACGGCGAGGGCCGGGTCATCCTGACGGACGCCCGCAGCGGTGAGATCGCCGCCGGTGACCTGCTGCTCCGCCTCGACATCGCCCAGCTGCTCACCTACCTCAGCCTGCGCGTCGGCGCCGAGCGGGCGGTCGCCGCCGCGGCGGCCGTGGCCGGGTCCGGGGTGCTCGCCGACGCGCTCCCCCTGCTCCAGCGGATCGCGCTGACCCGCGAGACCAGGGCCGCGCTCACCAAGAACAAGGAGCTGCTCACCGAGATCCGCGACCGGATCGTCGAGCTCAAGCCGAGGACCGAGGCCGAGGAGGTGCGCCTGGAGCGCTTCCGCCCCCGGACCCTGATCACCATCATCGGCACCGCGTTCGCCGCGTACTTCCTGGTCTACTACCTGACCCAGATCAACCTCAACATGATCACGTCGGCCAAGTGGGGCTGGACCGGGGTGGCGCTGGTCGCCGCGATGCTGAGCTACGTCGCCGCCGCCCTCATGCTGATGGGGTTCGTGCCGGAGAAGCTGCCCCTCGGCCGTACGGTGCTCGCCCAGTTCGCCGGGTCGTTCGTCAAGCTCGTCGCGCCCGCCGCGGTGAGCGGGGTCGCGGTCAACACCCGCTACCTGCAGAAACGCGGCATCCCTCCGGGGCAGGCGGTGGCCAGCGTGGGCGCCTCGCAGCTCATCGGGCTGGCCTTCCACGTCGCCCTGCTGCTGCTGTTCGCCTACATCACCGGTTCCAACACCGCCTCGTCGTTCACCCCGTCGCGCACCCTCGTGATCGCGCTGCTCGCCGTGGCCGTGCTGATCCTGGTCATCGTGAGCGTGCCGCGCCTGCGCCGCATGATCACCGCGCGGCTCCGCTCGCTGTTCTCCGGCGTCATCCCGCGTCTGCTCGACATCCTCCAGTCACCCCGGAAGATCATCGAGGGCTTCGGCGGCACCCTGATGCTCACCCTGTTCTTCGTGATCTGCCTGGACGCCTGCGTCCGCGCCTTCGGCGGGTCCATCAACTTCGCCGCCGTCGCCATCGTCTTCCTCGCGGGCAACGCCATCGGCTCGGCCGCCCCGACCCCCGGCGGGCTCGGCGCCGTCGAGTTCTCCCTCACGGCCGGTCTGACCCTGGCGGGCGTGCCGCGCGAGGTGGCGGCCCCGGCCGTGCTGCTCTTCCGGCTGCTGACCTTCTGGCTCCCGGTCCTGCCGGGCTGGGCCTCGTTCACGTACCTGCAGAGACACGAGGCGCTCTAGGTCCTCTCACGGACTTCTCGGGGCCTTCTCGCGTACGGAGGCCGCCGGTCACCTGGACCGGCGGCCTCCGTACGGCCGAGCGAGCGGACGGGCGGGTGGGGTCAGGCCTCGCTGGACCTGGCCCAGATGTTGATGCCCGCGTCGACCGCGTCCTTGTCGATCGCCTCCAGCTCACCGCCGTCGAACGACGGGTTCTCCACCGCCGCGAGGCTGTTCTCCAGCTGCTCGACGCTGCTCGCGCCGATCAGCACCGAGGTGACGCGCCTGTCGCGCAGCGCCCACGCCAGCGCCATCTGCGCCAGCGACTGCCCGCGCCGGCCCGCGATCTCGTTCAGGGTGCGGATGTGCCGCATCGTCTCGCCGGTGAGCATGTCCGGGGTGAGGAAGCGCCCCTGTGAGGCCCGCGACCCCTCGGGGATCCCGTTCAGGTAGCGGTCGGTCAGCATGCCCTGCGCCAGCGGCGAGAACGCGATGCAGCCCACGCCCTCCTCCTCCAGCACGTCGAGCAGCCCGCCCTCGATCCACCGGTTCAGCATCGAGTACGAGGGCTGGTGGATCAGCAGCGGCGTGCCCATCTCCCGCAGGATCCGCGCGGCCTCCTTGGTGTGCTCGGGCGAGTAGGACGAGATGCCCGCGTACAGCGCCTTGCCCGACCGGACCGCGTGGTCCAGCGCGCCCATCGTCTCCTCAAGCGGGGTGTCCGGGTCGAACCGGTGGCTGTAGAAGATGTCGACGTAGTCGATCCCCATCCGCTCCAGCGACCGGTCCAGGCTGGACAACAGGTACTTACGCGACCCCCACTCGCCGTACGGGCCCGGCCACATGTCGTAGCCCGCCTTGGTGGAGATGACCAGCTCGTCCCGGTACGGGGCGAAGTCCTGGCGGAAGTGCCGCCCGAAGTTGGTCTCCGCGGTCCCGGGAGGCGGGCCGTAGTTGTTGGCCAGGTCGAAGTGGGTCACCCCCAGGTCGAAGGCCCTCCGCAGGATGTCCCGCTGGACCTCGAAGGGCTTGTCGTCGCCGAAGTTGTGCCAGAGCCCCAGCGAGACGGCGGGCAGCTTGAGCCCGCTCTTGCCGACCCTGTTGTACGGCTGACGGTCGTCGTACCTGTCGTTCGCCGCGATATACGTCATTGAGCCACCTTCGTCGTGTCGAGAATCCAGGAGAGGGTGAAGGCCTCTTCGCGCCAGGAGTCATACCTGCCGCTGCGGCCGCCGTGTCCGGCGCCCATCTCCGTCTTGAGCAGGAACGGCCCGCCGCTCGCGACGTCGCGGAGCTTCGCGACCCACTTGGCGGGCTCGTGGTAGAAAACCCTGGTGTCGTTGAGGCTGGTGATCGCCAGGATCGGCGGATAGACCCGGCCGTCCACGTTCTCGTAGGGCGTGTACGACTTCATGTACGCGTACACCTCGGGATCGTGCAGCGGGTCGCCCCACTCGTCCCACTCGATCACGGTCAGCGGCAGCGACGGGTCGAGGATCGTGTTCAGCGCGTCCACGAACGGCACCTCCGCCACCACGC
This sequence comes from Streptosporangium sp. H13245, assembly GCF_055690525.1. Lineage (NCBI taxonomy): Bacteria > Bacillati > Actinomycetota > Actinomycetes > Streptosporangiales > Streptosporangiaceae > Streptosporangium > Streptosporangium sp. H13245. The sequence goes on along the minus strand of NZ_JBSZKT010000004.1, from coordinate 2,270 downwards.
CCGCGAAGGTCTCCGGCGCGAGGTTGGCGACCGCGCCCATCAGCAGCCCGCCCGCGGAACCGCCCCTGGCGACGATCGCGCTCGACCAGTTCGTGGCGGAGAGATGCTCGGCGGCGGCGACGAAGTCGGTGAACGTGTTCTTCTTCTGCTGGAACTTGCCGTTCTCGTACCAGCGGCGGCCCATCTCGCCGCCGCCCCTGACGTGCGCGACGGCGAAGACGAAGCCCCGGTCGAGCAGGCTGAGCCTCGCGATCGAGAACGACGGGTCGATCGAGATCTCGTAGCTCCCGTAGCCGTACAGCAGGGTGGGGGCGGGCCGCTCCGTGCCCTTCCTGACCACGATCGAGATCGGGACGCGGGTGCCGTCAGAGGCGGTCGCCCACTCGCGGAACTGCTCGTAGTCGGCCGGGTCGTAGCCGCCCAGCACGACCTTCCGCTTCAGCAGGACCAGCTCGCCCGCGCCCAGGTCGTAGTCGTAGACCGACGGCGGGGTGATCATGCTGGTGTAGCCGAGCCGCAGCCGTCCCGTGACGAACTCCGGGTTGCTCGACGGGGCCACGTCGTAGATCGGCTCGGGGAAGGAGATCTCGTACGCCTCCCCGTCGCGGGGCAGGATGCGGATGCCGGTGAGGCCCTCCCTGCGGAAGTGCACGACGGTGTGGCCCTCGAAGGCGTCGACGTCGAGCAGCCGGGTGTCGGCGCGGTGCTCGATGAGCGGCGTCCAGCTGCCGGGGTCGTCGAGGGGCGCGGTGGCCAGCTCGAAGTTCTCCGCGTTCCGGTTGTGCAGGACCAGGAACCGGTCACCCGCGTGGTCGACGCCGTACTCGACGCCGGTCTCCCGGGGCCTGACGACGCGGAACTCACCGGAGGGGTTGTCGGCCTCCAGGAGGCGCACCTCGCTGGTGATCTTGCTTCCGGAGGAGAGGATCAGGTAGCGCTCGCTGCGGCTGAGCGCGATGCCGACCCAGAACCGTTCGTCGGACTCCTCGTGGACGAGAGCGTCGTCCTCCGCCGGGCTTCCGATCGTGTGCCGGTGGACCTGGTTGGGGCGCCAGGCGTCGTCGACCGTCGTGTAGAAGAACGTCGTGCCGTCGGCGGACCAGGCGCCGCCGTAGAAAATGCCGGGAATCTCGTCGGGGAGGGTCTCGCCGGTGGTGAGGTTCTTCACCTTCAGGGTGAAGCGCTCGTCGCCGGTGAAGTTGGTGGAATAGGCCAGCAGGGTGCCGTCGGGGCTGACCGAGCTGGTGCCGATCGAGAAGAAGTCGGAGTCTCCGGCGAGCTCGTTGCCGTCGAGCATGACCTCTTCACCGGGAAGTGACTCCCCGGCCTTCAGCTCGGGCGGCGTCTCGCCGTCCGCGGCCACCCGGCACTGGATGCCGTACTGCTTGCCCTCCTCCGTTCGCGAGTAGTACCACCAGCCGCCCTTGCGGGCGGGGACCGAGAGGTCGGTCTCCAGGGTGCGTCCCTTGATCTCCTGGAAGAGCGTCTCCTGCAGGGGCTTGAGGTGGGCGGTCGCCTCCTGCGTGTAGGCGTTCTCCGCCTCCAGGTAGGTGACCACTTCCGGGTCGTCCTTGACCGTCAGCCACGCGTAGTCATCGACCACGGTGTCCCCGTGGTGCACGCGCTCGCTGGGAACCTTCTTCGCCGTCGGCGGCGTCTGGCTGCTCACTCAGCCGAGTCTATGTTTCCGCCGGTGTCTGTTCGGGGCCACCCGTCGAGTCGGCCCTTCCCGCTCGGCCCGCCGGTCCCTCTTCGGGGGCGGGGGCGTTGTGAGGGGTGAGGTTGCCGGTCTTCGGGTCCTTCGCTTGGCTCCTCCGCTGGTTCCTTCGCCTGGGGAATACGGCCGCGGGGTTCGTCGTTGTGTCCCGAGCGGTCCGAGAGGGCTGCTAATCTTTTGATGTCGGCAAGGTCCGGCGCAAACCACTCCAATCACTCCGGTGACTTCCGTATGGCTTGTGTCGTGTTTGTCGGCAATCCCTTTGAAACCAACGGTCTCGAAGATCGGTTCGCAGAGCCGCTCAGAGGCTGGTAAGTTTGAGGGGTTGCTCTGGAAACGGAGCCGCCGAAATTCCAGCAGGGCCAGCTAGATCGAATCAACCGGATCACACAAGCCGGTTTGACACGAAAAAGCAAGCCTGAAAGAATAAAGGCACAACGAAAGAACAGAATAAAACAAAACGAACGCCCCGGAGTTCTGACCGGTTAGCTGGTTGGTCAGGGTGATGGTGTACGCGTCCGTTTCTTGAGAACTCAACAGTGTGTTAAAAGCC